>JBCCWH010000028.1:0-34951 GCA_039193915.1 Planctomycetota bacterium
CGCCGGAATTCTTGGCGAGTTTGTGGTGCACCGGGTCCGGCGTCCGTAGGCCGCCGGCTGTCCACCGGATACGACGCACAAGCCACTCGCAATACCGCCGGCAGGATTCGAACCTGCACCTTGACCGTTTCTGAAACGGCTCCCTCTGCCGTTGGGGTACGGCGGCGAAAGATGAGGAGGGGTGAGGCTTGAGCGTTGAGTCTTATGAGATGAGGCGTGAAATCCAATCAGCGCGCCGCGCACTTTTCAATACACAAGACCCATTGCGCAGGACTCACTCCTCAAGACTCAAGCCTCCCCCCCTCAAGCCTCACGCCCCTCTCGAATCACCCCGGCAAGACTCGAACTTGCACGCTCCGGCTTCGGAGGCCGACGCTCTTCCATTGAGCTACGGGGCGGTGTATGTGAAAACAACAACAAGACGAATGGGCCGGCGGGGTTCGAACCCACAACCTGCCGGTTCAAAGCCGGCCGCTCTACCGGTTGAGCTACGGCCCAGGAAGGGGTGAGGCTTGAGGCCTGGGGCGTGAATGCTTGGCGAGAGCAGCAAGTCAGTAAGCACTCGTGTCTCTCGCGGCAACTCAGGCCTCATCACTCAGGCCTCACACCTCTGTCCCCCAATCACCCCGGCAGGAATCGAACCTGCACCCTCCGGATTCGTAGTCCGGCGTCCATCCGGCTGGACCGCGGGGTGTGTTTGTGCGCGCGGGTCACGATGAAACTGAAACGAAAGCCACGGGCCGGCCTCGAACCGGCAACCTGCGGTTTACAAGACCGCTGCTCTGCCAAATTGAGCTACCGAGGCGATAGGACGATGCATCCCGGATCTGAATCTATGTTTAGCCGCCGGGACGGACTCAGGAAACGTAGCAAGTAGGGTGGGTGGAGGCCGTCCGCGGCCGATACCCACCGAGTGCTGCCAACCCGGTTTGTTTCATCGCGGTGGGTATCGCTCGCGGACTCGCTCCACCCACCCTACGCCCGAAACGCGTGTGCCGACGGCTGTTAGACCTCCTGCCATACCGAAGCGACGCCGACGGGAATCGAACCCGCACCGTCTCCCTGGACAGGGGAGCGCTCTGCCTTCGAGCTCCGGCGTCAATGGGGATTAATACATTCAATCAAAGAAATTGACCCGGGAGGATTTGAACCTCCGGCCTGTCGGTTATCAGCCGACCGCTCTGCCGCTGAGCTACGGGTCAGTCTCCCCGGCCCCCGGAAGCATGGGGCCGCGCGCCTGTTCAGGTCGCGCGAATCCCAGCTTCCGGGGGCCGGGGGTTTCTTACATCAATCCGCTCTTCACTTGTCAAGGATCTGTCTGCGTGTGCTTAGCACACACGCTCCAAGTCACCACGGCAGGGGTCGAACCTGCGACATCCTCTTTGTAAGAGAGGCGCTCTGGCCGGCTGAGCTACGCGGTGTCGTTGGCGCACCGATCGCGCAGGCGGGTCGGAACCGTCCTGCCCGCACGAGGCGGTGCGCCACTTTCGGGTCTCAGCCCCCGGCATCGATGGCCGGGCGGCTGTGTTTAGTTGGTCGCGATGGCTGGATTCGAACCAGCATCCTGTCCCGTATGAAGGGCCTGCTCCGCCGTTGAGCTACATCGCGTGGGTTGAATGGTCGGTCTCAAACGTGTTCCTCCGGGGGTGATACGTGTCGCTTTTACGCTTGTATTACGGTGTCTATGCGTGATGACCTTGACGGGACTCGAACCCGCAGGCTCCGCCTTGAAAGGGCGGCGTGCTACCGATTGCACCACAAGGCCGTGGACGCGCGAGGCGGTTGATGCTCATCGTGCATCGTTTCGTTCTGAGTTGTGGGTCGGTCCGCCGGGTTAGGCGAGTAGGGCGATGGGTTGGGAGACGACGCTGAGGTCGTGCCCAAGCCAGCCCCTGGCTCGGCCGATACCCGGCTGGGTATCCAGCGGCATACTTGAGATGCCTGCCGAATACGCGCCGGCCTGGTCGGCTTTGCCCGAGAAGGGATGTAACGCCACGTGACCGAACCCGGCAGCACACAGCGTCACACCCTTGGCGGGTTCGACGTGATTCAAATTGTGCTGCGAGGTCATCATCGGTCTAAGCTCCGGCCCGTCGTGGGCCCGTGGTTACATTGCGATGCAAAACATATCGTCCGTTTGACCGCCGTGCAAGAGTTAAAACGCTACAGGTGTAGATTTTGTTCCGAGACACGGTCGTAAGTCTTGTGTTTATAGATTTCGTAAGAAAAAATCAGGCCCGCGCATCAAAATGTTTTCTCTGCGTAACGGCCGATTGTGGATAAGACCAGGGTTTGGAGGGTCTTGTCCATGCGCTGGTACGTGATGGGTCGCGCCCGGTGTTGTCGCTGCGTCGAGTAGATCAATTGATTCGATTAGTGCGGGGGCAAGACGGGGTGAAGCGCGTTGGCGCAGCGACACAGTGGTGGGCTCGTGTAGGCGTGCGCATGCGGCGTCCACGGTTGACGCTATCTGTGTTGGGCGGATGCGTGGCGGCGGGGCTTTGGATGCCACAGCACGCGTGAGAGAGGAAGGCAATCGGGGTGACAGGATTTGAACCTGCGGCCTCTACGTCCCGAACGTAGCGCTCTACCAAGCTGAGCTACACCCCGTAGCGTGGGTTGCGGCGGGTGGCCGCAGATCAGGGACATTATCAGAGCGGATGAACGTCGGCAAACAGCCTGGAAACGAAGGCGTCTTGCGTCATGATTCCATCGGTTGTGAAGGAGACGCGTCGGGAGGCGTGTCCGGCTCAGTGTTTGCGGGGTCTTGTTGTGTTGGCGGTGGGGCTTGGGGTGCGGTTTGGCCTATCGCGGGCTCGAGGAGGGTGGCGATGGTCCCGGCGGGGAGGAGGTTTTCGATCGAGCGTTCGATGGGTCGGGCGGCGTCGCGGGCTTGCGCGAGGGAGAGGTCGGGGGCGAGGTGGAGCCGGACGGTAATGCGCGTGCCGGCCGGGCTGGGCTCGATGGCGAGGCGGTCGTAGGCGGCCAGTTGGCCTTCGGCTTGTGCGGTGTCGAGGACGGCGCGGACCTGGGTGCTGAGGCTGGGGTCGACGTCGTGCTCATGCGTGGCGTCGTCGTCTGCCTTGCCGATGCGCTTCCAGAGGCGGAGCCAACTCCACGCCATGCCGCCGAGGATCGCGAAGACGGCGGCGAGGACGTCGGCCCAGCGCCCGCCGTCCGTCATATTCGCATAGACCACGGCGGCCTCGGCGATGAGCAGGGCGGCGAGGGTGGCGAGGTGCTGCGGTGCGTGCTGTTGCAAGGCGGCGCTATGGTTCGCCTTGCCCGCCTGTCTTGCGACGCCCCAGGCGAGCGCTGAAACGAGAGCGACAATCGGGATGAGCCAGACGGCCCAGTTGAGCGAGACGAGTTCGGCTTCGACGAAGATCGAGCTTGCGGCGCGGAACAGCGTCATGCCCGTGCCGATGACGATAAGCCAGCCGACGAGCCCGAGGGTCATGGTCTGTGTGCGTTGTTGGAGGCCGGGCTTGCCTGTGGTCCAGAGGCGGTAGAGCTGCGCTGTCGCGGCGGCGCCGCCGACACCCGCCACCCATCCTGCGGCGTAGATGGCCAAGGAGCCGGTCATGGAGGCGAGCCCCCAGCAGCTAAGGAGCGTGAAGGCCGCGAGGGCGACGACGATTTGTGTCCCGCGCTGTGTCCCGGCCGAGTTGGTCGCGGTGTGCGTTGTCATGCCACTACTGTACGCCTCGACCCGGGGCGCGACAATGGCCGCGGTGTATTGTGCGCGGCGACGGCTTGTGCGTGCGTCGTGCGTGTGGCGTATGAAAAAGAAAACCGCTGGCGTGGCGCGACAGCGGTTTTCCAGTACTCGGCATCAAGGACGCCGAGTGTGGCGGCGGGTTGTGGGTCGATGCTAAGTCGACACCGAATAGTCTAACGCATGGCCCGTGAGTTGTTCAAAGGCTTCGTCGTATTTTTTGCGCGTGTTGTCCAGGACGCTGTCGGGGAGTAGTGGCCCCGGCGCTTGCTTGCCCCATGCGCCATCGGCGACAAGGGTCTCCAGGTAGTTGCGCACGTACTGCTTGTCGTAGCTGTCCTGGTCGCGCCCCGCGGCGTACGAAGCGGCCGGCCAAAAGCGCGAACTGTCGGGCGTGAGGACTTCGTCGATCAGGATCGGCGTCGAAGCACCATCAAGAGGCAGGCCGAATTCAAACTTGGTGTCGGCTAAGACGATGCCACGCTTCGCGGCGTAGTCGTGGGCCATCGTATAGATGCGTAGTGTCAGGTCGCGGAGCGTCGTCATCAACGGCTCGCCCGCGATCTCGCAAGCGCGCTCGAATGGGATGTTCTCGTCATGCTCACCCATCTCGGCTTTGGTCGCGGGGGTGAAGATCGGATCGGGGAGTTTGGCACACTGCGTCAGCCCTGCCGGGAGCGAGACGCCGCAGACCGTTTGCGATTGCTGGTACTCCTTCCACCCCGACCCCGCGAGGTAGCCACGGGCGACACACTCGATGGGGATGACGTTTGTGCGTCGGCCGATCATCACTCGGCCACGCAGACGAGCGGCTTCGTCGTCCGAAAGGCCGGCGATGTCGCCCGGGTCGGTCGAGAGGACGTGTGTCGAGACGGCGTCGCCGAGCTCGCGTCGGATCATGTCGAACCAGAAGCCGCTGAGTTGGGTGAGCACGACGCCTTTGCCCGGGACACCGTTGGGCATCACGACGTCGAATGCGCTGATGCGGTCGGTCGCAACAAGGAGGATCGCATCGCGCCCGTCCTTGAGCGTGCAGTCGTAGACGTCGCGCACCTTACCCACACGCTTGTTAGGCAGGGGCAGGTCCGTTTGCATCACGGTCGCGGTAAGATTCATCCCGCTATTGAACCACGAAGGACGCCGAAACACAACGCCGCGATCGGCAATGCGTTTCTTTACACCGCCACTGGCCGGCCCCGTGCAGCGCAGGGGACGGACTCATCCCAAGGCCGCTCATGCTCACCGGAAACGAACTCCTCGCGATCGACGCCGGGACCCAGGGTGTTTCGCTCATCCTCTGGTGCTCGAAGACGTGCACGCTGCTCGGTGTTGGGGAGCAGGCGTATGAGCACGACTGTGTGCCGGGCCTTGCCGATGGGGAGCTCGAACACTCTGCGCACTACTGGTCCGACGCGATCCGCGTCGCGATGGTGAAGCTGCGCGGCGATGTGCAGGGGCGCGGCCGGGGCGAGATCGAACGCGTCGCGGGCATCGGCGTCACGGGCCACATGCACTGCATGGTCCGTCAAGACGCGGCGGGCAACAAGCCCTTTGGCTGCGACCTCTGGAACGATCCACGCGGTGTCGCGCAGTCCAAGCAGCTATCCGAAGCGCTGGGGGAGCACATGCCCGCGCGGTGGACCGGCTGTCATATCCTGGCGCGGATGCAGAGCGACCCGGACGCGTGGCGCAAAGCCGCAGGTGTCACCGTGACCTCCGGCTCGATTGTCCACGACCTGACCGGGGAGTGGGTGCTCGGCCCCGGCGACGCGTCGGGCATGTTCGGCAGGCTCGATGCGCAAGGCCAGATCGATCGGGAGAAGCTCCGGAAAATCGACGCGCTGGCGGGCCACAAGTTTACGCCGCTCGAACACCTTGTCCCGCGTGTCGTACAGGCCGGCGAAGTCGCGGGTCGGCTTACTGCTGCCGGCAGCCGACTGCTCGGCGGGCTCCCGGTCGGCACGCCCGTCGCCGCACCGGAAGGCGATCAGCAGTCGGTACTCGTTGTCGCCGCGGCGCAGGAGATGGAGCTCGCGCTCTCCGCAGGGACATCGTTGACCGGCAACCTGCCCGCGACCGCGGACTACATCGCGCAGGACGAGTCGGTCAACGTCCTGGCAACACCCGATCGGCTGACGATGTTCATGGTCTGTGTCCGCAACGGCACGGTCGGCTTCGCGCAGTACGTGTCGGGATTGGCGGGGCTGTCCGGGAAGTCGTTTACGCGCGTGGCCGACGACCTGACGGATTTGGCGATGCAGTCTGGGCCGGATGCCGACGGGGCCTTGCTTTGGCCCTTTTTTCAAGGCGAAAACGTCGTCAAGCTCCCCCGCGCAAGGGCGACACTGGCGGATGCGTCGCTTGATCTACTCGGCAACCCGGGGCTGATGGCACGGTTGCTGCTCGAAGCCCCCGCGTTCACGCTCCGCTATGGCCTTGAACAACTGCGCCCACACACCGGGCCGGTCAGGCGGGTTATCCTGAGCGGCGGGGTGCTCAAGAGCAAGGGCGGCTTTGCGCCCCAGCTCTACGCCGACATCCTTGGCGTACCCGTCGTCGCGCGAGCCGGCGATGAGGAAGGCTCGGCGAAGGGGGCGGCGATCCTTGCGGGCTACATGGTTCAGCAGCAGTCTGGCAAGGGGTCGCAGACGCTGGCCGAGTACGCGAAATCACAGGCCGCCGGGGACGAACAGTGCTGGACTCCTGATCCGGCACTGCATGAGATCTACGATCGCCGCTATGCCCGATTCAGTCGCCGGGTAGATGTTTGGCAGGACGAGGCGTAGCACGGCATGCGTTGGGCGTACGGCTGTGGAGCGGGTGGATGAATCCCAACTGACAGGGCCTGGCACAAGTGGTGCTGTGCCAGGCCCTTACAGATCGCATGGATTGTGAAGCGGAGACATCAGGACACCATTAGAACTTTTTCTGGCCTCAGCGGCTAGTAATGGCCTTCTCCATAGTGCGGCTTGAGAATGGGATGGCGGGAGGATGTGGAGGTGAATTTCGGAACATCCAGCATGAGTCGGGTTTGAGTAGTTGATGGATCTGAGGCCCCCTCAGGCGCTGGGATGGTAGCTCAGATTGGCGACGAATCCGTCGGAAGATGTCCATCGACCAATAAACTCCCAGCAAGCAATCGTGCGAGGATGGAAAGTAAGTGATGTTCGGGGCTGAACTGCTTCCCAGAAACACCGCGGTGTCGATCCGCTCACGATCGCGAGGCAGGCCAAGGGCTGGCCCGCGACCGGTGGAACGCCGCCCACGCCGCGTATCAGCCGAAAGAGGACGCGCCGCGGCGGAAGGGCGGTGGCAATCTTGGAGGAAATGGACTAATATGACGATATGAGTTGGAAATTAGTCCACTCAATGCTACCATAAAATACGATATTAGAGAGGCACACATGGCTACAACGGGCGAACAAAAAACATTACGGGAAGATTTGTTCCATTTGGCGCGGGTCGCGCTCAGTGGCCGTCCCCAGGACTTGCAGGTGCTCGTTCGCAAGCTCGCCCGGCGGTACAAGGCCAGTGATGAGCAGTTCGCTCGGGACCTGACGGATCTGCTGCGAAAGACCCCACTTAAAGGGTCGCCAGCCCGTCGCGCCGAGCCCGAGGGGCTGCCGGTGGATTCTGATTCGCGTCTGCCGCTGCTGCGTCTGGCCGAGAACCCGGTGTTGGAGACCGAGCCGGTCCACGACGACGCGACCTGGGCCAAGCTCCGGCAGATTGTGGAGGAGCAGCGGGGCATCGAACGCCTCAGCGCCGCGGGCATCGACCCGACGCGTACCGTTTTGTTTACCGGCCCACCCGGCGTGGGCAAGACATTCTCGGCCAAGTGGATTGCGCGGGAGCTGGGGCGGCCGCTCGCCACGCTCGACCTGTCCGCGGTGATGAGCAGCTTCCTGGGCCGGACGGGCAACAACGTCCGCGTGGTCCTGGATTATGCCCGTGACCACGACTGTGTGCTGCTGCTCGATGAGCTGGACGCCGTGGCCAAGCGACGCGACGACGTGACCGAGATCGGGGAACTCAAGCGGCTGGTCACGGTCCTGCTCCAGGAAATCGACGAGTGGCCCGCCACCGGGTTACTGCTGGCCGCGACCAACCACCCCGATCTGCTGGACCCCGCAGTGTGGCGGCGCTTCGAAGTGGTCGTGGACTTCAAGCTCCCCGGCCGAAACCACCTGGCCCAGGTCTGCCGCGACCTGCTCGACGGTGAGGCGCGTGACCACTGGCCCGAGGTGCTCGGCATCGCGTTGGAGGGTGAGTCGTTCAGCGACGCGGCCCAACGCGTGCGGCGCGCGTTGCGCCAGGCGGCGCTGCGTGAAGACGGTTTTGATCCGGCGCTGACCGAACTCGTCCACGAGGCGGCGCTCGGGCTTGAACGACAAGATCGCCAGGAACTCGCGATAGCGTTGATCCGGGACGCGGGCCTCTCGCAGCGTATGGCCAGTGACCTCACGGGTGTGAGCCGGGACACGATCCGAAAACGCGATCGGGAGACCTTGGAGACCTAAGTCATGGCCAAGCAACGCAACTATCTGTTGGGGTTCGGGGAGCGGCTCACCGAGCCGGTAGCCGGGACGCCGGGCGGAGGTGAGAAGCGTCCGCCATATCTGTTCGACGAGGCGCGCGAGCGAATGACCGTGATGCTCACCCGAACCGCCGAGTCGCTCAACGCGCTGCCCGAAGCAGCCTGCCCCCAGGGACAGTCCGTCGCCTCGTTCCTTCTTCACCCCGAGTACTACGCTAAGAGCTATTACCCCGGCGGCTTCTTCCAGGCGTCGGGGCTGCGGGCCGTGGGCAGCCGATCCCGCACCATCACGCCGAGCAAACGCAGCCCGTCGGCCAAGGGTGATCCGCGCAAGCCGGAGGAGGCGGTGACCACCGAGTTGTTCGTCGCGGGTGCCCGTTCGTCGTTTGACCGACTGGCCCGTGAGCTGCCTCAGTGGACCGAAGCCACGCCTGGGGCCAAGCACCTGACCGCCTTCGAGGCGGTGCGGGGGATCGACCCATCGGAGCGTATCAAGCCGCTACCCGATGAACAGGGGCGGGTGCCGCTCGAAATCGTTTTGCACGCGGGAGAGGGCATGAGCGATCGCTTCATCCTCCAGGGCTTCCGTGACTACCTGGCGCAGTGGGAGCTGGACCCGGACTTCGAACGGCTCTTTTTCGCGGGCCGTCTGTGCTTCCTTCGGATGATGGCCCCGGCCGAACGCGCCGAGGACATCGCACGCTTCTCCTTCCTCCGCGTGCTGCGCGAGATGCCGCGCTTGCGCACCACCCAGCCGATCCTCCGGGGAAACCTGCCGGGGCCGAGGGCGATCGAACTCCCGGCCGGTGACGCTCTGGACCCCACGCTCCGAGTCGCCGTCTTCGACGGCGGCCTCCCCGACAACAGCCCGTTGACCGCCTGGGCGGACGCCTTCGATGCGCCGGGCGTCGGGCCTTCGCACCCCGACCTGCTCTGGCACGGCGAGGCGGTAACGTCCGCCGTGCTCTTCGGCTCGGCCGACACGCCCGGCCTCGATCGGCCGTACAGCCGTGTCGATCACTACCGGGTCCTCGACACCGACTCCCAGAACGATCCGTTCGAGCTCTACGAAGTCCTGGAGCGGATCACGGCCGTGCTCGACGCGACCCCGTACCAGTTCTACAACCTCAGCATTGGCCCGACGCTGCCGGTGGACGACGACGACGTGCACGCCTGGACGGCGGTCCTCGACGAGAAACTCGGCGACGGCGGGGCGGTGGCCACCATCGCCGCGGGCAACACCGGCGAGCAACCCGACAACTACCCGGTCCAGCCGTGGCGTGTCCAGGTCCCGTCGGACTGTGTGAACGGGCTCACCGTGGGGGCCTTCGACCGCCGCATTGGCGAGTGGAACCGCGCCCCGTACAGCTCGCGCGGGCCGGGCCGGTCGCCCGGCATCGTCAAGCCCGACCTGATCGCCTTCGGCGGCAGCACACACGACCCATTCTGGGTCTGCGCGCCCGGCAATCCGGGACAGATCATCACCACGGCGGGCACCAGCTTCGCGGCGCCGTTGGTGCTGCGTTCGGCAGCGGGGGTCCGGGCCCACTTTGGCAACGTGCTCAGCCCACTGGCGATCAAAGCGCTGCTGGTTCATGCGACGGAAGAGGGCGGTCACGTCCGTGATGAAGTGGGGTGGGGGCGGCTGCCCGGTTCGCTCGACGACCTGGTGGTCTGCCCGGACGGTTGTGCGCGCATCGTGTACCAGGACGAGATCACCGCGTCGAAATACCGACGTATCCGTATCCCGATGCCGGCCGATGGGATCACCGGGGACGTCACCATCACCGCGACCTTCTGCTTCGCCACCGAGGTCGATCCCGAGCACCCGGGCAACTACACGCGCAGCGGACTGGAAATCGTGTTCCGCCCCAACCAGACGATGTTCAGCAACGAGGACGCGGTGCACCCGAAATCCGCCCAGTTCTTCAAGCCCGCCGACCTCTACCCGACCGAGCAGGAGCTGCGGCGCGACGCCCACAAGTGGGAGACGTGTCTGCACCGCAAACGCCGCAAGCGGGCCTCGGGACTCGACCGGCCCGTGTTCGACATCCACTACAACGCGCGGTCGGAAGGCCACAACGACGCGGCCCCGCGCAAAATCCGGTATGCCCTGGTCATCACAGTCGAAGCGCCGAAGGTGAAGGACCTCTACGACCGCGTGGTCCGCGCGTACCGGGCCCAACTCCAGCCCCTCAACCCCGTGATCGAGGTACCGGTCCGGCCCTAGACAAGGAGCAACGCCATGCAGTTCAACAAGTACGACCTGGGACACCTCGACCGCGGACAGATCGTGGAGGTCACCCTCTCCGGCAACGCCGCGAACGTCCGACTCATGGACAGCTCCAACCTGTCGGCCTACCGAAACGGCCGCCAGCACCGCTATCACGGCGGTCTGATGCAGCGCAGCCCGGCGCACATCGCGGTGCCGAGTTCCGGGCATTGGTACGTCACGGTGGACATGCAAGGCCTACGCGGAACCACGCGATCGAGCGTCCGTGTCCTGCCGAGCGAGTTGCCGCCGCTGCAAGAGCGCCCACTTGCCTCAATGCCCTCGTTGGTGCATGACCTGCCGCTGGACGCGGCGGTGGACGAGGACAAGGCCTACGATGTGTTCGTGTCGCACGCCTCGGAGGGCAAGGACGACGTGGTACGCCCCTTGGCCGAGGCGCTGCGCCAGCAGGGCCTTGAGGTCTGGTACGACGAGTTCGAGTTGCGGATCGGTTCCAGCCTCCGAAAGACGATCGACAAGGGCATCACCAACAGCCGGTTCGGCGTCGTGGTGTTGTCCCAAGCCTTCTTCGGTAAGGGCTGGCCTGAGTACGAGTTGGACGGTCTGGTGACGCGGGCCTTGGGCGGAGATCAGGTCCTCCTGCCGGTCTGGCACAACGTCTCCAAGCAGGAGGTGATGACCTACAGCCCGTCGCTCGCTGACAAGCTCGCTCGGAGTACCGCGACCCACACCGTGGACGAGATCGCAGCAGAGATCGCGGATGTGATCCGCGCTGCCCACACCGCCGCCGCTTGAGGACGTAGCCAATAGCCGCTACTGGACTCGAACAACATCAAAAAACACGGGGAAAACAACAGAAAATGTCTGGGGCGACGCAGAATCCGACGCACGCACCGTCATCGACCTCTCGAATGTCCGCGAAGCCCAGGAAACGGTGGTCCGGCTCGACTCACTCCCGCCAGCCATCCAGCGTGCGATCCTGGCATTGATTGAGAGTTGTCGCGAGTCCCCCTGATCGTGATAGTTGATTGGCGAGCGGCGTCGCGGGCATCGTGTTGGCCTGAGCACCTGCCCAACGTCCTGATTCTTGGCAATACACAGTCCCCGTTATAGCGCTCCAGCGCGGATCACGGTGTTGCGGTAAATAGCCGATATAATCACCGCAGAAAGTGCGTTGAATATGGCCTATATCCACGAAAAACCCGATTGGCCGGCCCTCAGGTGGGATCGCGAGGCCCTCGCTGAACCGCTCGCGGCGGTCCGGCACCAGCAGGGGAGGCACCTCGGGAAGATGGAGGCCCTGGGTTTTGACCTCCAGGCCGAGGCCGGCCTGTCGATCCTGACCGAGGAGGTGGTCAAGTCCTCCGCGATCGAGGGCGAACATCTGAGCATCGATGAAGTCCGCTCGTCGATCGCCCGCAAACTCGGCCTGGATGTTGCGGGCCTGCCAACCCCGGGCAGGGCGGTGGATGGCGTGGTCGAGATGATGCTCGATGCGACCCGGAACTTCCATCAGCCGCTGACCGCTGAACGGCTGTTCGGCTGGCACGCCGCGTTGTTCCCGACCGGCCGTAGCGGCATGTTCCGGATCACGGTGGGGGGTTGGCGGACCGGTGAGGCCGGGCCGATGCAGGTCGTCTCAGGCCCGATCGGCAAGGAGCGTGTCCACTACCAAGCCCCGGACGCACAGCGTGTCCCCGAGGAGATGGAGCGGTTCCTGACGTGGTTCGAGTCGCCGCCGAGTATCGACCCAGTGTTGAAGGCCGCCGTAGCGCACTTCTGGTTCGTCACGATCCACCCGTTCGACGACGGCAACGGCCGCATCGCCCGGGCGATCGCCGACATGGCGCTCGCCCAGGCCGACGGCACGAAGGAACGCTTCTACAGCATGTCGTCGGGGATCGAGGCCCGGCGGAAGGCCTACTACCAGCAGCTCGAATCATCACAGAGAGGGTCGCTGGACATCACCGCCTGGCTGGCCTGGTTCCTGGATTGCCTCGGCAGAACGCTGGAAGCGGCCGATCGATCGCTGCAAGTGGTCTTGCAGAAGGCCGCGATCTGGCAGCAGGTCAATCAGCAGCCGGTCAACGATCGGCAGCGCCGTGTCATCAACCGGATGCTCGACAACTTCCAGGGGCACCTGACGACGTCCAAGTACGCGAAGCTGGCCAAGTGCTCCAGCGATACCGCGCTCCGCGATATCCGTGAGCTGGTTGATCGTGGCATCCTGACCAAGAACCCCGGCGGCGGCCGGAGTACGAGCTACCGGTTGGCTGGGGTTTCTTAGCAGTCACGTTGCGATTACTCAGCAACTCGACCGATATCCACAGCAGCATCTTCCACGTCGATCTCCTGCTGCGCCAGTTCGATAATGGTGGGCTTGATGAGTAGCACCACCCGCCGGGTGTCGGTGTAGTCGGCGGGGTCGTCGTCCACGCCAATGTCGCCTGTGATCATGGGGCCGACCAAGATAAGCCATTCATTTTTGGGCATGGCTACTGTCGTATTCATCCTGACACGATCGATCTGTGGGACTTCCGTAAAGCCGTTTGCCGTGTCGCCCTCAAGGGGCAAGATGATCGGCGTGCCAATCATCGCTGCGGCTTCGAGTTCAATCCGCAGGGTGACATATTCGCGATCGGCGGACAGCGTGCCTTCGAGGAGGAGCAGCGTGCCATATTGCGTGACCGATAGCGTCGGTTCGAGTTTGTCGGTGTCCACAATGCGTTCGATCGAAGAGATGTAGGACACCTGCTGCGCGATCATGACCCAGGATTGCCGTCCATTGAAGTCCGTGATGCGCGGGAGATTAACTGCATGGTCGGGACGTTGCGAATCATCGACACGTTGGGCAAGTGCGTCGCGCTGCTCATCGGTAATCCATGTCGTTCCGATGAAACCTGAGGGTGTCCTGGTCGCAAGCGGCTCTCTTGACCCATCATCGTGTTCAATAAATCGTTGGCCATGCAAACGCTCTTCGTGTACCGCATGGAAGTCATCGGAACCCCACCTTGGAATGTGGATATCTTCCGAGAATATCTCGACAAAAGTATCGGTATCCAGCAAGAAAAGTTGAGACTCATACGTAATCATCAGGCCGCGTGATTCTCGCAATGCTCCCAATAACGCGAGGATGGTCCGGTGGTTCTCGGGGGTGGTGGTGATGATGAGGTTGCCGTTGAGTTCGCGGATCGTGCCGCCGAAGTCGGTGTCAGCGTATTCTTCGAACCAGTGGGCCGGTTTACCGACCGTCTCAAGGATAAGGCCGCGCACCTGTTGCAAGTATTCTTGCCTAACCGCTTGGGTTTCCTCCTCGGTGCGAGGCGCTTGGGTGACATCGGCCGGGGCGGGGCAGATCAGGTCGCGGATGTCGTAGACGCGGATTTCGGAGGCGGCGAACCCAAAGTGCAGGGCACCGTCTTGAATGGAGTAAACCTGCTTGACGGGCGGGATCATGTCTCGGAAATCGTCGCGAAATACGCCTTCCAAGAGACGTGTGAGTACATGGCCCAGCGGTGCACGGGACCATCGGAGCGAGATCGTAGGCAACACATCCATCGCGTTGATTGCATCCGCGAACATCGGATCAAACGTGATGGGCATCCCGATCTGCGTTTCGAGTTGTGCGATGGCCTCTTCGAAGGGGATGTTTTCCCAATCGGCGAGTCTGACGACCTGCCGAGAAAGGCGTGTAGCTTCATCGATCACGGGCTCGGGTGTTTCTTCCCGTGGCGTAGGTGTGTCTTGGGTCGTGGCGTTTGGTGTCGAATCAGTGCCCGCATCAAGGTTTGCCGAATCGGTGTCGGCTGGGCCTTGGGCTTGGACGGCGGTCAATCCTGTGACTGCCAGCACGATGAGCAATGCGCATGCAAACACGGTGTCAGCAAAACGATAACGGCGGGCAGTGCAGATCATGGCGAGTCTCCGGGCGAGGTGTTTGCGGTCGCGCACGGCGGCGCTGGTGACGGGGGAGGGGTGAGATGCGCCGGGGGGCTGTTCAACGGCGAAGCGGACGACGGCGAGTAACGCGTCGGCGTATTGGGCCGGGCCGTGGTCAGGGGACTCGTTGTCAAGCGTCTGCGAGTCTCGCGCTAGCTCGCGCTGCGTCCGCAGCTGCGCGATGGCCCACCACGCCAGCGGGTTGAACCAGTGCAAGGCCCGTAGCAGCGTGAGCAACCAGTTGGCTAGGTTGTCTCGCCCGCGCTGGTGGTAGAGTTCGTGGCGGAAGATGAGCCCAAGCGCCGCGTTGTCTAGCGCGTCGGCCAACCCCGGGGGTAGGAGTAGCGTCGGGCGGAAGACGCCCAGGAGTGTCGGCCCGGCGACGGCCGTGGTCTCGATCGGTGTCGGCACCGGTCGTACGCCGAGTATTCGGGCCTGCTCTTCAAGCAGCCGGGTCGTGCGCGTTGTGGCCGGGCGCGTGTCTCGCCTGACCCGCCGTAGCAGTGCCGACCAACCCATCAAGGTACGTGCGATCAGCAGCGCCGCGCCTGCGAGCCAAACTAACAGCGCCACGATCCAGGCCGAGGCCCAGGGTGTCGGCGTATTCACCGCATCTGGCGTGGTCAGCCCGGTTTCAGGCGTCGGGGGTTCTATTTGCGGGAGCGCTGTGATCTCGGCGGCGGAGCGGCTTGCAAGCTCGGGTGCGCCTCGTTCCACCTCTTGTGTTGGGCTAGCCAATGATTCGGAGAGAGCCATGTTCGGCTCGGCCGGCGTGTCCTGTGTATCGGTTTCTACGGAACGTGGTTGCGACGGTTCGGGTTGTACTGCGCGCTTGGCTATGTCTTCGCTTGGTGAGGTGGCGGCCGCGCCCGCAGGTTGTGCGGCGGACAAGCCGGGCAGCCACTGGTATAGACTCAGCGGACTAGCCGGGAGTATGGGGACCGCGAGGCGGAGTACGACCAGCCACCACAGCCGATGCCGCCAGTGCGGCGCGACCCGCCCCCGGAAGACGAGCAGGGTGATCCAGATCACAACCGCCAGGGCCGCCGCCTGGAGCCCGGTGGTCAGCAGGTAACGCATCACGATAGCGGGCAGTGCATCGGTCATCGTCGGCGTTTCCTGCCAGGCTTTTTCGCTTCATCAAGCTGGTCGCGTAGGGCCGCGAGGTCGTCCTCGGTCAGTCTGTGGTGCTCGATCAGGTGGCTGACCAGCGAGCCGGGGTCGCCCGAGAAGACGTGTGTGATGAACGACTTGCTCGCCTGCCGCAGGCAACGCTCGCGCGTCACGGCCGGGCGATAGCGGTACCGCTTGCCCTCGGTCTCGTAGCACAGCGCCCC
Source organism: Planctomycetota bacterium (assembly GCA_039193915.1). Lineage (GTDB taxonomy): Bacteria > Planctomycetota > Phycisphaerae > Phycisphaerales > Phycisphaeraceae > JAHQVV01. The sequence continues at coordinate 15,765 of JBCCWH010000028.1, forward strand.
CTTGTGTAAGAGGCGGTTAAGCAGGGTCTTGACCGTCTGGGCCGAGCGGTTGGGCAGCGCCTCGATGACATCGGCGGCGGTGACCGGGTGCCGGTCCCAGACCACGTTCATCACGTCCCATTCGGTGTCGGAGAGGGCGGGGGGTGTCGGCATGGCAGGTCCGATGACATCTGTAAACGATTACAGATGTCATCATATCGGCCGAGGCTCGACGGTCAAGCTTTTCTTTCTACACGTGCCGTTTAGATAAGGATGTGCCAGCAGGGGGACATGTCGACCGTGCCTAGTCGCCGATCACGGTGTCCGATACCGCCCCCGGCAAGGGCATGAACTCTGGCTCGGGCTGGGGGCGGACGAGGTAGACATACGCGTAGGAGTCTGGGAAGCCACCGAACTGCTGGATAGCTTGTAAGAGCCGTGTGTCTTGGCGCGGGAGGTGGCAAGTGCCCGGCGGGTGGGCACCGCTGCGGCTGGAGGGGAACCCTTTAACTGTGTACTGCCCGAACCCGGAGTTGACCAAGACCGAGACGGTGGCGCTGTGTAGCGTGCCGTCTGCTTCGAGCTGTTCGCGGATCCGATTTTCGAACTCGTACCGAGTCAAGCCCGCCGCCTGAACGGGGCCGAGCTTGTACAGCCGGAGGTCTCCGGCGTCGTTGATCCGCAGGGTCTGGATGTGATCGACGTTGGGCGTCTCCAACTCGAAGACCGTGACCGTGACGATATCGCCGGGGCGCAGGGCATAGGCCGAGGCGCGGTAGTCGCTGTCGCGTAGCGGAGAGAGTTCGTGGGGCTCGTAGAGCGGTCTCTGGCTTACGCGGATCACGTCGCCGTCGCGAACCACGACGTTCTGCCGGAGGTCGCCTGCAGCGAGGTGCTGCCTATTGATGGCGATGATGCGCGTGTCGGGGCATGAAACGGATGGCCGATGCGCGCAGCCGAGGGAGAAAGTGACGCAGGTGAAGATGAGAAGGAGTTTGGTATTCATCGCGGTCCACTTGAGTTTGACTCAGTCGTTGTGACCCGCAGGTGCGTACGGGAGCCAGTTGTTTCGATAAGTATCGAGGAAGACGGCCTCGCCTGTTTCTGGATTGAACAAGACGGCGTTCTGATACCGAAGTTCATTCTGTGTGTTTGTGTCGCCTTGGGTCTGTTCTTCCGAAAACTCGTAGTCGAGCGGGACCACCTGCCAGCGGCTGTTTGCACAGCCGGCGAGTGTTACAGCGAATAGGACGAGGGGGAATAGCGAGGTGGATCGTTTCATGCGAGGTGCTTTTCTGTGAAAGTAGAAGCCGGTCCCAGACGGCGGCTTCGCCGAGTCTACTCCGCAATCGGCTCCATCGTACCTATCTCAACGTCGGGGCTGATCAAGTAGCTACCTTCATCCAGCGAGACCTGCACGCATTCGTCGGGTTCGAGCACCCGGACCGTCTCGCCCTGACGCAACATCAGCCGACCCGCGTCATCGACTTGCAGCGTTGCGTTGTCGGGCAGGGTGACGGTGTCGTGGGTGAGATGCAGGCCGCCGCAGACCGCTTCAAGGTGTTGGAGGGCGCTGTGCGCGCCGGGTTGGATGTGGACGACGCCCTCGGCGTCGGGCCGGCCGAGGTAGGTCTGTGCACTCATCGCGTCTTCACTCATCCAGTTGAGGACAATTTCGTCGGTGTCGTCTAGGCGAATCACTGCGGTTTCGCTGCCGCCGATTCGCAGCGCTTGCGGCCCTGATGAATCGGACATGAGCGGCGGGGCCTGTCCCGACGCGGCGAAGCGGAAGTAGTGGATCAGCCGGAATTGGCCATGCAGGTTCCAGACAGAAGAAACGACATCTTCACTCTCGGTTACTCCGGAGTTGATCACCCGCCATGCGTTGCCATCCTGGATCAGGAGGAACAAAGTGTAGGGCTTCTCGGCCCCATCCCGATTGCGGAGCAAGACGCCCGCCGCTTGCTCCCGGACCCAATCGGTTCCGACGGGCAGGACGAACGCCCGATCCCCGGTGGGCATTTCCAAGGTCTCGCGGTAGTCCTCGGCTTTTGCCGCCATGAACTGCGGGAAGTAGTTGCGGTGGCTCGGCCAGACCGGCGTGGCGGTGGCCAGCATCGCCTCGATATCGTCGTCTATCGCGGCCTGAATGAACGCGTGTAAGGCCGTATGCACCTCCCGGCGAAGCTCCACGATCCTCGGCTGCATCAGCCCCTCGAGGTAGGCGTACAGCGGCTTCTCACGCATGTTGCCCGGGGTGATCGTGTCGAGCGCGGGCTGCTCCATGTCGTACCACCACGCCCCGTCGGAGCCCCGGGCGATCATACGCCCCCACGGGTCGGCCCCGGCTTCGACCAGCAGGCTGGCGCAGGCCACGGCCTTGTCGTTCAGCTCGCCGTCATACGCCGGGTCGGCCCAAGCCCCCGCGCGGTCCCGCGCACTCACCACCGCGTGTAGCGGCAGCAGCCCGTTGGGCAACGCGGCATTCGGGTCGGCACCGCGCTCGAGCAACGCGCTGAGCGCCTCGGCGTCCAGCTCACGGATCGCCGTCGCCATCGCTTCGCCGAACTCCTCGGCCTGGCCGCGTGCGCCATTGTCGCCGTCGCCGGCCGCATCGGGAGCGTCCTCCGTGTTGCCCGGGGTGTCCACATCATCCGCATTCCCCGGCACCAGCCCCTCGTCCGGCGGGGCGGGGGCGGGCGGTTGATGCTCAAGCCTCTGACGGATCGTCGTTGCCGCATCCTTCGCCGCGACACGCACGGGGTAGAGCAGGTGGGCGTTGAGGCGGACGTCGGGCGGGGCGACGCGCGGGGTCTCCCGCCGCATCGTGTCGTGCTCGGCGAGCCGGTCGAGCAGCGGCAGGTCGGCCTCTGTCCCGATCAGCCGCAGGGTGTGGATCGCGTTGACACGGAGCATGCCCGCATCATCGTCCTCGATCAGCGCAAGCACCGCGCCCCGCATCGCCTCGTCACCACCCGACGCCGCGGCCAGTTGGATCACATCCCGCGTCCTGCCCCGCGCTGCTTCCGCTCGCTCCCGCAGTTCATCGATGGGTAGGTCCATCATCGCCAGTCGTGAGTGCAGGTACGCATAGTTCTTCTCGCCGACCGTCCACTGCGGGGCGCTGGTGTACACCGCGTCGGCGTCCTGAAGCTCGGCCACCCGGTCGATCGCCTGGATGATCGCGTCCGCGCTGGGTGTGATGAAATCACCCGAAGGGTCGTTTGCCAGGATGTATGCCGCTGTCCAGCGCACCATCGCCGTGTCGGAGGTGAGGTGGGTCTTGACTTTGTCGTGCAGGGCCTGGTCCAGCGGTTGGCCGACCAACGCCTGGAGCGCGGCGTTATCCACCAGCGGGTTGTCGGAATCCAGCATCGCGGCGGCCCGGGATGGATCGTCCTCCAGCAGATGGGTGCCGGCCCAGCGTTGCAGGTTCGGGTTTGTGACCCCGTGCCTACCCATCGCGAGGGCAAAGAGCAGGTCGCGGGCGGCGTCGTCACCGTTGGCCGCGAGCACCCGCACCGCCCGGTGCGTCCAGCCGAAGGTTCGCTCGCCCTGATCGAGCTGGCTTTGGATGGTCTCCACGATCTGTTCGTGGGCCGCCAACTGCGCAATGGCCCGGTCGAGAGCTTCGCCCTTCTCAAACGTGCTGAGCCGGTCCAGTGCATCAACCATGTCGGCATTAGCTTCCGCATCGTCCGCGTCCCCCGGCACCGGCCCATCGCCCGGCGGGGCGGGAGCGGTGGCCTCGATACTGTGGTCAGCCAGATCGATGCGGACACTCCCGTCGGGCGGGATCAGGTCGGCGTTGCCGTCTTTGAGGACGGCGAGCTGGCCGTCGACCGTGACCAGCCGGGTGCCGTCGGGCAGCAGGACGCTGTTGTGGGTGAGCTCGATGTCGTTGTAGGTGAGCTTGCCTTGGTTGTGGTGGATGTCCAGGTCGGTGTGGTTGATGTGGATGACCCCGTCGGTGTCGGTGCGGGTGAGCTGGGTCGTGGCGATGTGTCGGCCTCGGCCGTGCCACTGCATGGTCATCTGCCCGGCAGCGTCGAGGCCGACGACCGCGAACTCGCCGCGATGGATGCCCCCACTACGGCTGCCTCTGAAAGCGACAGGCAGCTCGCCGGTGGTTTGATAGCGGACGTAATCGACCGACTCCCGCTCGAAGCCGAACAGGAGCTTGAGTGGGCCCATGACTTCTTCCCGATGCGTCTGCCGCACGCCGATCACACGCCAGCGCTCGCCGTCGTGGATCGTCAGGATCGCAGTGTAGGGAGACTCTGCTCCCGCTTTGTTGCGCAGCATGATCCCGCCCTCGCGCAGCCGACCGGTGACCGCGACGATAGGCAGCTCGATCTCGGCCTCGTTGGGATCGACATCAAGCTGGTCGCGCAGCAACGCGACGACGTGCGGCAGCATACGCTCGGTCGGCTGGCCGTCGTGGTAGACAAAGACCTCGGCCGTGTCGGCACGCATCGCCTCGGCGTCACCCGCCAGCGCCGCCCGGACAAACCGCTCGCCGATCGCGCGGGTTTCTGCTTCCAGCTCGGCGCGTTTCGGGGCCATCAGCTCGCCGAGGTACTCCCGCATCGCGCTGTCCGGCGCCCAGTCCCAGGCGGTGCATTCCATCCCGCGGAGGTTGGTCGCCCCAACGGTGTATCCCCGGTCGGACAGCACGCGCGTCCACGGGTCGGCCCCGTGCTCGACTAATTGCCGGGCGCAGGCGAGGGTGTCACGCTCGAGGATGGCCTTGTACTCGGCGTCGGAGGTGTTGTTGCGGTAGCGGGCCACGGCCAGCGCGTGCAGCGGCGGCAGGGCCTGCATGTTGGGCCCCGCCGGGTCGGCCCCGTGCTCCAGCAGGACTGCCAGCAGGTGTGGGTTACGGGAGTAGATCGCGAGATGCATCGGCGTCCGCATCCGCTCGTCCGACTCGCTGCCGACCGCGTGGTTCGGGTCCGCCCCCGCTTCGAGCAGCAGTTCCGCCGCGTCGGCGATCGGTTCGTGTGCGGGTTGACGGTGCCCCAACGAAGACAACGCCAAGCTGAACAGCGGCGTCCGCTCGTCGTCGGCGGTGTGGCCCACGTCCGCGCCGCGTTCGAGCAGCAGCCGAAGCGCGGCCAGCCCCGCCTCGGACTGGGACCGGCCGACCGGCGCGTACCAGCCGCAGAAGTAGGACAGCACCGTCCGGCCGCCGTCGTTCACGGCGTCGATGTCCGCGCCACGGTCCAGCAGCAGCTCGAAGAGCGCGACGCCGCGTCGGCCATCCTCCTCGGTCTTGTTGTAGCTCCAGCATGCCTGTGTGATCGCGGTGTGCAGCGGGGTGTTGTTTTCCTCGATCGCCAGCCGGGCGTGGACCCATGCCGGGTGCGCATCCAGCAGCGCCTCGACACGATCGAGGTCGCCCGCCATGATGGCCCGGTGCAGGTCCAGTGGTTTGGGGTCGCGGTAGCCGACGATCCGCGGGGGCAGCGGCGCGGCCTCATGCGGGATGATCTCGATCCGGCCGGTGTCGTGCGCCTGCTGGAACTGCCCGTCAAAATCCTCGCCCATCGCCTCGGGCTCGATCCCCGTCACACGCCACCGCCCATCGACCTGCTGCAGCTCGACGATCAGGGCCATGCGCTGTTCTTCGTCTTTGTCCGCCAACTCGGTGGGGACGACGATCGGGGCGAAGACCACGCCGATCGTCTCGCCCCCGGAAGCGTCACCCCCGGCCGCTGCCTCACCTGCTTCGCGTTCATCCCCTTCCTCCCCCTCATTCCGGGGGCGGTCGCGCCGATCGCGGTAGACCACTGTGGCCCCGAAGTCGTCGCCGATGTCCAAGAGCGCCAGCTCGGCAAACCGGCCGCAGCTTCGCTCGTCCATCCCGTGCGTTAGTGCCTGCGCATCACCGACCCGGGCCGTGAGCAGCGCGGCGATGAACGCCTCGGCGGTTTCCACCGAGCCGTGCGCCCCGGGGTCGAGTTCGGTCGCGTCGTCGGCATCGATGCGCTTCCACTTGTCGATCAGGTGGAGGTCGGTCGCCCAACGCGCGGTCGTCATGACGGTCTCGCCGTCGGGGGTTGTTTCGACGGACCAGACGTTGCCGAGAGATTCCACGATAACGAGCTGTGCGTCCCACCCGTCTTCTGCCTGGGGCATCGTCTCATCGATGGGGTCGGCTTCGCCGCGCAGAGACAGCCCCGGCCCCTCCCCATCAAGGGGCTCGGCCTCGCCCAGCGCCCAATGCCCCTCGAACCGTTCGTAGTGCGCCGGTGTGACGGGGTCGTCTTCGTACGACCTAACCACCTGCCGCACCGCCGAGCCGTCTTCGCGCAGCGTCAGCGTCTGCACCACCCGCACCGCCCGCCCGGCCGCGTCGGTGTACTGCACCATCGAGTCCGCATCCTCCAGCCGCCAGGTGCCGATGAGGTCGGCACGCTCGACCTCGGGCTCGGCTTCGATCGGGACCGCGGCGAAGTGCAGCCGCGGGTCTTCCGGACGCGGCATCGCCCGGCCCTCGGGCATCCTCGGCTCGAAGTGCTTCGACGAATCGCCACCGACCTCGCGCGGCATCAACGCACGAACGGCGTAGACGATCGACTGCAACACCTCGCCGTCACGCACAAACCGCGCTTCCCAGAGGGCGGTGTACCCCGTCCCGATCATCGCGGTGTTGGACCGCACCCGCGACGTCACGACCTGCACCTCGGCCCCCTCGGGGATCGCGTGGCCGGACTCGACCGACGACAGGCGGCGGCTATTGTCGTCGGCATCGACAACTGTGCGGGTGATCGTGAACACGCCATCTTCAGACTTGGTTTCTAGGCGTAGCTGAACGCTGCCTTCGTATGGTGTCCCGTTGCTCCCACCGGCGTTGCCGCGCACGACCGCGTGCTGATCCTCACCGACGGGCTCGACGAATGCGAGGCCTTCAGCGAGATAGCCGCCGTACCCCTCTCCGATGATCCAACGCCAGTCGCTGTCGTCGGCACGGATCATGCTGACGACCGACGGACGGCGGAATCCACGGTCCGGGAACGACCCATCAGCCCCGCGGTACCACGCCACCGCGTCGCGGGCGATCTGGCGGTAGTCCTTGCCGTGGCCGACACGGCTGGCGGTTTCGGTGCGGACCTGCCCCAACCCGCCGAGGTCCTGGTCGAACACGGCGTTGAGGTGCTGGACGACCCGGTGGACGATCACGCCGTTGTCGCGCGACCAGCCGTTGCCGCGCGACAGGGACCACTCCTCGTCGAGCTGGTCGAGGAAGCCGATGACCATGCCCCACTGGTCGAGGTCGGCCGGGTCGTCGGTGACCCAGTGGTCGTAGAGGGCAAAGAAGTCGCCGATCCGCAGCATCCGCCACATCGCGGGGGTGAAGACCTCTTCGAGCCGAAGGTCTTCGCGCGGCGGCAGGGGCCGGCCCAGCACTTCAGCGTCCGGCACGACAATTGCGCACCGGCGCAGCATCTCGTCTGACTCGGCGGCGAGTTGCCGCAGTAGGTCAAAGTACAGTGGTTTACCGTTGAGGTCCGACATCGACCATCCATCCCGGCCGTAGATTCGGTTGATCGCAGCAATCCAGACCCATGGCTTGTCGTGGTGGGCGAGTTCCATCAAAGCATCGGTGGTGCGCAGCTGGTGCTGGCTGCCCCGCTCTTGCCCGTTGTAGCGGAACGCCTGAATGACTTGGTACAAGTTTGGCGAGTAGTTAGTGCTGTCAGCGAGTTCGACCAGCCAGCGGTATTGGTCTGAGCCAAACTGGTCGTGCAGGTGCTCAACGAGTGCGAGCATGATAGTTCCGTTCCGATATCCCTCACGCTGGATGTAGGCGGTCGCTGGTTCCCAGAACCGCATATCCCCAGTCCACAAGCCCATCTCCAGGCCGATCTGCTGCACGCGAGGCTCTGACGCATCGACCCAGTGATTTGCAGTTGAGATCACGATGGCCTGCTGCTCGGCGGTGAGATCGTCAAAGGCCGGCCGTGGGTGTGGATTAGAGATCGCATACCACACACTCTCGATTGTGTTGCGATCTCGCACGACATCCATTACTGACAAGGCCTCTTCGAGGGACATTTGCTTGCCGGTCAGTGCGTTGGCTTCGATCTGGCTGTGAACGGTTACCCCTAGACGCTGGGCCATCTCGTCAAGATAAGGCTCGTATGTCCTGCTGTTCTCTTCATAGTCATCCCAAGACAACGCCACATTCCGGAACGTGATAGTTCTTGGCTCAGGGTTCAGGACAATGCGGGAGATGTCTCTGGGCGACACACTCTCTAGTCGATATCGATAGGTGCCACGAGTCCCATTGGGGCCGCTGGAGCCGCCGCCGCCGGTATCAACAAACTCATGTACTTTCCCGTCATGGTCGTAGGCGACGAGTTCTCGGTGTTGTGGCAAGTAACGATCAAGGTGTAAAACGAGAGCGTGGCGATCATGATACGGTGATTGCATCGGGTCCAGTTGAGTTTGGTACTGACCTGTCGTGTCGGTAAATGGAACTCCGGGTTCGAAAGGCCCGGCAAACTCGATGTCACCTGCTCCGCGTTCTTCACCGACGTGGTAGGCGAGGGTGATGTCGAAACGGTTGCCCCGGGCGAAATAGTCGCGGTTGATCTGCACGTCTAGGAGGATGTAGCGGCTGCCATCGGCGCGGTAGCACATGTGCGCGAAGAAGGGTGCCCCTTGACTTGTATCGCCGCCCGCACGCTCGAAGCGGAAGCGGCCATCGACAAAGGTCAATTCGGGCGCATCCTGGGGTATCTCGATGATGATGTCACGGAACCTGTCATCCTCGTCGCGGAGCGAGTGCCGCCCGCTCGCGTCGTCCCATGTCTCTTCCAGCCGATTGCCGTCCGGGTCGAACAACACATCGGTGTGCGTGGGGCGGACGTACTTCACTTCCATCGCCAGTGGAGGGTTCGGGTCGCGGCCGTCGTCTGGGTATGCGACCTTGGGGATGATTTCGGCTTCCGCGAAGTAGGGCCCGGGCGGCTGGGCGCGGGTGGTGGTGACCAGCGCGGTCAACCCAACGAGCCCGACGAGGGTGAGCCCGAGCAGGCCCTTGCGGGTCAGCCGCAGCGGGTTAGGGATGCGCTGGCCAAACAGCCGGGCCAGGCGGTGTTCGAGGGCCTTGCCCTGCTCGGAACGCTGCGCCATCGCGAGTGCCGCGGCGGCGAGCGAGCGCGGCGGGCCACTGGCCTGTTGCTTGGCGAAGTGCAGCAGCGCCTCGGCGTAGTGCCCGGGCTGGGCCCCGGCGTTGAGCGCAAGGTCGTCGCAGGCGTGCTCCCGCTCGACGCTCGCCAGCCGGCTGATCAGCCAGACCATCGGGTGGAAGAACAGGGCCGTCTCGGCCGCGCGTTGGAAGAGCATCAGCCAGGGGTCGTAGCGCTTGATGTGCGCCAGCTCGTGGGCGAGGACCGCCTCGACCTGGGCCGGGGTCATCTGCGTCAGCGCCGCGGCGGGCAGGAGGACGACCGGCTTGAGCACGCCAATAACGACCGGCCCGACGTGGGCAAAACGTTTGGGCAAATCCTTGGGCAGGACCGCGAACTCCGGCACATAGCGCAGCCCGATCCGCCGGGCCTGTTCGCGGTAGTGCGCGAGCAGCGTCGGCGCGTGCGTCTCGGCACAGACCGCCAGCCGACGCAGCTGCTGCCCGCCCCGGTAGGCAAGGACCAGGCGGAGGCCCGCGAGCAGGAGGCCGAGCAGGTAGACCGGCACGACCCAAGGCGCGGCCGTACGCCAGGTCCGAGCCCGGCGGGAGGGGGGCGCGGGCGCAACGGGCTGTGGATCGGCGCTGTCCGCGGCCGCGGGGGGCTGTGCATCCATCGAAGACAAGGCCTCATCGCCCATCCCCGAGGGCAGCGGCAGGCCCGTCGTTTCGTCGGTGTTACCAGTGCCCGTGTCCAGATCACCCGTCGCATCCGGCGGGATCGTGGCGAAGCCGTCAGGTGGCAACACGGTCGTCGGCCCTGGGTCGGTGCTGTCGGCCGGGAGCGTCGTGGTTTTTGTCGCGGCCGGCGCTGCGGCATGACGCGGCGGGGCGGCAGGGTGATCCGGCCCAGCGACCCACAGCAGGTTGGCTGGCAGGCACAGCACCATCGCCAAGAGCGCGGCCATGTACGTCAGATGCCGCGCCTGGGCGCTACGCCCGCGCAGCATGCGCGCTAGCACCAGCGCGGCCGCGCCGATCGCGACCCCTTGCCATAGCGTGTGCCCTAGCGATAGTGTCAGCCGGTACGCCGCATCGCTTGAAAATAGGTGCGTGAGCATGGTGAAATCCCCGGTCATCGCTTGCCGCCTTTCGTGTCGGTCCCGGTGGCAGTGTCTGTCTGTTGCTTGAGCTGTTTCACCAGCGACTCCAACTCGCTGAGGTCGTCGTGCGTGAGCTTCTGGTGCTCGACGAGGTTGAGCATCATCGCGCTGGCTGAGCCATCAAATACACGCTCGACCAGGTCGCCGACCATGCCCTTGGAGATCGTGTTCTCGCGAACCCGCGCGCGGAAGTGGCAGCTCTTGCCTTCTCGTTTGCGCGTGAGGTAGCCCTTCTTGGTCATGACGTTGAGCGTCGTGATGACCGACGTCGGCGCCAGGTCGCGCCCGGCCTCCTGGGCAAGCTTGTCGCGCACGGCCGAGGTCGCAAGCGTCCCCTCCCGCCAAAGGATTTTGAGGATATCCAGCTCCAGGTCTGTCGGGTAGCGGGCGGGCGGGCGTGGCATAAGCAGGTTCCGGGAAGGGGTGAAGCGTCGTGAGAAAAACCATCGGGCTGAGCCGCCCATCAAGACGTCTATAAAAATAGAAGTACAGCCCGGGTGTGTCAAGGGGATTGTCTAGTTATGTAGAAAATAAGAGGCGGCGATTTGCGTTGCTTTCGAAAGGGTGCGAAAAAGATCGGGCGGCGGCGGTGCGCGGGCCGGCCCGGCGCATCTGGATAGGAAACCGCCGGCCGGCATGGCAAGACGCACGGAGGCAGCGATCCCAGACCCCGACCGACTCAAGCGGCTGTTGGAAGAACACGGGCGGGGCCTGTACGCGCTGCTGTTCAAGCTCACACGGTCTCACGACACCGCCGACGACCTGCTCCAGGAGTTGTTCGCCCGGCTGGGGCGCTCGGCGGGCTGGTACACGGCTGACGACCCTGCGGCGTACGCCTACCGCTCGGCACGCAACCTCGCGTTCGAGCACCGACGCAGGCGTCGGCCCGAAGCCTTGGTGTTGACTGGACAGGCCGACACACCGATCGAACCCCCGACTCAAGAGAACCCGCCCGACGCGGCCATGATCCGGCGGGAAGAAGACGCGGCCCTGCTCGACGCCCTGGCCCGGCTGGACGACCCCTGGTGCACCGCCCTGACGATGCGCTACCTCGAAGAGCAGTCATACGAGCACATCACGGCCAAACTCGGCAACCAGACCCCGCACCAGATTCGCAGCATCGTTCAAAAAGGGCTCGCCAAGCTACGCATCCTGATCGAGAAAGGCCAAGACGATGGATAAGCACACTGACAGGCACAACCCTGAATCACTACTCGAACAGCGGCTCGCTCGTCTTGCGCATTCCGAGCCCGACCCGGCCCGAGCCGAGGCCGCCATCCAGCGCGTCCGCGAGCATCTGCCCGCGCTCGCGCAACGCCCCGAGGCAAACCCCGCCACGCCCGCCCGTCACCGCTGGCGGAACTTCGGCCTCCCCGTCGGCCTGGCGGCGCTGGTCGCACTGGCCGCAAGCATCGCCTTGCTCCCCCCGCGCTACGCCCCGGTCCAGCAGGCCTCCGCCGCCGACCGGCTCAAGCGGGTGATCGAAAAGAACCAGGCGTACGAGGGCTGGGTGTTTCAGACGTGGGTGGACAGTGAAGAGATCGGCTCTTGTTACCACACGCAGACCGGTGCCTATCGGATGCGTTACCGGATGACAGGCGACGAAGCCGCCCCTTCGTACGTCTGGTACTACACGGTCGGCGACGATATCGAGAGCAACCGGCTGACGCTGTACCACAGCGAGAGCAACACCGTGGTGTATTCGCTTCCGGGCTCGGGGCCGGATCGGTGGGACCCGGGCCTGCCGCTGCCGACGGAGCTGCGCGACTCGATCGCCCGGGCGATGCCGCAGATCGAGCAGGGCTTCGTGGGGGTCGAGGAGGATGTCGCCGAGTCGGGCGAACAGATTTACAGGACGCTGTACTACGCTTTGGAGTACGACGACGCGGGCAAGCCGGTCCGCCGGACGGATGAACTGAACAACATCATCGAGGTCTGGGCCGACCCGGACACCGGGCGGATCGTCCGCCAGCGGTCGCTCACCCCGGAGCGCGTGGTCCGCTCGGACAGCGACTGCCTGCTGTACTACGGTGAGGAGGCCGAGGCCGCCTTCGAGCGTTTCGCGGCCCCGGCCGACGCCACGGTGATCGACGGTCGGCCGGACGCACAGACGCTGGCGCTGTACGACACGCTGCGATCGCGTGTGGCGCAGGGGCTTGGCCCGGGGGTCTGGGCGGTGGCCAAGCGGCGGACGATTCATGCCGAAGGCTACGACGGGCCTCGTACTTCGGGGAATCTCGCCCTGTTTACGTCATTAGGCGAGGCGCATGTACGACTGGGTTATCACCTTGCCCGTGACGACTCGCAGCGGGATGAGCCCGGCTTCCTGCCCCTTACGCTGGGCGAGCTTCTTGATGCGCCGGGACAGGTGCTCGCCCGGCTTGACCGCCGGGTGCCCGACGGCTGCTGGCGCACCGATGGGGAGTCGTCGTGGAACTACGTTCACAACGCGCCCAACGTCACGGATGCCGGGTTCGACTACCCGCACTGGGAAAGCCATATCAACTACCCCATCCTCCACCACCCCCGGAACCTCCGGAACCCCCGGAAACCCCGGAACATCCGGAAGGCCTTTGACCACAGGCATAGATGACGGGGGCCGCCGGTTCAGCACCGAGGTCTGTAGCGATAGGCGTCGCGTAGACCTCATGCAATGGGTGGGATCACTGTGCGAGGAACCGCTGACGCCTTGGTCCGAGCCAGCATGCCAGGTCAGCGCGGTCGAGCTGTATCGGTTTGCACAGCTGTACGCGAGCCTCAAACTCAACCCGGCCAACAGCATCCATGCCCCGGTGCTCGACTCGCTGATGCGCGTGGGGCGCATCATCACACGGCTGCGGACCGAAGACCTGGAGGCCGAGCGGAAGCACCAGCAGAGACTGCGGGAGGCCGCGACCGAGCGGGAACAAGCCATCTCGCATACCCGGGCCGACCTCCACAACATCCTCGGTGAGATCAAAGACCGTCGCAATCAGCTCATGCACGACGCGCACCGAACGATGTCCCCTAGCGCGGTCGACGCCGCCAAGGCGCGTCTGGACCAGCAGGCCCAGTGGGCCGGTCAAGCCATCGAGCAACTCCGCAAGCACACCTGAAACGAGACGTGACGATGAACCCCGAACTGATCCGGAAAATAATTGCCCAGACTCAAGCCGACCGCGCCCAGCTCTACGGCGAAAGCACCATCCACGACAGCCTGAAGGCTAACAGCGCGGATGACGGTGGCGTCGGTAGTCGCGTGCGATCGCATGCACGCAAGGCGGAAGTCAATCTCCTCAACAGGATGAAGGAATGCCTGGACGCCGTGATCGAGCTAAACCCCGAGATCAAGGCCACGGCGGATGCGCTCGCCAAGATCGAGCGGACGACAGGGGCGCTGGAGCAGCGGGAGTCCTGGGAGGCGATGTGGCAAGCGCAGAAGCGGGCCGAGGAAGCCTTGGTCGAGCAGACCAACCTGCGCACCTTGTTGTTGATGACCGTGAAGGAGGCGGCCTCCAGCCTGGCCCCCAGGGACGGCAGGTCCGCACATACAGAGACACCCTCGCAGGTGTTATTCGACGGCGGCCCCGGCCTCTTTGGGCAACCCGAGCCCGACCAGGCAACCGCCATGCTTGAGGCGGTCAACGCCACCCGTACCCACGCCGCCCAGCGTGGCCACGACGACGTCTCGGATGACGAGTTCGCCCGGCTTCTGGGCGTGTTTGATTAGCCAGCCCCCGGACCTGCTATGAAGCTGACTCTCCCTGATATGAAGACTGTGCTGCTGGCCCGGCCAAAGGGGGATCCCGCTCGCCTGTCGATCCACCCGCTGGGATCGCCGGTTACCAACGAGCCAGACTGCGCTCGGCCCCTGACGATCCCGGTACGCGCGGATACCGAGATCACCGCCGTCGCACTCACCCCCCACGGCATCGTGCTGGCGGACGGTACGGCCCGCATTCGCTGCTGGCCTTGCGATCTGTCCGCCCTTGGCTTTGAATCGGCATCGGTGACGGGAGCCCCCGCAGGTTCAGGTGGCCTGGGGCCGCCTACCTCCGTCTGGATCGGTGCGCCGGTCGATGTGTTGGTGTGGATGCACCCGGGTTACATCATCTGTGGCGACCGGGCGGGCCGGCTGATGCGGCTGGACCTTGAAAGGGATGACCAGCCGCTGGACATCATCACCACCGCGAGTGCCCCGTGGATCGCATCCGCACCATACGGCGAGAGAGACGCCGTGGCTGTTGCCGGTGATGGGCATTGGACGCTCTTCAATCACGAAGGCCGAATCGACCAGACGGGCAGGCTGCCGGTTGTGGATGGCCGCGTGGTCCGCGTGCAGGCCTGCCGCGAGGCGGAACTCCTCTTGTACCAGGTCAGTGCCGCAGGCTTCGACAACCCCAATACCCCACCTCTTCCGGGGGACGAGTGGCGGGCCTGGCATATCCCGTCACGGCAGCCGCTCCCTGTCCCGGACCCGCTGCGTTACGCGCAGGTGCTGATCGCGGCGGGCCGCGGCGTGGTTGCGGCTAACGCCCAAGGGCATGCATGCCGGTGGTCCCCCGGGACGGAACCCGCCGATGCCAGCGAGCCCCACCCGCTGACCGGATGGCCGGCCGGGCCCGTGAACGAGATCGGGTTGCTCGATGAATCACCGGTGTTGTTCCGACTCGACACCGCCGGGAGAGCAGAGGTCCTGCATCTGCACGGCGACTCCTGGCACCGCTGCAATGACCTGCTTCCGGCGACACACTACTCTCAGCTCTGGGCGGCTGAACCCGGCGTGATCGACCGTGCGATCCGATCCCAACTTCAGCACAACAAGCTCCAACTCACCGACCGGATCCTCGCCGCCCACCAGGAAGAGCGGCTTGGTGAGCGTGACCGGCTGCTCGATCAACTCCCCGCGGACTCGACCCGCCGACGCACCCTGCTTGCAAGTTTCGCGGCGGACGATGGCGACCTGCTGGCAGCGCTCGGGCACCTCCGCCACGTGGTGACAACGGAGGGGAACACGCCCGAGCCGAACCTGCTCCGCTATTACGGACGACTGTTGTGGCGATCCGGCGCGATCTGCGAGTTGCTCGAATACGACGCGGCCCGCTGGCCCGACCTCTACACCGAGCTGCTGCCGAAGATCGACGGCGAGTGGTTCCACGCACAGGGCGACTACCTGGTCGATGCGTTCTCGCCTGATGCCCCCGACGACTGCCCGTGGCGTGAGCTGGCCTGGAGCTGCGTCACCGCCCATGGGACCCGATCTTCATACTGGCTGGGTGGCGAGCAGCTTGCACCGTTTTCCCTGCTTCCTAGCGACATCGAGTTGCTGGGGGTCGCGCTGGAAGCATGCGGCGCATCGCCTGCTTCGTTTTCGGTGCTCTCACCGAGCGGACAGGTCGAAGCGGTGGCAGGGTGGGTCTTCAGCGACAAGGTCTTGGACACCCCGCTCCAGCGGCAGCTGGTCGCGTGGCTGCAAGGGGCCGACGCCCCAACCCTAAACTTGCGCTGGGCGGTCAAGGCCGAGGGGCCCGCCTTCCCAGACGCGTGGACGGCCGGGTGGACGTCTCTCCACGATCCTGTGTGGCGGAACGTCCATGAGCGCCACATCGAGATCGTCCGGCAGGCCATCGCGTGTGGCGTTCCCCCGGAACCAGCTGTTGCCGTGTCCCCGTCTACCCCCGGAAGCAGGTGAGAGCTCTGTCGGTTGCACGCACGCACGACCCACCAGGAACAAACGGATGAACCCCACCAACACGATCAGCGGCTTCCAACTCGAACCCGGCGAGGTCCTCGGCGGCCGGTTCCGCGTCGAGGGGTGGGACCCAAGCGACCCGGTCTGGCCGGCGCTCGCGGCCGACCTGCTTGATCATCAACGTCCCGTCCAACTGGCGGTCCGGCCTGGCGGCCCCTGGATGATCAAGACCCCGACCACCCGGCGGTGGGGCGAGCCCTGGCCCGACCCACACCCCGCCTGCCTGCTGCCGCGCCTGGACTGCCCCGACCTGCGCCACGGGGGCGGGATTCTGGCCGTCCGCGCCACGCCGCACATCCCGCCCCTCATTGGTCCTTCGGAAGAACACGCGGCAGATTCCCCGGAACCCCACGGGTCCGAGCATTACAACAGCGTGGTGTTCGATCTCGACCCCGCCACGCGGAAGCGCCTCCGGCTCCTGCGAGCACTGCATCGCGCCTCGGCAACGATCGAGACGCTGCACCAATCCGGCGGTGCCCACGGCTCATTGGGCTGGTCGGAGTTCCGACGCGGTGATGAAGGCTGTGTTTATCTCCGACCCGCGCCGGGCCACGCGCATGGGCCGAACCGGCGGAGCACCCCGACCCGGCACCTGCAGGCCGCGGACCGCCAAGCACTCCAGCAGATGACCCGTGAACTCATGCCGCGCGAATCAATCGGTCCGACTTGTAGCACTCCACCCTTCGTGGGTAGCGACACGGCAGCCCCGATCCGTACCGCACTGCGCACGGTGCTGCGGCGCCGATTCCGACAGCCCAACACAGCCGAAGACACCGCCGCATGGCGTCGTGCGTTCGATCGGCTGATCCGACATCTCGAAGCAGCGTCGCTCACGACACACGCCCGCCACACCAGGCATGGCATCATCGATGCCATGTTCCGGGGCGACATGGAACAGGCGATCCGCGACGCCGCGGTCAGCCCCGACCCGTGGTGCCGGGAGATCGAGGCCATCCTCACCCGCCACCGTGGGACTGCCCAGGACGGCTACAGGCAATGGCTCGACGACCACCGAGACCTGCCCCTGCACACCGCGTGCGAGCATCTCCTCGAACTGATGCAACGCGGCTTCTCGCTTCCCAGCGCCCAGCCCACGGACCAGCTCCTGCGCCGCCTGACAGGCAGTATCCAACACCTGAGCGCCGCCGCCACCGCGATCCGCAACCGGTCATGGCAGCACACGCATGACGCGCTGAGCGCCGCCACCGCCCTCGACCCCGCGAACCCCACCCTCGCCACCCTGATCACCCTCACCCCCCGGGACCAGGACCTCTGATCCAGAGCTGGAGTCCCGGAAGTCCGTCGACATAAACAGATCGATCCAACCAGTGAAGTCAGCTGTCGTCGTAACAACCAACCCCTTTACCCGTGATCGAGCCACAACCCGTTGGAGCCCTCACATGCCGACCACCCACGACGCACGACAACCCAACACCAGCTCAACACATGCGGGTGCGGATGTCTCCACCCGGTACGAGCAGAGTGACCTGGTCTCGCTGATCCACATGATCATCGGGGGCGACCCGATGGCCCTGGATGAGCTGATCAGCCGCCGCCGACCCGTCCTGCTCCGCGGCAACCCCGTCGGCATCGCGGACTGGGTCGAGGCGAAGGCGGATACCCGCACGAGCCGGTGGGCGGGTGGCGACGAAGCCCTGACGGCCGCGCGAGACCTGATCCTGGACCGGTTCACCCGGCTGCCGATGGATGCCGGCGGCGGGACCGATTGCAGGCACTACTACCGCGGCTTCCTCAACCACCTTCCCCCACCCCCATCCCCACCCCCGGAAGCAGCACAGCCCCCGGAAGGTGCCTCGGCCCCGAGATTTGGTGTTGGGGATTGCGGACATTCGCTACGTTTCAATAACACGGTAATCCGGCGGTTGACCGGCTACCTGAACAGGCACTGGCGGCTCTGCCTCCACGAGGGGTGGCGTCGGCGTAACCGTCTGACCGTCGCCCATGAGTTCAGGACGTCGATCGGCTCGTTGTGTTTGTGGGTGCCGGCCTGCATCCCGCCGCTGGACCGTTCGGGCTGGGTCGCACGCAACTTCGGCCCGATCGATAACCACGACGAAGGGGCCGCAGGAAAGGTACAGGAGCGGATCAACGCGTGGCTGAACCACGCCCTGCGTGAACGCGAACGCCAGCTTCATCAATCTCTCAACAACGACCCGTTTGGTGAAGCGAATAACGCATTTTCGATCGAGCACGGCTGGTCACACCACGGACTCGCGGCAACGGTCGCACATGAGAAGGCCGGCTCCCCCGAACGTCTCCGGTCTTCCATCGCCGCTCTCGCCCCGGCACAGATCAAGCAGCTGGTCCTGCGCATCTTTGAAGACGTCGTGGGCGGCTGCTACCACCCCTCGGCCATCGCCCGCGAGTTCGGCCTACACAAGTCCACGCTGACACGGTTCGCGGCCTCGCGTTGGCGGCCGGGTGACGGCAGCCCCACACCCGACCTCTGGCTCAACACCGCGCAGGTCCTCGCCCACCAACCCCAGTTCGCCGCCGCGCTCCAGGAAGCCGGGCTGGACCGCCTGGTACGGGCTCTGAGTGATGAAGAACCGCTTGACCATCACTAGACCCGCCATATCGCTGTGAACGACCACGACCAACCCACCGAGCCGCCACCATGCCAAACACACCCCTCCAACGCCTGCTCGACATCGACCGGGCGATCCGATCCCGACCCATAGCCGATACAGAACAAACGGCACCTGATGATGCCGAACCCACCGAGACGACAGACGGCCTGGCGTCACTGATCCAGCGTCATCCCGACATCCATGACTGGCTGGCGTGGATCGTCCAGGCCGCAAAGACCCCCACCTGCGGTGCCCTCGAAGAAATCCGCACCGACCAAGAGCTCGAACACCACGACGAGCCCACCGCTGCGGTCATCGAAAACGACGCATCCCTCCTGCGCTACATGCTCCTGGATCCAAACGCCGAGCCCGTGCAGAGGGTGGCGGTCGGCGGCATGACGTCGCGGTTCGCGCTCAACGTGTCTGGCCGCTACAGGTTGGTCACCCCGGACCGAACCCTCCTGTGGTCCTGCGATACGTCCCATCTCGGCAGCGCCCCAGCCCCCGACACCTGGCGCCTCGCCGCCGCTCCCCCGGAAGAAGAGACGCCTGAAGACCGGGATCACGGTAACCGGTTTGAGCAG
>JBCCWH010000029.1:0-34881 GCA_039193915.1 Planctomycetota bacterium
CCAGCCCCGGGGCGATCGGCGCGGACGTCTGCCACCTCAACCTGCACAAGACCTTCTGCATCCCCCACGGCGGCGGCGGCCCGGGCATGGGCCCCATCTGCTGCACCGAAGAACTCGCCCCCTACCTGCCCGGCCACCCGATGGACCCAAGCTGCGGCGGACGCGACCCGCTGGGCACCATCTCCGCCGCGCCCTACGGCAGCCCGGCCATCCTCCCCATCTCCTGGATGTACATCGCCATGATGGGCGCCCGCGGCCTCACCCACGCCACCGAAGCCGCCATCGTCAACGCCAACTACATGGCCGCGCGTCTCAAAGACCACTACCCCGTCCTCTACACCGGCAAGAACAACACCTGCGCCCACGAGTTCATCCTCGACATCCGCAAGTGCCAGGACGCCGGCGTCACCGTCGATGACTTCGCCAAACGCCTCATGGACTTCGGCTTCCACGCCCCGACGATGTCCTGGCCCGTCGCCGGCACGCTGATGTTCGAGCCCACCGAGTCCGAGCCCAAGGAAGAACTCGACCGCTTCTGCGACGCGATGATCCAGATCCGCGAAGAGATCGCCCGCATCGAAAAAGGCGACTGGCCCAAGGACGACAACCCGCTGCACAACGCCCCACACACCGCGAAGTCGCTGATGGTGTCCGACTGGACGCACCCCTACACCCGCGAAGAGGCGGCCTACCCGCTGCCGTATCTGCGCGAGCACAAGTACTGGCCCCGCGTCGGCCGGATCGACAACGCCCACGGCGACCGCCACCTCGTCTGCACCTGCCCCAGCGTCGAAGAACTCGCCGAGGCGTAACTAACGTAGGGTGGGTGGAGCGCAGCGCAACCCACCGTGACTATCCAACCATCTTGACAGCGCGTGGTGGGTTGCGCTCGCGGACTCGCTCCACCCACCCTACTTTTTCCCCCAAGGACCCCACCCATGACCGACCGTGACATCGAAAAGACCTACAGCAACGCCGAGTTCGTCGCCAAGCTCCGCCGGCTGGCGGACTCGATCGAGACCGGCGAGAACTTCGAGATCCAGATCGCCAACGAACGCATCTACGTCCCCGACCGCGCGGTGTTCAACATCGAGCACGAACGCGAAGACGGCGACCACGAGATCGAGTTCCAGATCAAGTGGTCGGACCAGGGCTAGCGCAAAGCAGGCTGCCGCTAAATAACAGGAAGCCCACGCTCATTGAGCGTGGGCTTCGTCCTGCATTCAACCTTCAAGCCCATCCCGAAACGTCCAAGCCGCGGCCCCTTCCTGCTTGTGCCGCAAGATGTAGTTGAAAGTATTGAGTTGATGCTTCCGATCCTTGATCGGCACGATCTTCCCACGTTTGCCCCATACGCCCGCCTCTGCCAACCCCTCTCGGATCAGCCGTTTGCTCGACCACTGCTTGACTTGTCCGACGAGATGTCTCACGGGGTCATCCACAGAAGACGTCCGAAGCCCACGCTCATTGAGCATGGGCTTCCTGCGGCCCATCGGGAACCTCCCTAGGAGATGAAAGTGCATCGCACTAACACTCGTGGCAAGTAGTTCGATGTCATAGCGATCCGCAGATTCGACTATCTCATCTAAAACAATCTTACGCGCCGCTTCAGTGAGCCGGACGGCATCGCGATTCATCCGTTCTTTGGATTGCCGATGCCGTTGTGCATACACCCCCTCCGGCGGCGGTGACTTGTAATCCCCCTCCACATGCTCGCGATGCTTGCGCGTCCGAAACCCGCGCGGATCGCCCGGCAGCCACGCGCCATACGTCGATACCACACAGTGATACCAGTTGTTCCACGCAGGCATGCACATACCCTCGAACAAGAGGTGTCTGTGAAAGGTAAGAAGCCCACGTTCAATGAACGTGGGCTTCCAGTGTAACCATGCTTTTCTGGCGCGACTAACTTACTTCACCGTCCCCAGGTACGCGGCCAACAGGTCGCGGCAGGCGGCGATGTCGTCTTTGTGGATCATCTCCGTGACGGTGTGGATGTAGCGGGTCGGGCAGCTCAGCGTGATGGCCTTGCAGCCGCCGGCGTTGCGTTGGATGCCGCCGGTGTCGGTGCCGCCGGCCGCGAGGATCGAGCGTTGGTACTTGATCTTCTTCTGCTTGGCGGTTTTTTCGAACGCCTCGACCAGGTCGTAGTCGCCGATGGCCGAGCCGTCCATGACGGTGATCGCTGCGCCCTCGCCGAGCTTGGTGCAGGCGTCCTGCGCCGGGACGCCGGGCGTGTCGATGGCGAGGGTAACGTCGATGCCGATGCCGATGTCGGGCTTGACGGTGTACGCCGACGCGACCGCGCCGCGCAGGCCGACTTCTTCCTGCACCGTGAAGACGCAGTGGATCTCGCAGTCGTGGTTTTTCAGCTTACGGCAGGCCTCGATCGCGATCCAGCAGGCGGCGCGATCGTCCATCGCCTGGCTGACCATGTGGTCGCCGACGTAGTAGACCGGCGCGTTGATGACGACCATGTCGCCGATCTTCGTCTTCTTCTTGACCTCCTCGACCTTGAGCCCGGTGTCAACGATGAACTCGCGCACGAGTGGCACCTTCTTGCGTTCTTCCGGGGGCGCGACGTGCACGGGCTTGCCGCCCGGGTTCATAATCCCGGTCAAATCCTTCCGGGGGTCGTTGGGGTCGGGGCAGATGGTGACGGCCCGTGCGAAGAGGTTTCGCGTGTCGAACCCGCCGACGGGGTTGAGGTAGAGGAACCCCTTGTCGTCGATGTGCGAGACGAGGAAGCCGATCTGGTCCATGTGTGCTGCGAGCATCACTTTCGTCGGGTTCTTCTTCGCCTTGCCGGTCTTGGGCGATGCCTTCTTCACGGCGATGACTGAGCCCAGCGGATCGACGGTGACTTTGTCGAAGATGCCCTTGATCTCGTTCATGATGAGCTTGCGGACGCGGTGTTCGCGGCCCGGGACGCCGGGGGTGGTGGTGAGTTTTTCGAGGAGTTTGAGGGTGGCCAAGGGTGGGGCTCCGGTTGTGTGGTTGATTTGAGCGGTGATGATAGCCGCATCGCTACGCGATGCTGGCCCGGCGTCGCGTAGCGACGCGGCTATTGGGGGCTGATCTTTTCGATCGCCTTTGCGAGGTCGATATCTTTTTGCGTCACCTTGTCGCCGGCGTCGTGTGTGCACAGGTCGATCGTCACATTGTTGTAGACGTTGAACAGCTCGGGGTGGTGGTTGCGTTCCTCGGCCTCCAGCCCGACGCGGACGATGAACGCAAGCGCTTCACGGAAATCACCGAGCCGATACGCCTTGTGGAGCTTGTCGCCCTGGAGCGACCAGCCGGGCAGGGTCTTGAGCGCTTCGCGGATCTGGTTGTTGTCGAGGGGGGCGGGCATGGGTCGGGCTCCGAATGCAAAAGACCGAACGGATTCGGGCCTGGTGACCTAAGTCACCAGGCCGGGCTCAAGGAACGCGGCCGTGATCGACGCCCCGAGCCCCGCGCACACCAGGTTCAGGTTCACGTTCGCGCCAAGCTGCTGCTCGGCCTCGCCCACCGCGGCGATCACGGCGAGCCAGGGCGACACCGCCAGCTCCGACGCGCCCGGCGTCTCGGGGTCGCACTGCTCGGCCACCTGCGCCATCCGTCGGCGGGCGAAGTTCGCGATCATCGACCCCATCAGCGCGGCTGCGCGCCGGTTGGCGGCGAGCTTCGATGCGTTCTTATGGTCGGCGACCCAGCGCTTGGCAAACCCATCGACGCGCTCGGCGATCGCCGTACCTAGCTGCGCCTCGGGCCGACCGCCCTGCGCCATCCGGTGGATCGGCGACAGCACCGACTGCCCCCACTCGGCCAGGTCGTAACGCACCGCGAGCGACGCCCGGCCGATGCTGCCCTGCGCGAAACCCACCACCCACTTACGGGTCTTCTCATCCAGCGGGTCGCCTTCATCTCCGCCTGCCGCGTGACGGTCCAGCCAGCGGCCGACCTCATCATCGGTCAGCGGCACGAAAGGCACACGCTGGCTTCGGCTGCGGATCGTCGGCAAGAGCTCGTCCTCCCGCGACGTCACGAGGATGATGTATGTCTGCTCGGGCGGCTCTTCGAGGGTTTTCAGGATCGCGTTTTGGCCGACGCCGTCGAGCAGCTCGGCCTCGTCGACGATGAACACTTTGCCATGCCCGAGCTTGGGCGCGAGGTAGGCCGGGCCGATCAGCTTGGACCGGATGATGCTGATGGGGATGTTGCTCTGCTTCGAGGCGCGGACGCTCGCGCTTTCGTCGAAGAGGGCAAGCTCCTTGGCGACGAGATGGAGGTCGGGGTGGGGCGACGACAGCGCGGCGGCGGGGTCGTCGGGGTCGGCTGCGCCGCGTTGGGTGAGGCCGTCGAGGTTTTTCAGCAGGGAGCACGAGGCGCAGGCGTCGCAGGCCGAGGTGTTGCCCATCAGGTCGGTCGCGGGGCTGTGGCAGAGTAATCGTTTGGCCAGCGCGGCGGCCGTGGTAAACTTGCCCACACCCGCGGGGCCGTGGAAGATCTGCGCGTGATGGATGCGCCCGGTCGCGAGCTGCGACTCGAGGAGTGCCTTGGCGCGTTGCTGGCCGATGATGCGTTGCACGGGCTACGATTGTAGTGCGGTTCGCCTCGTACCGACTGTAAGGAGACGACGATGATGCGTGACCCGAAGACCTGGCTCGCCGTGCCCGCGCTGCTGGTCGCGCTGAGCGTCGCCTGCGACAAAAGGCCGGACCCCGCCACGCAGGACGCCCGCACCGGCCCCGCCACCACCGAGCAAGCCCCGGACGGCAGCCCCGGCACGACTCACCCGGACCGGACCCCCAACAACGGCGACGCCCCGGCCATCATCGTCGGCGGCGACCACGCGACCGACCCACCCACGCCCGAACTCGACCCGCCGGCTCGGGCACAGTCCGACACCCCGGCACCCGCCGCCGGCCGAAGCCCGTTCCCCGAGGAAGGCGAGCGTCTGCGCACACCGATCGCCGCGCCACGCCTGAGCGACCACGACCCGTTCGAAATCATCATCGACCCCGAAGCCATCCCCGACATCGTCCCGTGGGAACAGGCCGGCGGCTACCTCGGCCATGAGATCATCGTCGAAGGCCGGATCGTCAACATCGGCCAGACCCGCAGCGGCGACATCTTCTTCCTCAACTTCCACCGCGAGTGGCGCGGCAAGTTCTACATGGTCATCTTCGACGACCTCGCCGACACCCTCGAACAAAGCGTCGCCGACACCTTTGAGGGCAAGCTCGTCCGTGTGCAGGGGCTGGTCGAGCCCCACCGCGGGCGACCCCAGATCAAGATTATGTCGATGGACCAGGTCGAGTTTGTGGAGGAGTAGGGTGTAAAGCACAGGGGTGGCCACCCCCGTGCATTAGACACCGACCTACATGCTGTTCAGCGCACGGTGTTATGATCGCGTGACATGTCTTCAGATAAAGACCCCTACAACGCGCGGATCGTCGAACGCCGGCTGCTCCACGACACCTTGGGCATCTTCCGCATCGCGTACGAGGGTGCGGATGTCCCCGACTTTGAGCCCGGGCAGTTCACCAACCTTGGCCTCATCGCGCCGCCCGAGGCAAAACCCACCGAAACCGGCTTCGACGTCGAAGGCCCCCAAGCGCAGCGACGCCGGCCCGGCCGGGTCCGGCTGGTACGCCGGGCGTACTCGATCTGCTCGCCGCCCAACGAAAAACGCTGGCTCGAGTTCTACATCATCGCCGTCAACGAAGGCGCGCTGACCCCGCGCTTCTTCGATCTGCAGGTCGGTGACCGGCTGTTCATGGACACCAAAATCAAAGGCCGGTTCACGCTCGAGGGCGTGCCCGACGGCAAAGACCTCGTCACCGTCGCCACCGGCACGGGCATCGCGCCGTTCCTCTCCATGTATCAGCAGTACAAAGACGCGCCCGGCCGATTCAGCCGCTTCGTCTTCATCCACGGCGTCCGCTTCGCCAAAGACCTCGGCTACCGCGACGAGCTCCTGCAGATCGCCAAAGACGACCTGCGCGTCCACTACCTGCCGATGGTCAGCCGGGAACCCGACAGCACTTGGGATGGGCTGCGCGGCCGCGTCACGAGCGTCTTCCAGGCCGACCAATACGAGCAACTCATCGGCGCCCCGCTGTCGCCCGAGCAGTGCCACCTCTTCCTCTGCGGCAACCCCGCGATGATCGACCAGCTCGAAGAAGAGCTCACCGCCGAGGACGGCCCGGGCTTCGTCGCACAGACGCCGCGGCAGAAAGACGGCAACCTGCACTTCGAGCGGTACTGGTAGCGGGGCCTTTGCCCCAGTCTGGTCGGCTAGGGAAGGGGCGATCACAGAGGGCGCGGAGACACGGAGACACAGAGGGGCGCTGCAAGGCGTCAGGGGACGGGAAACCCAGGGATGGGGTATTGGATCGAGCGGCAGACTTCAACATCACAGCAAGATCGTTTCCGTTCCTCCGTGTCTCTGTGCCTCCGCGCTCTCCGTGATTGTCTTTCTGGCGCGAGTGATGCGAAAAAACTGAAAAACCGCTTGGCTTGGCCCGGCTTGTTTCCTACAGTTGTCCCGCTGGACCTGACCCAAGACCCGCGATGAGGGGAGTTGCTTTGACTGGATCGCTCTTGCTGGACGCCGTGCTCTGGACGGTGGGGCTGACCGTGTTGTTTGAGGGCGTGACGGTGGTGTTCCGCTTCGGGTTCAAGCTCGAAGCGACCCGCGACACCGCGAAGTACGTCGCCCGCTGGACCCGCGGCATCCGGATCCACCACGGCTACTGGGGCGTCCCGCTCGCCCTCATCGGGGCCGGGATGCTGCTGGCCCCGGCCGCGCCGGGCGCCCCCGGGATCGGCATCGCGTTCTGGATGCTCGTCCTCGGGCTGGCGCTGATCAAAAGCGACCTCATCCACCACTTCCTCGTCCTCTGGCCGATCACCGGCAGCCACGACTTCCACCTCCGCTACCCCAGCCACCCCCGAAACCCCCGGCATCCCCGGCGCGACCCCTTTGTCCCCGACCCGATCCCCGTCCCCGCCAGCGGGTCGCGGTAGGTGAGGGCAACGTGTTTTTGACAGGATGGCAGGATTTTCAGGATTTACAGGATCAGAAACTGAGTGTTGGGCATCCTGTCCATCCTGAAAATCCTGTCATCCTGTCAGAAAAAACGCCCTACAGACGTCTTACGCCGTGCTGTTTAGGATTTTCCTTGATTCCCGGCCGACTTATCGGATAATGCAGGGGTGTCAATCTGGGTGGACCTGATGCCCATGCTGGCCGGCTCGGCCGCGCATCTTGGTCCGCCTGCGAATGATTCGGTTTCACTTCTTGGCCGGCCTTGTCGGGTCGGTTGTGTCCTCTGGAGGGGCGCCCATCTTGGAAAGGGGCCGCCTGTGGTAAGCAAGGCAGACTCGTGTCGCGTGGACCTGGCGTACACGCTGGGCGGCGACGACCGCATCGAAGGGCTGTGCCCGTACTGGTCCCGCGCGGCGCGTGACCGGATGGGGCTGCGGCTTGAGGATGACTGCGTCCTGGGCCGACCGCTGTGGGACTTTATCAACGGCGGGGCCACCCTCCGCCTCTACGACGCGCTGCTCTGGCACGTCCGCATCACCGGCAAACGCGTGAGCTTCCGCTACCGGGGCGACTGCCCCGGCGCGATCCGCTACATGCGCATGACCCTTACGCCCGGCAGCGGCCGACGTGTCCACCTGCGCAGCGAACTGCTCCACGACCAGCCCACCCCACGGGCCGTGTTCTTCACCCACGTCGGCTACCGCCGATGCCCGGACCTGGTGCAGTGCTCGCTGTGCCACAAGCTCGAAGCCAACGGCCGATGGTTCACGCTCAGCGAAGCGCTCGAATACACGACCCTCATCGACGAGCTCTTCCCCACCGAGATCGGCGACACGGTCTGCGACTCGTGCCGGACGAAGCTGGAACTGCAGTTGGGGGTTGTTTTGTGAGAGGAAAAGGAACCGCAGATGGACGCGGATGAACGCAGATGTGTTCAAGCCATCTCGTCTAGCAGATCTCGGTAGTTGGGGACCAGATTCGCATTCATCGATATGGTCTCCGGATTCATCTGCGTTGATCTGCGTCCATCTGCGGTTACTCCCTCATCAATGCAAGAACAGCCGCAGCCCCGACAGCGCCATCACCATCCCGTGGTCGTTGGCGGCGTCGGTGACGAGGTCGTCCCGTGCGGAGCCGCCGGCGTGGAGGATGTACTTGACGCCGCTGCGTTTGGCGCGGTCGAGGTTGTCACGGAAGGGGATGAAGGCGTCGCTCGACAGCGCGAGGTCGCCGAAGGACGCGCACCAGGCCAGCGCCTCGTCGCGGGTGATTGGGTCGGGTTTGTCGGTGAGTACGGCAAGCAGCTCGGCAAGCTCGGTCTCGTCCAGCTCGTGGTAGCGGGTGAACTGGTCGAGCGCGTTGACCTTCTCTGGCCGACCCGTGCCGGGCTTGAACAGGTCGATTAATGCGAGCGACTTGGGGTGTTGTTTCAGCAGGAAGCGGTCGGCCTTGTCGCACGCGAGGCGGGTGCACGCGATGCGCGACTGCTGGCCGGCCCCGATGCCGACGGCCTGGCCGCCCAGCGCGACGCCGATCGAGTTGCTCTGTGTGTGCTTGATGGCGGCTGTGGCGACGAGCAGCGCCTCGGCCGCGTCGGCCGGGAGGTCGGTGTTCGCAGTGACGACGTTGTTCAGCAGCGACGCATCAATCGCGCAGTCGTTGAAGTCCTGTTCCAGCGTTAGCCCGAAGCAGGTGCGCGACTCGGTGTGCTTGCCGGGGTTGTACGCCGGGTCGATCTGGAGCATGACATACTTGCCGCCCTTCTTCGCGGCGAGGATTGCTTTGGCGTGGTCGTCGTAGCTTGGCGCGATGATGCCGTCGGACACCTCGGGCTTGATGAGGTTGGCCAGGGAGGCATCGACGGGTTCGCTCACGGCGATGAAGTCGCCGAACGACGCGACGCGGTCGGACGACCGCGCCCGCGCGTAGGCCGCGGCGATGGGGGAGTAGTCGTGTTCGCTCGGGGTGGGGTAGAAGTGGGCTTTGCAGAAGTCATCGCTGAGCGTGTCGCCTTCGCCGAAGACGGCGGCGCCGGCGGGCGAGACGTGCTTGAACGATGCGGCCGCGGGCTTGCCGGTGGCGTGTTTGAGGTCGCGGACGAGTTCCCAGGCGCGCAGCGCGTCGAGCGCGTTGATGTAGCTGGGGCTGGCGTTGACGAGGGTCAGCGGGCTGTCGCCTTCGCCGGTGTAGTGGATCGCGGCGTGGGGCTGGTTGGGGTTGCAGCCGTACTTGAGTTTGAGGGTGTTTGGCATGCGCGGCATGGTAGCGGATGGGGCGTGGGGGATGTGCGCGGGGCAGCCCACGTTCAGTGAACGTGGGCTTCGGGCACGCGGGCGGCAACACGCGGTACACTCCGCCGATGCGGATTACCACCTGGAATGTCAACGGGCTGCGCGCCGCGCTGCGCAAGGGATTTGCCGAGCACATCGATCGGATCGCGCCCGATGTGCTGATGCTGCAGGAGGTCAGGGCCTTGCCCGAGCAGCTCCCCGCGGAGTGGCAAGACCCCGACGGCTGGCACGTGCTGTGGAACCCCGCGCAGAAGAAGGGGTACGCCGGCACGGCGATCTGGTCGCGGCAGCCGATCGAGACGCACGAGGTCGGGCTGACCAAGACCGACCAAGACCCCGAGGGCCGGCTCATCACCGCGACGGTTGCGGGCGTCACCGTCGGCTGCGTCTACCTGCCCTCCGGCTCGTCGGGTGAGCACCGTCAGGCGGAGAAGGAGAAGTGGATGAAACGCTTCAAGCCCTGGGCCGACCGGCAGCGCAAACGCGACGCCCCGTTCCTCTTCGGCGGCGACCTCAACATCGCCCACACCGAACGCGACATCTTCTACGCCAAGGGCAACGTCAAGACCTCCGGCTTCCTGCCGCACGAACGCGCGTGGCTGGGCAAAGTCCTCACCACGGGTTGGCACGACCTGGTCCGTGAAGACTACGACGCGCTGCTGGACGAGGCCGGCCAACACGACGAGGACATCGTCAAACGCTACGGCGTCGAAGGCGAAGGCATCGACCCCGCCAAGCATGGCCCGTACTCCTGGTGGTCCAACCGCGGCAGCGCACGCCACAACAACCGCGGATGGCGCATCGACTACCTGCTCGCCAACAAACACGCGGCCGGTCTGTTCAAGGCCGCACACATCGACCGCGCCGCCGGGCTCGCGTGCAGCGACCACGCGCCGGTGTCGGTGGACCTGGATATCTGAATGCCCAATGACCAAGACCTAATGTCCAATGACAGAAAACAGCCCTGTCCGTCCTTGGTCATTTAGACTTGGTCATTGGTCATTTCTTCGTATCATTCGGGCATGATCGCAAGCGTCACCGGCACACTCACTGACCTGCAGGGCGACACAGCCTACCTCGACCCCGGGCACGGGCTCGTGTACGAGCTCCTGCTGCCCGCCTTCGCGGCGCACCGGCTGGCGGTGTCGATCGGCCAGGCGGTGACGCTGCACACGCTGCACTTCCTGGAGTCCAACAACCAGGGCGCGACCTACCTGCCCCGGCTCGCGGGGTTTTTGACGGTGGATGATCGCGCGTTCTACGAGCTTTTCGTGACCTGCAAGGGCATCGGCCACAAGCGGGCGCTGCGGGCGATGGTGCTGCCGACCAACCAGCTCGCGCTCGCGATCGCGGACCGGGACGTGAAGACGCTGCAGACCATGCCGGAGGTCGGCAAGAAGACGGCCGAGACGATCGCGGTGACGCTGCGCGACAAGGTCGAGCGTTTTCTGGGTGCAGCCGGGGGTGGCGCGGCCGGGGTCGCCGAGGGCGTCCCGGGCGACGGGGCGGCGGGCGGTCCGGCGACGTCGCTGCAGCGCGGCGCGCTCGAAGTGCTGTTGCAACTCGGCGAAAACCGCGTGCAGGCTGTGGCCTGGATCGACGAGGCGCTGTCGCAGGACGGCCCGCCGACCGAGGTCGACCAGCTTGTCGCGGCGGTGTACCGGATCAAGGGCGGCGGGTAGCACGATTCCCGCAAAACATATGCGTGCCTACACGGTGCCACACAACTGGCCGAAGGCCTGCTGTGTGCCGGCGTGCCGATCCACGTTTCATTCGCACACAGCAGCCCAGCAAGCAGGGCAGTTGTGTGGAACCCCTCAAGGCATTGTCTATCGTTTTGTAGCCGCTACCGGCGTGGCCGATCACCTTCGGGGCGGTCTTCGGTCGGGCCGGGGCGGTCGCCTTCGCGTGGGCCGCCGTGCCCTTGGCCGCGGCCGCTGTGCGCGTCGCGGTTGACGATGTCTTGGGTGCGTTCGTCGATGTGTTGTTCACGCTCGTCCTGGGCCTGGGCGAGCTGCTCTTCGAGTTCGGCGATGCGTGCCCGCAGGTCTTCGATCTCCAGGCGGCGGATCGCCATGCGGATATCAAACATCGCCTCGACCTTCTCGCGGATCTGCGCGGTGAGTTCGGTGACCGCTTGTGGGTCGTCTTCGCGCTGGGCCCGCCGCAGGGCGCGGATCAGCGGGACCGAGTCATTCATCACCTGGATGCTCTGGACGTGCAGGTCGAAGCGTGCGGGGTCGTCGGCGTGCATCGCGATGAGTTCATGAACGCGTGGGAACTCCTCGGTGATCCGGCGGATCGTAGCGGCGGGGTCTTCGTCGCGCGTCGCACGCAGCTCCTGGGCGAGTTCGGGCTTGATGCGGTCGATGATCTCGATGGCGTGGTCGAGCTGGTCTTCGGTCAGGCGCCACCGTCGGCCACCTCGGTTCCCGCGCTCGCCGCGGCCTCGCTGGCCACGGTCGGCGCGCTCGTCGTGGCCGCGTTCGTGGCGGTCGCCGCGTGGCCCGTCGCCTGCCCCCCGGCCTGGCCGTGCGTCGCGTGCGTCGCGGTCGGGTGTGGTGTCGCCCTGGTAGCGCGGGTCGGCGCGATCACCGGGCTCGGGCTGTGCGAGCACGGTGGGGCTTGCAAGCAGTGCGGCCAGTGTCAGGAGCAGGAGGGTGGGGCATCGTTTCATGGGTCGGTCCGGGCCAGGCGGCGGGTGGGCAAGGCGTCGGTGTGTTCTACACGACGCGACGCTGTTCTAGGCTCTGTCTGAAAACCAAAGGTGGGATGGGCGTCCCGCCCGTCACGAAGCTTAATCGACGGCCGAGACGGCCATCCCACCGTTTTCGGAGAGAGCCTAGAACAGCATCACGACGGATTCTTCGTCGGGCGCGAGCTCCTGCCAGAGCTCACGCTGAAAGTCGTCGTCGCCGCCCCAGATCGGCTTGTCGCTGACGTTGAGGATACGGCTTTGTAGGGTTTCGATCTCGGTATCCAGCTCGGTGTTGATTCCGTCGAGTGAGGCGAAGGCCTCATCGGGCGACGCGTCGGGGGGCGTGTCCGGGTCGAGCGCGATAGGGCCGGTGCTGCTGTCCGGGCCCGGCGTGGTGGCGTAGAACACGAGGCCGGTGGCAAGGGCGATCGTGGCGGCCGCGGCGAAACCGACCCATCCCCGTCGCGGCCCGATCGTGGCGAGGACGGCGGGTGTTTCATCGCGCGACGAGGCGGCGTCGACGCCGAGCTTCGCAAGGATGCGCGTCTCTAAACCGGCGGGCGCATCCTCCGGGGCGAGCGCTTCGTCAAGCAGCGCGTTCATGGCTGGGTCGGAGAGCTCGAGGATCCGCGCCTGCAAATCTGCGGGCACCTGGTCGGGCGCGAGCGCTTGGGCCAGGAGCGCGTCGAGTTGCGGGTCGGTGTCGAGATGGGGGTCGTTGGTGTTCATGGCATTCTCACCGGTCTCAGGCGGTGCGTGCGGAACTGCTGGCCTGTGTTGGCTGTTCGGGGTTGAGGATTTTCTTCAGCTTGCCCAACGCGCGGTGGCCTCGGGCGAGGACCGTGCCCAGCGGCTGGTCGAGGGCCTCGGCGATCTGTGCGAAGCTCAGCCCGGCCGTGTGACGCAGGCGCAGGACTTCCTGGTCTTGCTCGGGCAGGGTGGCGATGGCGGCCCGCAGGCGATCGACCTGCTCGTTGTGGTCGCACGCGTCGAAAGGCCCGGCCGGGGCCGAGGGTCCACCCGAAACCACCTGCTGCTGCGCCGCGGCCCACCCGCTGGGGCCCGACTGCCCGCCCCCCCCCGAGGCCGCGGGGCTCATGTCCATCGGCCGGGCCTGCCGGCCGCGTCTTCGCATCTCGTCTCGGAGGTTATTCATCGCGATCCTGAATAGCCAGGGCTCGAACCGGCCCTGCTCCTGATACCCGCCGGATTCGCCGGGCTTGTTTTTCAGCTTCTGGACGATCTTGACAAACGTGTCCTGGGTCAATTCTTCAGCTAAATCCCTGTCTTTGCATTGTTTAAGCAATAGGCCAAAGACCCGCCGGCTGTAGGAATGGACCAATACTTCCCACGCCTTGCCGTCGCCTTCCGCGGCGGCGGCCAGTGTCCGATCTAACGGGCTGTCGAGCGATTGAGCCATGTCACTTCCGGTCTACAGGGTAACGCCTAACACGGGACGGCTATTGCCCGGGCCATCTTGCCGTTGAACGCGATTCAGCGGCCCGACACCCCCTTCATCGGTTGGCAGCAGGCCCCGACTTCCAGCATACTGCGTCCGATGCCTACCCAACCCTTCACATTGCCCGGCAGCGAACTCGACCTCGCCGACCCCGCCGTCGTCGCCGACCTGCTCCGGCGGACCGCCCATGCCAACCGGGCCGACCCCGCCCGACGCGGCTGTTGTGCGTATGTCGACGCCCCCGCCCACCTGCTGATGACCGGCGACCTGCACGACAACACCCGTGGACTCATGCAGGCCGTGAAACTCGCCAAGCTCGGCAAATCGCCCCAGCGGAAAATCGTCCTCCACGAGATCATCCACGGCCCATCGCGCATCAACGGCATGGACCTCTCGATCCGCACCCTCGCCAGGGCCTGTGCCGTCAAGCTCGCCTACCCCGAGCAGGTCTACATGCTGCTCTCCAACCACGAACTCGCGCAGCGTCGGCAGGAGCACGTCTTCAAAGACGGCGGCAGCGACGTCGACGCGTTCAACGACGGGCTCGACCACCTCTTCGGCGACGAGGCGGGCGACGTTCACGCCGCGTTCGATGAGTATGTCGACTCCCTGTTGCTCGCGGTGCGTTGCGGCAACGGCGTGCTGTGTGCACACTCCCTGCCGGGCTCTCGGAAGATCGAGGTGTTCGACCCGGGCGTGCTGGAGCGCGCGTTGACGGAGGAGGACTACGCCTCGCCCGACGGCGCGGCGCACCTGATGGTCTGGGGCCGACACCAGACGAAGAAAGTCGCCACGGAGCTGGCCAACGCGTGGGGCGTGGAGACGTTCCTGCTCGGGCATCAGCCGGCGGACATGGGCTGGGAGGAGATGGCGCACAACGGGCTGATCCTCGCGAGCGACCACGAGCACGCGTGCGCCCTGCCGGTGGACCTGGAGGCGCAGCTCGACCGCGACGAGTTGGCGCAGTACATCGTGCCGCTGGGCGCGGTGCGGGTGTAAGGCTGCGTCTGGCGTCATGTCCCGGGATTGAGTCGGTGAGATTGCCCATTGCTGTCCGCGCACACTTTAAACACGGGTCTTAAGCAGAATACGAGAGGTTTCGGGTGCCACATAGCGCAGCTATGTGCGGTTCCCACAGGCACTCTCGTTGTGTCGCACATAGCTGCGCTATGTGGCACCCAATGGGACGCTTGCGTAGGCTTAGGAGTACCTATAATCGCAACACATCCGATTACTCCAAGGAGCCCACACATGAAACGATTCTTCTCGACCGCCGCGCTGCTGACCGCGATCGCCTTCCTCCCCGCCTGTGGCGGCAGCACCTCGGGCGACGGCCACGCGCACGGCGAAGGTGACACCCACGCCCACGCCGAGGAACACGCCGAAATCACCCACGCGATCTGCGTGCTCAGCGCGACCGAGGGCAACAGCGTCACCGGCTGGATCAAGTTCGAGCAGACCGACGCCGGCGTGCGCGTCACCGCCGAGGTCAACGGGCTCACCCCCGGGCTCCACGGCTTCCACGTCCACCACCTCGGCGACATCTCCGCACCCGACGGCACCGCCACCGCCGGCCACTTCAACCCCGACGGCGTGGACCACGGCCTGCCGGGCGAGCACGGCGACCACAGCCACGTCGGCGGACACGCCGGCGACCTGGGCAACCTCGACGCCAACGAAGACGGCCGCGCGACCTACGATGTCACCTACAGCGACCTCACCCTCAACGGCGCCAAGTCCATCATCGGCCGCAGCATCATCGTCCACCGCGACGAGGACGACGGCAGCCAGCCCACCGGCAACGCCGGCCCCCGCATCGCACAGGGCGTCATCGGCATCGACGCGGCAGACTAACGCCTGACATCGGGTTGCAGCATTCAGCCCGGTCCGCCAAGCCGTTGTGCGAGCTGCAGTCAACACCGCGAATCACACCAACCCATCCCCACGGCGTTGCGACAGCAGCGTCGTGGTTTTTTGATGGGATCAAAAACCTGCAGACACCGCCTGATACCAAACACATTTTGACATTGCGTGTATTCCGGCTCCCTCTCCCTGCTAGGGAGAGGGCTGGGGTGAGGGTCGTTGGTGGTCCGACCCGAGACGCCAGGACATACAACGCGGCAGCGCCGGACCCTCCCCCCAACCCCCTCCCTCCAAGCAGGGAGGGGGAGCCAAGGCAAGCCGAACGCCCAAACTCAAAACGGGATGCGTATGAAACGGGAATCGCAAAGAACTTTTGCGGAGGATCTCAGCCTCGCATGTCAATGCGAGGCCTGAGGAAGCCAGAACGCCTGGTGTTGTCGCGCCCCGCATTGACATGCGGGGCTGAGGTGAGGAGGGGGCATGCGCACGAGTCGGGCTTGGTGAGGGCATGCGTCCACACCTGATGGGTGATGCGCGATTACAATGCCGGGACGTGTATCAGTTGACATGTCCATCGTGTTCGTGCCGGGTCGGGTCGCCGTTTGTTCGGCACGGGGCGGTGGTGCGCTGTGCGGACTGTGAGCACCGGTACCGGATCAAGTCGAGCTATGTGACGCGGACCGTGACGACGGGCCCCAAGACGCTGGATGAGCTAGACCCGTTGTTGCGTGGGGACAGTGTCGATCTTGACCAGGTCGAGGTGGCGGAGGAGGG
Source organism: Planctomycetota bacterium (assembly GCA_039193915.1). Classification (GTDB taxonomy): domain Bacteria; phylum Planctomycetota; class Phycisphaerae; order Phycisphaerales; family Phycisphaeraceae; genus JAHQVV01. The sequence goes on from JBCCWH010000029.1 coordinate 16,125, forward strand.
CGCAAACGCGGCACCCGTCTCGATCGACTCGGATGGCAACGTGGTGGGGCTTTCGGGTTTGTCAGAGCTGATGCGTCAGTCGGACGCGGCGCACGCCCAGGCGGCGGCGATCGCGCGGACGCGTGCGACGGACCATACGCCCCCGCCCGCGGGCCGGGTGATGCGGCCGTCTGAGCCCGGGCATCCTGTGCCGACACCTCGGCCGCGCCGCGCGAAGCCGAAGAAAAACATGACGATGATGTGGGCGCTGGTCTGCGTGCTGCTGCTGTTGCTCTTCGCCGGGACGATTGGCGGGGTGGCGTATGTCGTGACGCGCCAGACGACGGACCCGCTGGTGAACAATGACAATGCGGCGGGCGACCCCGCGGTACAGCCCGGCGACACCGGTCGATCCCCAGATGTCCCGGGCAACACGGGTACGCTGCAGAACCCGGTGACGGACGCCGGGCCCGATGGCGGTCCTCAGGTACCGGATGATTCGGATTGGATCACCGCGGCGAACCGCTTCGAGGACAACCCGGACTACGCATACAACCCCAACGCGATGCCGGCCGAGATCCCCAAGCCGACCGATGTGCCGACGGTCCTGACGATCCCGCAGCCCTTGGTGCACGAGGGGTGGTACATCCTGACGCCGCCGCGCCTGAACGTCGAAGCGACGGGTGTGAGCCGGGTGGAGTTGAGCAAGCTCGAGCCGGTGACGGAAGACGACGAGCGCGTTGTCTTGGCGGGCGAGCTCTCGAACCGTGGCACCGAGGCCGTGGTCTCGGGCGAAGCGCACATCGTGCTGCTGGGGTCATCGGGCCGGGTGTTTGCCGAGACCTATCTGCCGTACGCGGCGTTGGCGGCCGGCGAGACGCAGGAAGTCCGGCTGACGATCCCCACGCGTTTCTGGCAACGTGCCCACGATGTGCGGACGCGGGTGGTGGTGTTTGAAGAAACGCAGACGCTTGAATCGCTCGCCGACGTTGCCTTGCAGCCCGGGGGCACGGGGGGCTGGTCGTCGGTGCGTGTCACAGCCCGGAACCCGCACGACCGCTGGCTGCGTGATGCATTGGTCGTGGTTTGGGCCGAGGATGTCGCCGGCAGAACGGTGGCGCGTTTCCGCGCGGTGCAGGAAGACATCTATGTCGACCCTGCGGGCTGGCTGGATATCGTGGTGCATGTGCCGCTCGAGGATTCGGTCGGGCCGGTGAGCTGGCACGCGCAAGTGCTCGAACGGTAAGTGGGTAGCGGGGTGTGCTGGCGCATGCACATAAAACCGAAGGACATCGGCCCATCGGTTTTGCTTGGTTGTGTCTGAGATCATGTGCCGGGTGCCGCAGACCTGCGGCCGAGGGCTTAGCCCTGTCAACTGCCTCAGTTGCATCCGACGAGCATGAGAGCCCAGGCGACGAGGGCGGACAGCGCGAGGAAGAGTCGGGTCATGGTGTGCTCCGTAGAGGTGCGTTCACTTTATGATAGGCGCGATGAGCCAGGAGACCACCATTCTACCGGGTGCCGAAGGAGCGTCGATCGCCCGCGCGGTCGAGTTGCTCGCGGCGGGGGAGTGCGGTGGGATGCCGACGGAGACGGTGTACGGGCTGGCGTGTGATGCGCTCAATGCGCGGGCCGTGGCCGGGGTGTTCTCGGCGAAGGGTCGGCCCAGCTTCGACCCGCTGATCGTGCATGTGCGTGATGCGGAGCATGCACAGTCGCTCGCGGTGTTCAACGCGACCGCGCTTCGGTTGGCTCAGCAGTTCTGGCCCGGCGCGTTGACGCTGGTGCTGCCGCGCCAGCGGGCGGTGGATGGGGCGCAGGGGGATGGCGGGGCGTTTGTCGTGCCGGACCTGGTGACAGCGGGGCTGGACCGGGTCGGGCTGCGGGTGCCGGATCACGCGGTAGCGCAGGCGCTCCTGGAAGCCAGCGGGATGGCGCTGGCTGCGCCGAGCGCGAACCGGTTTGGGTCGATCAGCCCGACGACGGCGGAGCATGTCGCGCAGGAGTTGTCCGGCCGAGTGCGTTGTGTGCTGGATGGCGGTCCCTGCCGGGCAGGGGTCGAGTCCACGGTCGTATCGGTGTCGGCTGAAGGCGGCGAAGGCCCCGGCCAGGTCGAGGTGTTGCGGCTGGGGGCGACGGGGGTGGAAGCGATCGAGCGGGCGCTGCCGGGCGTGCCGGTGCGGGTGCGTGCATCGACGAGCGACCCGGGCAAGGCGCAGGCGCAAGGCTTGCAAGCGCCAGCCACTTCGTCGCGCGCGTTGCCTTCGCCGGGGATGACGGACCGGCACTATGCCCCGCGGACACGAATGTGTTGGGTGTCGGGTTTGGCCGAGGCGGAGGCCGTCGCGCGGGGTGGTCGGTGGGGGCTGCTCGCGCTGGGGGAGGTGCCGGCGGACGGCGGCCTGTTCGCGCAGACACGTTCGCTCTCGGAATCGTGTGACTTGTCGGCGGCGGCGGCGCGTTTGTTCGCGGTGATGCGCGAGCTCGATGCGGCGGGGCTCGATGGGATCGTTGCGGTGCTGTTGCCCGAGGTCGGGCTGGGGCGTGCGATCAACGACCGGCTTCGCCGCGCAAGCGTTGCCGAGTGAGGTGTGCGACTGTCGATTCGGCTCAGTGGCTTAGATGCCTTCGCCGTTGTCGCCACACGGCGGGGCGTGGATGACCAGGCGGTGCCTGCCGAGCTGTTTGGCGGAGTAGAGTGCCTGGTCCGCGAGGCCGAGGAGTTGGTCCGCGGTCGAGCCGGGGTCGAGCGACCTTGCCGCCATGCCGATGCTCATCGTGACCTTTCCGTCGTAGCCGACGGATTCGCAGAAGGTGGTACTCGCGGCCGCGAAGTCTTCGCGGATGCGTTCGGCGACGGCGCGGGCTTCGTCGACTTCGGTGTCGGGGAGTACGACGACGAATTCGTCGCCGCCGATGCGTCCGGGGACATCCGAGGCGCGGCAGTTGGCCTTGAGCACCCTTGCCGTTAGCCGGAGGATCTTGTCGCCCGCGGCGTGTCCGATCGTGTCGTTGAGCCGCTTGAAGCCGTCCATGTCGATCATGAGCACAGCCATATCCTTGCCGTCGCGTACGGACTGGGCGTGCCGGCGGTCGAGCGATTCGGTCAGTGCCCGCCGGTTGGCGATGCCGGTGAGCGCGTCGGTCGCGGCAATCGTTTCGAGCTCGATCACCAGGCCTTGGAGCTGCTGGTTGCGGACCTTGAGCTGGGCGAGTGTGGAGGTGAGCTGCGCCTGGAGTCGGCCGTTATCCTGCTTCACCCGGCTGACCGCGAGGTTCTTTTCAACGAGGATCGGCATCAGCCGCTCGTAACCTTCGGCCCGCACGATGAAGTCGTACGCGCCCTGATGCACCGCCACCGCCGCATCCTCGCGTCCGTCTTCGTTGACGATGACAACGATCGGCATCTCGGGGCGAAGCAGGAGCACCTCTTCGATCACCTCAAAGCCCGTTGCGTCGGGCAGGTCCATCGCGCAGATCAGCAGGTCAACCGCGTCGAGGTCTTCGCGCAGCAGTTCGTCGAGCGTGAAGGCCTGTTGGATGGCCGTGCCGTCGAAGTGTGCTTTCAGAACGTCCGCGATCGCGGCCCGGCTGGGGGTATCGGCATCGACCAGCATGAGCCGGGGGGGCGTCGCGTCGTGGTGGAGCAGGTGTCGCAGTTTCTCGGGCAACGGTTTCATCTGGCTAAGCCCCTCCCCAACGCTGAACCTTAAGTGAATCGCGATGCGCTACAGGACGAGCGATCCCCTTGCCCCTGAATATTGCTGGGCGACGGTGGTTGGTATCGGTCAGGAAAGGAGGCGGCTTAATCCGGTCTCGCAAAGCGGGGCAGGCCCTGCGCAGTTAGCCGAGCGACCGGAGCATGTCCTGCGCCTGGGTCTTGGCCTCGCCGATAAGACGGGCCTCGGCCTGTTGGAGGTGCGGCCTGGCCTGCTCGGGGCGGTCGAGGTACCGGGCGTAGATCAGCCCGAGCATGAGCTGCATATCCGCGCGCTGCGGGTGGTGGGGGTAGGTTTTGATGAGCAGCTCATACGCCAACGCCGCGGACGTAAAGTCGCCCGCCGTTGCGAGCTGGTTGGCGATGTCGGTCTGGAGCCGTTCGTTGAGGACCTGCGTCGGGTGGTCTTTGAGCAGCAGCGCGTACTGCGTTGCCGCGTCGGGCAGCTTGTGCTCGGCTGCGAGGCGGGCGATGTCGCGGCGCGCGGCCATGACCGCCGGGTCGGATGCGGGCTGGGCCGCCAGCTTGCCGGCGTGTCGGCCTTCCCAGGGCTGGTACCCCGACCGCGTGATCTTGCGGAACTTCTCGCGCCGACGCCGGTGCTCGATCAGCGTTAGTAAATCATACGGCTCCCTTGGCAGCATCCGAGACAGCAGCAGCCCCATCCCGAGCGTAAAGCCCGCCACCGTCCCCGCGATGTGGGCCGTGTACGCCACCCCGCCGGACCCGACCGAGTGCAGAAAGATGTCTTTGGCAAAGAAGAAGACCACCACAAGCATGGCGGGGACTTCGAAGAAGCCGATCAGCATCCAGAAATACACAAACCCGATGCGTGTACGCGGGAACAGCGCGAGGAACGCCCCCGTCACCCCCGCGACGGAACCCGACGCGCCCAGCACCGGGACGTCGCTGGTCAGCCAGTGCCCGAGCCCCGCGAAGACGCCCGCGCTCAGGTAGAACAGCAGGTACCCGACCTTGCCCAGCCGGTCCTCGACGTTGTTGCCGAAGACCCAGAGGAAGATCAAGTTGCCCGCGAGGTGGAGGATGCCGCCGTGCATGAACTGGTAGGTCAGGAACTGCCAGCCCAGCGTGCCGTGCTTGTGCAGCATCAGGCGGTAGGCGAGGAACTTCTCGCTCGTCTGGATTTCTGCACGGGCCTGGGCTTCACGTGAGATCTCATTGTTCTCAAGGAAGATGGCCTCTTCAAAGGTGTGCTCGTCGATCGTGAGCGGCGTGATACCGTCACGCTCCATGAGCAGCTCGGTCACATTCAGGTAGTACTGCTGTTCGAAGTAGCCGTCCGCCCGCTCCATCGCCCCCAGCGTCGCCACAAACACCAACACGTTCACCACGATCAGCGCGTAGTTCACGTACGGCGTCGATCGCAGGGGCCTGTCGCTACGGATCGGGATCAGCATGCACCGATAGTGTATGCGGACACCGCGCCAAAGGCCCATGCGTGTTGGGTATCGGCGTCCCACCCTTGCAATACAATCCCCGAATGCTCACCCAGCAAACCCAAGGCCTCGCCTACCACGGCGAAACCGACACCGAACGCTTCCTCGAACGCGAGTGGCTGCTCACCAACGCCGCCGGCGGCTATGCCATGGGCACCGCACGCGGCGCGAACACCCGCCGATACCACGGCCTGCTCATCGCCGCCGCCAAGCCCCCCGTCGACCGTGTCGTCGTCCTCCACCACCTCGTCGAACAACTCACCCTCCACCTCGGCGACGGCGGTACCCAAACCCTCGAGTTTGGCCCGATGCTGTTCAACAACGCACAAGGTAGCCGAGTCCTCGCGCCCGACGATACCGAACGGTTCCAACGCTTCGACTGCGACGCGGCCGCGGTCTGGTCCTACCAGCACGGCTCGCTCGCCTTCACCCGCCGGCTCGTCATCCACGACGGCGAGCCCGCCTGCACCGTCCACTACGACTTCTCCGGCCTCAGCGGCGCCTGCGAGAGCGCGACCCTCACCCTCCGCCCGTTCATCACGCTACGCGGGTTCCACGGCCTGACGCACGAACACGACGCGGCCGAGTCGTACGCCTGCGACTTCCGGGGCGACACGCTCCTCGTTGAACACGCCGGCCGGTCCGCGTGCTACCGCATGACCGGCAGCGCGGCGAGCCCCGACCCGCAGTGGTGGACCGGCGTCCAGTACCCCATCGAGCAACGACGCGGGCAGGGCGACGGCGAAGACCTTTACGCCCCGGGCGTGTTCACCCTGAAACTCCCGTCGCAAGACGACGCCGCGGCATCCTTCACCGCGACGCTGGGCGATACCGCGGCCCAGCCCGTCGACGCGACGAGTAAGCGGTCGGGCCGTGTGACACAGATCGCTCAACACCTGCACGATATCCACGCGCCGGGTAGGCCTTTGGCGGAGCGCGAGGCCGCGGGGCAGGTGTACACGGCCCTCGCCCGCGCGGCCGACGACTTTATCGTCCGCAGAATCGTTGGCGAGAAAACACTCTCTACCGTCATCGCCGGCTACCCTTGGTTCGCCGACTGGGGCCGCGACACCTTCATCGCCCTGCCCGGGCTCCTGCTGTGCACCGGCCGACACGCCGAGGCGCGCGACACGCTCGAAGCGTTCGCCAATGCCATCCGAGGCGGGCTCGTCCCCAACCGCTTCGACGACGACGACCCGGCGCTGGCCCACTACAACACCGTCGATGCCTCGCTCTGGTTCGTCCACAGCGCGCTCGAGTACCTCGAACACACCGGCGACAACGACGCGTGGGACGGCTGGCTGGCGCGGGCCTGCGTCGAGGTCGTCGAGGGCTACCGCAAAGGCACGTTTGCCGACGCGCACGATGGCGAAACCCGTATCGCTATCGCGATGCAGGCCGACGGGCTGATCGCCGCGGGCAACCACGACAGCCAGCTCACCTGGATGGACGCCGCCGCGCCCGACCACGAAGGCAAGGTGCGCGTCTTTACGCCCCGGCCCGGCAAGTGTGTCGAGATCAACGCGCTGTGGTACAGCGCGCTCGAACGTTTGGCATCGAAGCTGACGAGTGGCTTTGCGGCCGAGCGCAAACGATATGCCGCGCTGGCCGTCCGTGTGGCGGACTCGTTTGGGCAACGGTTCTGGTCCCCGGAGCGTGGCCACCTGATCGACCATCTCACGCAAGACGCGGCCGGGGCGTGGGTCGAAGACACGTCGCTTCGGCCCAATATGCTGATCGCCTGCGCGCTGGCCGACTCGCCGGTGGACCCGGCACACGCGGCCGCGTCGGTCGCCGCGGCGAAGGCAAAACTGCTTACCCCCGTCGGCCTACGCACACTCCCGCAGGACGACCCCGACTACCACCCGTGCTACCAAGGCCCAGCCTTCGAACGCGACAGCGCCTACCACCGCGGGGTGGTCTGGCCCTGGCTGATCGGGCCATACGCCGAGGCCGTGCTGCGCACCGGCGGCTTCAGCGACGACGCCAAGCGCGAGGCCCGCGCCGCGATCGCGCCGCTGCTCGAACGCCTCACGACTGATCGCCACCCCGGGGCGCTGGGCCAGCTCCACGAGATCCACGAGCCCGAACCCCCGTTCGCCCCGCGCGGCTGCCCGGCGCAGGCTTGGTCCGTCGCCGAGGTGCTGCGCGTCTGGTGCATGCTGCATCAAGGCGTTTAGCCGGCGGCCTACGGACGCCGGACGGATCGGCTTGTCTTGACGCTGTTTGACCGGCGTCCGTAGGCCGCCGGCTAAACGCCGCCTATGTTTCCCCTTGTTGACGGAGCCCCAACATGCTCATGTGGTACTGGCTCGGCACCTTGTTTGGCACGATGCTCGTCATGAGCGCGGTGTCGCTGGCGCTCTACGCCTGGGACAAACGCCGTGCGGCGAAACAAGGCCGGCGCGTCCCGGAGAAACGCCTGCAGCTGGCCGCGCTGCTGGGCGGCTGGCCCGGGGCGCTGCTCGGGCAGAAGTGGCTTCGCCACAAGACCGTCAAACGCCCGTTCCGCGTCGTGTTCTGGCTGACGGTCGTGGTGCATCTCATGGCTGCGACCCTCGTCACTTATGCGGTATACCTTGAGGCGCGTGTCGCCCAATAGCCGCGTCGCTACGCGACGCCGGTCCGGTCGTGACAAGCACCGGCGTTGCGTAGCAGCGCGGCTATTTGACCACGCGCTACCGATCTGACACAGATGCGCTAAACTACCCGCATGAAAGATTGCGACACCGTGGTGTATGACGACTGGTACACGCCGCCGGGCGACCCGCTCGACGCAGCCAACGACTTCTATAACGTCATGCGACGCCGGCGCTCGGTGCGGATGTTCAGCGACAAGCCGGTGTCGCGTGAGCTGATCGAGTCGCTGGTGCGGTCGGCCGGCAGCGCACCGAGCGGCGCGAACAAGCAGCCCTGGCGGTTCGTGTGTGTGGCGAATCCGGACCTGAAACGCCAGATCCGGGAAGGCGCCGAGGAAGAAGAGCGCGCGTTCTACCAGGGCCGGGGCAACGACCAATGGCTCAAAGACCTCGCGCCGCTGGGCACAGACGAGAATAAGAAGTACCTCGAAGTCGCGCCCTGGCTGGTCGTGGTCTTCCGCCTGACCAAGACCGACGATGGCGGGCGGGTCTACTACTCCAGCGAGTCCGTCGGCCTGGCGTCTGGCTTGTTCCTCAGCGCCGCGCAGCACGCCGGCCTCGCGACACTGACGCATACCCCCAGCCCGATGGATTTCCTGGGCCAGATCCTCAACCGCCCCAAACACGAACGCCCCTACCTCCTCATCCCCGTCGGCTACCCCGCCGAGGGCTGCGAAGTCCCCACCGAAGCGCTCAGCCGGAAACCGCTCGACGAGGTCATGGTGGTTGAGCCGTAACACCCGCGATACGCCCGCGCCACAGCGTGTCACGACGCGCCCCTCACAAGCGGTTCATGCAACGGATGTTTTTTCCCGGATCGATGGCATGTGCGGTGCGGTATCGTAAACTACGGTTCGTGCGTCCCCCAATCCTGCTGCTTGCCGACTGTGTTGCCGCCTATGGCCAGCCAAGACCACCCGATCTTTAGACATGTGCAACAGGACGGGCGTAGCCAGTCGGTTGCGCCGCCGACGATGCCGGGCGCGGTGGGTCCGCAGGTACCCCCTTCGCGGCAAACGAATACGCCGCACCCCGGGTTGGTCAGCCCGCCGGACGGTACGCCGGTGCCGGCCCCGGTGGTGACGCCCGATACGTCTGCCACGCCGCGGCCGGGCTTGCTGAAACGTGTACTGGGCTCGGGGCCGCAGGCCGCGTCCGACCCCCGGCGTCCCGCGGCCGCGCCGACCAAGACAGACCTCAAGCAACGCGAGAAGCTGGTCAAGGCGCTGCGTGAGATCGCACTTAGGACACAGACCCCCGGCCGGATCGTCGGCCGCGCGGGCCAGCCGAGCCCCGGCGTCTTCGTCGACCTGATGCTCGCCGGCGCGGGCGAGCCCAAGCTGCCCGATGAGATGTTTACTCGGCTGCACTGGGGCGGGGTGTTTGCTTACGTGGGGACGCACGAGAAAAGCGTCCGCAACCTGGCCGAGGCCTACGACAACAAGCGGGGGTTTGGTTTAGAGCGGCCCGTCACGCCGATCCACGCGGGTGTTCGTCTCCCCGGGATGCGCACCAGCGGGTACTACTTCCTGGCACGCAAGCTCCAACTCCTCCAGCCGGGCGACACGACCGAGCGCTTTACGTACCACGTCGAGCTGAGCCAGTGCGCCAAGTCCGCCGACACACCCGAGGGCTACCTGGTCACCAAGCGCGTGCCCACGTACCAGAACATGGTCTGGCGTCTTCGGCAGAAGTTCCCCGAAGTCGATGTGCGCGACCTCGAAAAGCGGGCACACAAACTCGTCGACCATGTCTTCCCGACCTTCCTGACGCGCGAGGCCGCGATGCTCGGCATCCTGCAAAAGAACCTCGCGCCCGAGTACCGGACCCGTGTGCCACGACCGCTGGGGATCGAGAAGGACGGCCGAGGCTTTGTCCGAACGCTGCATATGAACTGGATGCGCATCGGCGGGCCTGTGCTCAGCCAACTCGACTTCGCCGAGCAGGCCGCCGACCTCCTCACAGCCCTGCACGAGCAGGCCCGCGTCATGCACCTCGACCTCCGCATGGACAACATGGTCATCACGCCCGAGGGGGTCGGATTTGTCGACTTCGGCTCCTCCTGCCGGATCGGGGAACAGATCGGGCAGTCGCCCATGCTCGACACCCTCTTCAGCGAGATGATGCGCACCAGCCAGATCCAGAAGATGCTGGGCAAGATGCTCGAACGCGGACACGTCACCAACCAGACCATGGCCGAGGTCCACGGCAAGGTCGACAAGACCGTCGACTCGTTCTACCTCTCGGTCCAGATCACCAAGCCCCACGTCAGCCCCGAGCTCAAGCAGTTCATCGCCTACGACCCCGAGAGCGATATCGCACAGGCGCTGTCGTCGCTGACCGCCGCGGTGCTTCGGCCCAAGAACCCCGAGATGGCGCAGTACAAAACCGCCGCCGACATCCTCCGCGGCATCACCCGTATCCGCCGGCGCGTCGAGGGCGGCCCCCGGCGGACCCACGCGGCCTAGGGTTATTGTCTTGAAAACGCCCGCAGCAGCCCACGGGTCTTGCCTGAGGGTCTGTCTTGCGGAGTGGTCTGCATCCACAAAAAAACGATGCAGGGGCGGCTCGGGGGGCGGTCCGCCGCCTGCATCTTTCCAAGGAGCAGGGGGATCGTTGATAGCGTTGCCGCCGTCGTCAAGGCGGCAGGGTTTCGATCGGATGGAATCCATCTGAACTATAGCGCTGAAACCCCCCGCGGGCGATATTTTTTGAACGCACCATGGCGCGTCTGACAAATTTGCCCCCGAGCGGTAGCGGCGACGGGGTGTCACATCGCGAGCGCGGCGAGCGTTGTGCGCGGTGGGTAAGGCCTACGCATTTACGGGTGCCACACAACTGGCCTGCTTGCAGGGCTGCTGTGTGCGGATGAAACGCTGATCGGGATGTCGGCACACAGCAGGCCTTCGGCCAGTTGTGTGGCACCCGTAAACATGCGTTTTTCGGCTGCGTATCAGATCAGCTACAAGGGGCCGGGTCGATAAAATCCACCCGCGCGTCGTCTGTCGGCAGGGCGGGGACGAGGCCGGCCTCTGCGCCTTCGGTGAGGAGTTGGTTCACCGCGTCGCGGCCGCGCTGGCCGTAGTCGAGTGTCCAGTCGTTGACGTACATCCCGACAAACTCGTCGGCCAGGTCGCCGCCCATGTCGCGGGCCCAGTTGAGCGCAAACTTCACCGCGTCCTCCCGGTGGGTCAGCGCGTACTCGATCGAGTCGAGCAGGATGCGGCAGACGTTTGCGATCTCGGCCGGGTCGCCGCCGCCGACGTCGCGGCGGATGCAGTTGCCGCCCAGCGGCAGCGGCAGCCCGCGCGAGTCGGTCCACCACTTGCCCAGGTCGACGACCAGCGACAAGTCGTTTTGTTCGTAGGTGATCTGCCCTTCGTGGATGATCAGCCCGGCGTCGTATTCCCCAGCCACGACCTTCGGGATGATCTCGTCGAACATCACGTTCTCGAAGGTGATGTCGTCTTTGGAGAGCCCGTGCTCTTTGAGCAGGAGCTGGAAGGCGAGCCAGGCGGTGGTGCGTTCGCCGGGGATGGCGATGCGTTTGCCTTTGAGGGCATGGGGACTTAAGTCCCCATGCCGGGACACAATCATCGGGCCATAGCCGTCGCCCATCGACGAGCCGCAGCTCGTGAGCGCGTAGTCCTTGGCGACGTAGGGGTACTGGTGAATGGAGATCGCGGTGATCTCGAGCTCGGCCTTGGCGCTGCGTACATTGAGCGACTGGATGTCTTCGAGGACATGGACGAACTCGTAGCCACGCGTGTCGATCTTCGGCGTGTAGCGTTTGCCATCGGGCCCGACGAAGTTGGCGAGCGGGTACCACATGAACGCGTCGTCGGGGTCGGGGCTGTGCCCGATGCGGAGCGTCGTCGTGCCGGCGGTGGGGGAGGTGGTCATGCCGAAAGTGTAGCGGGTTGGGGGGGGGGGGGTGCTAGTGACTGGTGATTAGTGGCTAGTGGCTAGTGCATGCAGACAGATGTTGTCGCGCGGGCTGTGTTTTAGGTTTGGTTCCCAGCCACTAGCCACAAACCACCCGCCACCCCCACCCGGCCTCACCGCACGACGACGGTGACTTTGCCCAACGCCCCGCAGTCGGCGGTGTAGCGTTGGGCGATCTGTGCGTCGGGGCTGGCTTGCATGATCGCGCGGGTTGGGGTGCCGGTGAGGACGACGTGTCCTTGTTCGAGGGTTTGGCCGTTTTCCTGGAGACGTTGGACCAGCCAGAGGACGACATGGAGCGGGCCGCCCATGCAGTCCGCCGCCGGGCCGGTGGCGTAGCGGGATCGGCCTGCGTACAACGCGATCTCGAGTGACGCGGGGTCGAACCCGACGGGCTCGATGCCCGGCCCCAACGCGTAGCGGTACGCGGCCGTGTTCGCCGCGACCATGTCCATCGCGCCGGGCTCGGCATCAAAACCGTAAAGCACATCGGGCATCTCGACCGCCGGGTGCAGTGTCGCGATGTAGGGCAGCAGGTCTTCGACCGACTCGATCGGCTTGTCGATCGTCCGGCCGATCATCACCGCGATCTCGGCCTCAATCATAAACCGGCGGAATCCGCCCGCGATCACCGACGCCCCGTCGGGCACCGCCATCTCGTCGAGCAGCACGCCGTAGACCGGCCCATCCACCCCCGCGCGAAGCTGCGACGTGGTGCTCGAGTATGCCACCTTGTAACCCACGACGGTTCGGCCCAGCCGGCGCTGCGCCCGCAGGTAGTTGGCCTGCTCTTTGTATGCCTCGTCGATCGTCAGGTCGGGCCGCGCCACCGTCGGCATCTCGATAAACGAGTGGGTCCGTTCGCCGGCCAGGACGGTCTTGACAAACGCGCTGTCGCGTCCGCTACAGCCGGCGAGGAGCGCTAGACACACAGTCAGAAAAACAAATCGCTTCATCATTGGGCTCCCTGTGAATCGACAGAGATTGTACCCCGGTTCACCGAAACGGCCGCGGGTGGGATGGAGTTTGGTTGATAGGACGTCGGAAACTGCGGGCAAGGGGGACAGGCGTTCCTGCCTGTCGTCATGCCAAAGGCCAGAGCGGTTCGAGGTTCGGCTGTGCCGAATGACACGCAGGAATGCCTGTCCCCCGTTCGTTTTTGGCTGCGCCTGGATGTGTCAGTCGTTGCTGCCGTTCTGTGCCGCCGCGTCGCCTGCGGCATAGGCGGGGACCTCGAAGGGGTTGTCGCGGTAGGGGTCTTTGCCACGCAGGCATTGCCAGGCCCCGGCCGCGAAATAGGCGAGCAGGAACAGCGGGCCCCATCGGGCATACTGCGCGACATGGACGCGTTCGTGGACGCGGGTGCGTTCGAGTTCGTGCGGGTGTTGTGCGAGCACGACGTGGCCGAAGGTGATCGCCGCCGCGCCGCCGCAGACAAAGGGCGCGTGTCGGAGCAGCCAGCGCACCGCGCCGCCGTGCGCTTCGATGACGCCGGTGTGGGCCTGCCAGCCGCCTCCCGTCGCGCGGGCGAGCAGCGCGAGCGAAAGCCCAAGCAGTGTGTTGGGCGACGCCCAGACATACTGGAGGAGAAGGAGCAGCATCAAAACAGGGTAGGTTGGGTGGAGCGAGTCCGCGAGCGCAACCCACCGGCCGCGCCGACACGGGTTGGCCGCGCGTGGTGGGTTGCGCCGCGTTTCACCCGCTCTACGCGCGGAGGCGCAGCATCGTCAGCCCGTCCGCGATCGGGAGCATGACGCAGTCGAACCGCGTGTCCTTAGCGATCGCCGCATTGAACGTCTTTGCAATCCGGGCACGTTCGGAGTCATCGTCCGGGTCAGCGGCGCGTCCCCCGGCGAGTGTGTTGTCGACGAGGATGACCCCGCCGGGCCGGACGCGTTCGACAAGTGCTTCGATGTAGTTGGCGTTGTTTTCCTTGTCCGCATCGATAAAGGCCATGTCGAAGACGCGGTCTTTGGGCAGCGACGCGAGTGAGTCGAGCGCGGGGCCGATGCGGAGGTCGATCTTGTGCGCGACGCCCGCCTGCTCCCAGAACGGCTTACCGATGCTCGTCCATTCGTCGCTGACATCGCAGCAGACCAGCCGGCCGTCTTCGGGCAGCCCGCGTGCGGTGCACAGCGCGGAGTAGCCGGTGAACGTGCCGATCTCGATGGCGTTGCGAGCGCCGATGAGTCGGGCGAGCATTGTCATGAACGCGCCCTGGTCGGGTGCGATCTGCATCGCCGCGTCGTCGCCGAGCTTGGCGGTGGCTTCGATGAGCCCGCGTTGGATGTCGTCGGGGGGCGTGCCGTGCGCGACGAGGTAGTCATAGGCGGCGTCGGTGAGGGTGGGGGTTTTGCGGGGCATAGGGCGCTCGGAAACAGAAAAACAAGGAACAAGACGGGTCAAGCCCACGGCTTTGACGCGAGTTCCGCGAGCGGCAACGCCGTGGGATGGGCGTGCCGTGCGCGGTGTAGTGATCCCACGGCGTTTCGGGTCGCGTCCGCTCCCCTCAAAGCCGTGGGCTTGGGAGAATCAGGATCACGGCGTCGCGTACGCTTTCTGATACCACGCCCAGAGTTTTTCGAGCCCTTCGCGCACGGGGGTCTTGGGGTCGTAGCCGAGCAGCCGGCGGGCCTTGTCGATGTTGGCGAAGGTGATCGCCGGCTCGCTCGCCGGGGCGGGCGGGGTGTCGAGGATGGCCTTCTTGCCGATGATCTCTTCGAGCAGTTCCACAAAGTCGGCCATGAGCACGGGCTCGCCGCGGCCGAGGTTGATCTGCTCGTAGCCCAGGGGTTTATCGAGTGCGCGGACGACGCCGTCGGCGATGTCATCGACAAACGTCCAGTCGCGTTTCATCTGCCCGGCGTCGAAGAGGGTGATCGTCTCGCCGCGGGCGATGCGGTCGGCGACCATGAAGGGCATCATGTCCGGCCGAGCACGCGGGCCGTAGACGCTGAAGAATCGCACGGCCGTGAAGTTCATGCCGTGCAGGTTGTGGTAGGTGTAGCCCAGCAGCTCGATGGCTTTCTTTGAGGCAGGGTAGGCCGAGAGCGGGGTGTTGGCGGGGTCGTCTTCGGTGAAGGGGAGTTTGTTTGTCTTGCCGTAGATGCTGGAGGTGGAGGCGAAGACGAAGTTGCCGGTGTTGTTGGCTTTGGCGGCTTCGAGGAGGTTGACGCTGCCGACGATGTTGACCTGGGTGTAGAGCGGCGCGCGGCCGATGGAGTAGCGGACGTTCGCCATCGCCGCGAGGTGCGCGACGGCGGAAGGTTTGTGCTCGGCGAAGATTTGATTGACGGCGTCGGCGTCGCGGATGTCGGTCTCGTAGAGCGTGAAGCGCTCGTGGTCCTTGAACCCGGCGACGTTGTCGCGTTTTTGTTCGACGCTGTAGTAGTCGTTGAAGTTGTCGATGCCGACGACGGTATCGCCGCGCGCGAGGAGCTGCTCGGCCAGGTGTGACCCGACAAGCCCGGCGACGCCGGTAACGAGGACGATGTTCGATGTTCGATGTTCGATGTTCGATGGGGTCATCGTGACGATTCGCTCGGTGAGGGGCCATGAACGACGAAGTTGATTCGGTCGCCGTCAGTCTTGCTTACATCGCACATCGCACATCGCACATCGCACATCGCACATCATTCCTGGTCGTCGTCCACCATCATGAACTTCACCTCCGCCTCGGCGGCGAGTTCTTCGCCGACGTAGGCGCGGCAGCGCATGTGGGCGATCCGGCTTCTCACGCGGACGGCCTCGGCCTCCAGGAACAACTGGTCGCCCGGTGTGACGGGCTTTCTGAGCTTGACGCGATCGAGCGAGAGAAGCACCGGCAGCTTGCCGACCTGCTGCAGGGACTGGCCGATCAACACGCCCGAGAGCTGCGCCATCGCCTCGACGACGAGTACGCCCGGCATGATCGGGGTGTTGGGGTAGTGGCCCTGGAAGAAGGGCTCGTTGATGGTGACATTCTTGACGCCCACGGCCCGTCGGTCGCCGTCCATCTCGACGACACGGTCGACCAGCAGCATGGGGTAGCGGTGGGGCATCATGCGGAAGAGCGCACGGATGTCGATGACTTCGCTGGTCTTGGCGAGGTGGTTGAGCGACTGCCTGCGGTACTGCTTGATGAGTTTTTTGACGAGCAGTTGGTTGAGTGCGTGGCCCGACTTGTAGGCGACGATGCGGCCGCGGATCGGTGCGCCCAGCAGGTAGAGGTCGCCGATGAGGTCGAGCATCTTGTGGCGGACGGGCTCGTCGTCGTAGTGGAACGCGTTGTTGCCCAGCGGCCGGCCGTCGTCGCCGATGACGAGCATGTCGTCCTCGGAGAGGTGGGAGAACATGCCGGCGGCGCGGGCCTGCTCGGCCTCCTCCTGGGTGGAGAAGGTGCGGCTGGGGGCGATCTGGCTGGCGTAGTCGTCGCGGTTGAAGTCGAAGCTGACGAGTTGTCGGCCGATGGGCCCGTCGCCGTAGTCGAGCTCGTAGAGCAGTTGCATCTCGGGCTCGTCGCTGGGGGTGGCGGCGACGACGGCGTCGCCCTGGCGGACGATGACGGGCTCGGTGACGACGAGGGGTTTGCGCTCGGCATCGTTGTCGGCCGTGCCGGCTTGCTGGAGCGCGTCGTGGAAGGCCTTGGACGATCCGTCGAGGATGGGCACCTCGGGCCCGTCGATCTCGATGAGCAGGTTGTCCAGCCGAAGGCCTGCGGCGGCGGAGAGCACGTGCTCGACGGTGTCGACGCTGGCGTCGCCCTGCTTGATGGACGATCGGCGTGGGCGCTTCACGACGCGCGAGACGAGCGCGGGGACCGGCGTATTGCCCAGGTCCGTGCGGACAAAGACGATGCCGTGGTTCTCGGGGGCGGGCTTGAACGTGAGCGTGGTGACCTGCCCATTGAACAGCCCGGGCCCGGAGAGCTTGGCGGTCTTCGCGATGGTCTGCTGGGGCTGCATAGGTTGGCTGAAGAGGTTTGGAATCAGGAGCCGAGAGTTAGAGGCTGCGGCATGGAAAGGGTAGTGGTTTTTTCGGAGCGGGCAGGGGCGGGTGATCCATTAGGTTGATGCGTTGCCTTGGGCCTCTGCCTTTGCGGCCTTGCGTTGGTCGCGTTTGATCTGACGCAGGAGCCCGGGGAGCTGCTTGAGGGCGGCTTCTTCCTGAAAGGCGGTGCGTAGCGGCTTGGCGGGGAGGCCGCCCCAGGTTTCGCCGGCGGGGATATCGTTGATGCAGGCGGAGGACCCCGCGATGCGGCAGCCCGGCCCGACGTTGATGTGGTCGCTGACGCAGGTGAGCCCGCCGATCATCGTGCCGTCGCCGATGACGGAGGACCCGCCGATGCCGGCACAGCCTGCGATCACGACCATGCGTCCGAGGATGACGTTGTGTCCGATCTGGACCTGGTTATCGAGCTTGCAGCCGTCGCCGACGACGGTGGCGTCGAACTTTGCGCGGTCGATGGTGGTGTTGGCGCCGATCTCGACGTCGTTGCCGATGCGGACGGTGCCGATCTGTGGGATCTTGACCAGCCGGGGTGTTGGGCCGGACGTGTCGGGGCGGTACCCGAATCCGTCGGCGCCGATGACGGCGTTGGGGTGGACGATGCAGCGGTTGCCCAGGGTGCATCGTTCGCGGATGACGACGCCGGTCCAGAGTTCGCAGTCGCTGCCGATCTGGGCGTTGTCGAAGAGGGTGACGCCGGTGTGGAGGATGGTATTGTCGCCGACGGTGACGCCGGGCTTGATGACGCAGTTGGGTCCGATGCGTACGTTGTCGCCGAGGGTTGCGTCGGGTGCGACGAGGGCCGAGGCGTGGACGCCTGCGGGGGGCAGGGGCGTGGGGGGCGCGAAGGCCTCGAGGACGGTCGCCATGGCGAGGTCGGCGTTGTCGACGTAGACGAGGGCCCGGCCGTCGCCCGGCTCGAGCGCGATGCCGCGGGCGATCAACGCGGCGCTGGCCCGAGACCCGGCCCAGCGATGGGCGTACTTTTCGCTGCCGATGAACGTGAGCTGACCGGGCCGGGCCTGCCCGATCTCCGCCAGCGACTCGATCGTGAGGTCGCTTGGCCCGACCACATCACCCCGGGTGAGGTCGGCGATAGATTGGATCGTATGGGGCACGGGCGTCTCGCGGGGGCGTTCGCTGAAAAGGGGTCGGGAGTCTTTTTCGACGCGGCGGGTGCCCAAGCAGGGCAGGGCCAGAAAAAGACTCCCGACCCCTTTTCAGCCGCGTTGGTGTGTCGCGTTTAGCGGTTGTTCCACGCGGTGTTCATCTGCTGGATGACGTCGCCGGTGATATCGGTTTCTTCGTTGTGGTAGAGGACCTTGCGGGTCGCGATCGCGTTGAGGAGCTGCTCGGGGTTGAGCCGGTCCAGGTCGGGCACCTGCGTGTCCAGGAGGACGGCGTCGATGCCGCGTTGCTCGGCGATGGCGCGGCCGGCCTGCACGACCTTGCGGTAGAGCGACGCCAGGTGCGTACGCTGCTCGAGGATGTTGCGCTGCTCCTGGATCGACTGCCAGGTCCGAAGCTCGATCAGGCTGGTGAAGATCTGGTCTTCTTTGTCCGCGTAGGCCTGCGAATCCGGGTCGAGCAGTTCGAGGTCGTTCTGCATCTGCTGGAGCGCGTTCTGCCGACGGGTGAGTTCTTGCTGGAGCCCCTCGTTTTTCGCGTTCTGCGCGGCCTGGAAGGCGTTGTTCTCGTCGAGCTGGCCTAGCACGTCCTGGAGGTTGAGCACGGCGATGGCGGTGGGGGCGGCCTGGGCGTTGCCCTGGGCCTCGAGCCGGCCGATCTTCATCCACGACGAGCCCAGGGCACCGATGAGGAGGGCGGCGGCGAGCAGTACAACGAGCGGGTGTTGGAGCAGGCGGTTCATGGGGGTTCCTTCCCGGTAGGGGTGCAGTCAGAGTCCCTGATCGCGGCCGACCGATCGCCCGCTTCAGACCCCGTAGTGTAGCAGGTTGGGTTCCGCCGTCGCCGCCCGTGGCTGTTGAGCCGCCGCCCCACGGGCGGCGCGTGATCCCCCCGCTGCCCGACGC
>JBCCWH010000030.1:0-34693 GCA_039193915.1 Planctomycetota bacterium
AGGGCGAGTTCGCATCGATCAGTGGCGCGGTACGGCTGGGCATCGTCCTCGTTATCGGCGAATCCTTGCTGCGGGGCCGAGTTTCCCCGCGTTTGCTCGGGGCGACCGCCCGCCCTAAAATGTGCGGCTCGCTACTGACCGGGTAGCTCAATTGGTAGAGCATCGGCCTTTTAAGCCGCTGGTTCTGGGTTCGAGTCCCAGCCTGGTCATTTGGATAGTCCTTCCGCTTTTCCCGGGGCCTAGGGGCTACGTATGAGTACTAAACGCCACCCGGTCTGCCGGGCCTGTCCAGGCTGCGGCAGGAGCGTCGCTAAAAAAGTGCGTTCGGACCGGCTTTTCACGTTCTCCGGCGACCGTCGGTGTACCCGTTGTGCAACGCTGTACACCCCGCCGACGCCGAAGTGGGTCGCGTGGCTGTTCCTGACGATCGGCGCGTTGCTGATGGTCAAGACGGTCCTGGGCGTGATCGCGGTGCTCACCACGGCCCCGGAGGGCGTCGAGGATGCGGACCGGATGGGGGTCGGCGGGTGGGTCTGTCTCGGGCTGGTAGCGCTGACGGGCCTGTTTGCGCTGTGGCAGGGAGCGCGTGTGTTGAGCCAGAAGCAGGTTGAACCGCCGATCCACAGCCCCGGGGAGGAGAGCCCGGGGTAGGGTTTTATGCGTGGTGTGAGGTGGAGGAGGTGGAGATGCGGGCCGATAGTGAGGCTATGGCGGAATCGGGACGGACATTGATCGTGTCGGATGCGCACCTGGGCAAGCCCGGGCCGGTGACGGCCGAGGCGCTCTCGACGCTGTGGCGTGGGTTTGACCGGGTGGTGTTCAACGGCGACACGGCCGAGCTGCAGATGCCCAAGCACCGCGAGCAGGCGGAGCGAGAGCTCTGGCACCTGCGGGAGCTGGCTGACCGCGACAGCGTGGAGCTGGTGCTGGTCTGTGGGAACCACGATGCGCATATCAGCGACATCCAGTCGCTCGGGCTGCTCGGCGGGCGGGTGCGGGTGACGCACGGCCACGCGTTGCACCCGGGGATCGCGCCGTGGACGCCTGCGGGGGCGCCGATGGCGAAGATGTCGAACGAACAACTCGCGGCGCTGCCGAGCGAGGCGGCCGCGTGTCTGGAGAGCCGGCTGTCAGTGGCGCAGCGCGTCGCGGCGGACGGGTTCCACCTCGACCCGTCGACACAGCGCGACGGCGGCTTGCGCCTGCGGGACATGGTCTCGCATCCTTGGTACGCGGCGAAGGTCGTGCAGTACTGGCTCGGTGCGCCACGCATGGCGTCGGCGTTCGCGGAGCGATACTGCCCGGAGGCGCGGGTGCTGATCGTCGGGCATTCACACCGCCACGGCGTCTGGCGACGCAAGGGACGCACGATCATCAACACCGGGTGTTACGGCTTCCCCGGCCGGCCCCGCGCGGTCGTGGTCGAGGGCGAGTCGCTCGCGGTCCACGACGTGCTGCATACGCCACGCGGCTACGTGCTGTCGCACGCGGCGCGGTGGGGCATGTCGCTGGAGGCATCTGCCAAGATGCGGGAGCGTGGACGGGCGGCATAAAGCCGTAGCGTGGCTGCTTGCGGTTTGGCGCGGATTGATTGGATAGCGAAAGAAAAACCCACGGTTGCAATCCGTGGGCTTCGGGGTGGTGTGTGTTCGTCCTGCCGCAGCGACGCGCTATTCGTGGCGTTGTTCGAAGGCGGCGATGATCTGTTCGATGCGGTAGGCGATCTCGGGGTCGGTGTGTTCGGCGTTCTCGCGGACGACTTCGATCGCGGCGCGGTCCATCTCGATGAGTGCACGCTGGGCGGCATTACGGCGGGCCCAGTCGTCGGCGCCGAGCTGCTGGATCAGTTCGCCGACGGTGCCGGCGATGTCGGGCTCGACGTTGTTGACGATGACGATCCCCACGCGGTGGAGCGAGGCCGGCGCGGGTTCGACCGTGAGGGGGAGTATGGCGTCGAGGCTCTCTTCGTTGACTAGATAGATCAGCGACATGGAAGCGTCGCCGAAGGCGGCTTCGCGGAGGATCGCCGCGGCGGTGTCGATCTGTGTTTCGGGGTAGCCGCGCTGGCGCAGGGCTTCGAGGATCGGCGCGAGGGGCTGGTTCGGGTCTTCGATGCGGCGCATCTCGATCGGGCCGAGGAACGGGGCGGCGTTGACCGTACCGATGCGCCAGCCTTCGCTGTCATGGCGGATGACGGCGAGGTGTTGCAGCCCCGGGGGTGTTTCGCCTGTGAGTGTGTAGCCTTCGTCGGCGCTACCCTCGATCTTCAGGGTGGGGCGGAAGGCGAAGCTCGCGTCGTAGCAGAAGAAGCGGTCGACCTGCCCGCGTGTGTTGAACGGGAGCGGGCCTTCGCCGTCACGCAGCGGCGCGAGCCAGTGGTCGGGATCGACGCGGTGTCGGCCGGCGGGGGTGTCGGCCTGCCGGATGTCGAACCACGCGAGGTAGTCGCTGCCGGCAACACCTTTGGGCCAGTGCCCGAGGAAGCGGCCGTCTTCGCCCGCGATATCGATGCGGAGTGACACGGGTGTTTCGACAGCCCCGCCGAGCGTGATGAGCCCGAGAGGCATGGGGGTGTCGTTGGGGTTCTCGGCGACATCACGCCGCCGGGGCGCACCGTTGAAGAGAGTCGTGTCGAAGTCGTCGGGGTCGTTCATCTTCTGGCCGAATTGGTCGGCCTGCATGACGACGAGGTCGTGGACGACCAGCCCGGTCTGCGGTTGCGTCTGCGCATCCGGCTCTTCGGCGGGCTGGGTCGCTTGCGTGTCCTGCGCGAAGGCAGCGGCTGCAACCGAAGCGGCGCAGCATAGCGCGGCCAGGCGTTGGCGTGTGCTACTGCTCATTGCACCGCGCTCCGGATGAGTTGCGGGTTGACCCATGCCGCGCGGTCGCCGACGTTCTGCCCCTCGCCGAAGTCGACTTCGAGGATCAGCCGGTCGACGCCGGTGAGGTCGACATCGACGTCGATCTTGCCGGCGTCGGCGTTGATGTTGGCTTGTTCCCAGAGGACTTTGCCGTCGCCGATGACGCGGGCGGTGATGTTGCCCAGCCGGCCGCCGGGCTTGAGCAGCCCGACGCCTGCGCGGAAGCGGGTGTAGTCGCCGTTGAGCCGGTAGTGCAGGCGGTTACGCGAGTGGACCGCGAGGCCCCTAGGGTACTCGACATCATCGAACAGGCGGATCACTTGGCCGTCGAAGGCGGTGTTGATGCGGTAGGGGATGACGTGGCTGAAGAAGGGGACTTCTTCGACCGCTGTGGGCTGGATCGCGGTCATGTCGAGGACCCGGCCCAGCTCGTTGCGGATCATGAAGACGTCGGCGCGGGGGAGTGTGATCGGCTCGGCGTCGTCCGCCGCGCCGGTCAGTGCGAAGGTGATGCGCTGGGCGTCGAGCGAGATAAGCGTGCCGGCCAAGACCGGGCCGGTCTTCAGGTGGAGGGTCTGGTGGTAGCCGGGCGCTGCGGGGCGTGGCCGGTCCGCGCTTCGCAAGACGAGCCCGATGACGCGGTCGCGGTTGATGCGCCGGACCTGGCCGCGATAGTCGAAATGGAGCTTTTCGGCGTCGAGCCCGACGAGTGTGCCCGGGACGGTGAGGACGTTGCCCGGGTCGTTTCGGTCGCGGATGTAGGCGGTGTCGTCGGTCTCGGACTCGTCGCTGCGGTCGATCGCGGACAGGTCGGCGTCGATCGCCCAGAGCTCGGCGAGTTGTTCAAGCCCCAGCGCGATGGTCTGGTGGCGGCCCTCATTCACGGGGACGGTGAAGGTGACGGCCTGGTCGGTGAGTTCGTCGAGCTTGCCCGTGAGGCGGGCACCGGTAGAACCGGTGAGAACGGCGGACCACTCGGGGGCCTCGACGCTGGGCGGGAGGGCGGCGCTGAACTGGTCCTGCTGGCCGAAGTAGAGCCGGGCGCCGTCGTCTGCGGTGAGCGCGAAGGTGTACTCGCCGTCTTGTTCGATGCGGATAAAGCCGGAGAAGATGAGCCCGAAGTGCTCGGACTGCCCAGCCATGCGGTAGGTGATGCCGCCCGCGACGCCGCCGCGTTTGTGCTCCATGTGGCTAAACGCGCTCATATCGTCCCACCGCCCGCTGCCATCGCCGACGAGGTAGGTGTAGCGGATGCGTCGTCGCAGGTCGTCGCTTTCTTCGAGTGCGCTTGTGGGCAACTCGGGCAGGCGGTAGCCCTGCTCGTCGAAGCCGACGGACGGCTCGGGGACGGCGTCGGCGTCGCGGAAGCAGTAGAAGTGGGTCGAGGGCACCGCGCCGCCGGGCATCCCCGGGCCGGAGAGGGTGAGCTCGAACTGCCGGTTGCCGGTGCCTTGCCAGTAGGGCAGGACGATGTGGTGCAGCCCGGCGCGGAGTTTGATCGTCGCGGCGGCGCTCATGTTTTCGGCGGTGCTTGCATCGAGCAGCAGCACGTCGCCCGTACGGATGACGAGGTTGTCGCCCAGCACGACGCGGTGGACGTCGGCCAGGCCGATCGTCTGCGGCTCGCCCTCATCGGGCGTGATAGTGAGCTGGCCTTCCGGCGTAACGCTGACGCCGCCGCTGAGGTCGCCCTGGTCGATCGTCTGCGCGATGTCGGCGGGGGCGTGGGTCGCGAGGGCGAGAGTGCCGGTCGCGGCGAGCAGGGCACTGAGCCACCGCCGACCGCGGAGCCGGGTAAAGGTCCGGGGCGATTCGTCACGATGCGTTTGCATGGGGGTGGGTCCACCGGCGTGTGGGAAGGAAGGCCGCGCGACCCGGTCAGGGGTCGCGCGGCGTTGGTTTTGGTTTTACTCGTCGCCTTCGTCTTCTTCGGCCGGTTCGTCGAGCGCTTCTTCGCTCGCGAGTCGGGCGTAGTACTCGGCGAGCAGGTCTTCGTAGCCGGCGGGGAAGCCGTCTTGCTGCGAACGCCGGATCTCTTCACGCAGGCGCGGGGAGAGGTCGTCGAACTGTTGGTTGCCATCGCTCTCGGCGTGGAGTTCGCCGGCGGGCGTGTTGCCCTGCGCGAGGGTTGAGTCATTTGCTGGATTCTGACCGCCAGCCTGGCGGTTGCCGGAGCCCTGTCACGAGCCCCCAGCCGGTCACGAGTTCGACATTTCTTCGATCAACGCAATCAGTTGATCGAGCTTGTTGACGACCTCTTCGCCCTGTTCCTGGACGGGGTGGTCGGTGCGGCCGTCGTCGTAGTGCAACGCCAGCTCGTGCATCTCGCCTTCGAGGTGGTTGAACGGGTCGTTGAGCCACTCGGCGTCCTCGGCGCTGGCCTGCTCGTCGAGTTGGTCCTGCTGCTGGGTGAGCAGTTCGTTGGAGGCGGCGATGAGCTCTTCGAGTGAACGCTCGCCCGGGTTCTGGCTGAGCAGCTCGCGCAGCTCGGGGTTGACCGGGACGCCATCGACCACCTGGATATCGGTGGCGGCCTCTTCACTCAGCGGGGCGTCGGCGTCCTGCGCCCACGCCGGGGCACAGCACAACGCGACAGCCGTGAGCAGGCCTGCGGTACGCAAACGGGTCATTGAGAAACTCCCGTGGGGTGAAAGGCGGTTTCGGCCGCCTATGAATCAAACGCATCTTAGCTGGTATCGGTTCCCAGCCCCAGCCCGGATTGGGCATTTTGATGGAAAACCTTGCCTGAAGGCGAATCAGCCGCCTTGGGCCGCCCGCTCGCCCAGGGCGCGGGTCGTGTCGCGGATCCGCTCCTGGCGGTCACGCAGCCCCAGCTCACGCCGGCGCAGCTCGGCCTCGGGCAGGTTGCCCCGCACCCGGGCCTCTTCAAGCCGGATCGTGTTGTCGTTATTGGCGATCTGCAGCAGCTTGAGCATCCGGAGCTCGGCCAGGATCTGGTTCATCTCCTGCTGCTGTTGCTGCTCGCCGGTCTGCTGCTGTTGCTGGTCCTCGGGCGGGGGCTGGTTGGCGTTGCTCTGTTCCATCGCCTCGATCAGCGAACGCAGGTCGTCCTCGACCTGGACCGTCGCGGCGACAACGCTCGCGCCGCCCAGCCCAGCCGTGTAATCGTCCACGAGGTACTGCATCCGGTCACGCACCGCCGCGAGTGCAGGCGGCAACGCCAGCGAGAAGTCGGTCTGCTCGGCGAGCTCGATCGTCTCCTCGGCGAGCTGCACGATCTTGTGCTCTTCCGGCGCCAGCCCACGCACCGCAACGATCGCGCGGGCGTCGCCCGACTCGGCCGGGCCCGAGACCGATTCGAGCAGCGTGCGGATCGCGATCTGCTGGTCGAGCATCGCCTGGAGGTTTTCGACGACGACCTCGCGGACCTTGCGCTCGATCTTCTCCTGGATCGCATCGCGGGCGGCTTCGAGCTGCTCGCGGGCTTCCTGCAGGTCTGCGCGGGCCTGGCTCTGGCTGGGGGAAGCGCTGCTCGGGCTGTTACCGGGCTGGCCCAATTGACCGGCGGACGCCTCCATGTTTTCCGCGGCGCTCTCGAGCGCTTCCTGTGCGGCGCTGAGCTCGGGGTTCTGCGGGTCGATCTCGCCGACCTCGCTTTCGAGCCCCTCGGTCGCTTCGCTGTTGCGTGCTTCAGCGCCGGAGAGACCCTGCATCGCCTGCGGGCTGGGGTCCGCCTCGCCGGCCAGCGCGTTGGTCTGTTCCTCGTTCTCCGCGGCACGCTGCTCGATCGCTTCGAGCGCTTCGAGCGCATCGTTGATCTTCTCGAGCTTGATCAGCTCTTCCAGCAGGCTCAGGTCCTCGGTCAGCAGCATCCGCTTGATCTTTTCCAGCTCGTCGATGATGGCGTCGACGTTCGCGCTCGCCTCGGTCAGCTCGAGCGAGGCGATCAGCTCGCCGACCTCGGCCATGCGTTGCGTGACGCGGGCGCCGCGCGACTGCTCGAAGGTCATCTCAAGCCGGAGCGCATCGTCGGGCTGCGTCTCACGCAGCAGCCGGGCGAGCGTTGCCATCCGGTCTTCCATCTCCCGCATGTGCTCGAGTGCCCGCTCGTTCTGGATCGCCGCGCCGTCGGCCTCGGTGGTCTCCCGGCCGTGGACCGCCTGCCCCAGTGCCGCCGTCGGCAACAACGCCGTCCCTCCCAGGGCCAGGGAAAGGGCCAAAACAGTGGGCAGTCGGCGTGTCATGGTGTGCTCCTAAGGGAGGTGTGCCCGGAAGGGCGGATCCGGTCGGTCTCTAGCCTATACGACCCTAGCGCGTATCAAGGTCGCAGATCGCGCGAAAATCGTCTCTATTCGTCGTCGAGCTGGCCTTCGAGCAGGTCTGGCCCATCATCGAGCCCGTCGTCGATCTGTTTGTTGAACAGTTCTTCGAGCACCCCCCGCAGCCCGCGCTGGGTGTTGATGATCTCGTTGAGCTGGTTGATCAGATCGATCATGCTCGCCCACTTGTCCATCGCGGCGAGGATGCGGTTCATCTCGTCGACCACCTCCTGCTGCTGCTGGGCCAAGGCTTCGACCTGCTCGGCGCTGGCGCCGCCGGCCCGGTCGAGCGCTGTGTGCTGCTGGGTCATCAGCCCGCGGTGCAGGGTCGCCATCGGCGTCAGCACGTCCTGCTGGATCAGCTCGTGGGCCCGGCTGCCTTCTTCGCGTGTCCCGGCCAGGCGGTTGAGCCGCATCTCTTCGGCCGAGGCGGCGATCGCGTTGTGCACGTTCCACACCTCACGCTGCTGTGCACGGAAACGACGCGCCAGCGACGCGGCGGCCGCACCCGACTCGGCCTGCGAGAGCTCGATCTGGATATCGCGGCAGGCCTCCATCGCCTGGCGGAACTGGTTACGCGCCATTTCCTGGCGGGCCTTGATCTCCCGCGCGAGGTCTTCGTGCGTCACGATCCGGTAGGTGAGGACGGTCGAGTTGCCTTGCTGTGCACCGGTGTAGCGGTCGTCGAGCCCGACGCCGGTGATGCGGATGACGTCGGTGGGCCGGACGCCGTACTCCTCGATCTCGAGGCCGTGGTCACCGTTGGCGTGTGTGGGCAGTTCGTTGATGAAGCTGCCGTCTTCGTTGCGTGGGGCGCTGAAGATCGAGACGGGGTCGTAGGCGTCGGGGTCGGTGTCTTCGCCCGGGCGGTTGCGGACGATCTGGATGTTGAGGTCGGTGAGGCCGATGTCGTCCTTAGCGTCTGCGGCGAGGGGGATGAGCGCGTTTGGGGTGATGCGCGTGCCGACGCCGGTGGACTGGATCCGGACGCGGGGGGCGCGGTCGGTCTTGAGCCCGACGGAGATCGCCAGGGGCTGGGAGACGAGCCCGGCCTCTTCGCTGACAAGCTCGACACGGAAACGCTCGCGCTTGCTGTGGGTCCAGCGGATGATGAACTGCGTGCCATCGTCGCCGTAGGGCTCGATCGTGCCCGGCTGCCGGTCGGGCTCGATGTCGTCGGTGTAGCGGGCGGTTTTGATCGGGACGTTGGCGGTGATGATGAGCTCGACTTCGTTGAGGTCGAGCAGCGAGAGCCCGCCGTCGGTGCCGTCGAAACGCAGCTCGCGGCGGACGCCGTCTGCCGGGTGCGTGTAGAAGAGCTGGATCGTGCCGCTGGGCCGATCGACGGGGACGATGTCGAATTCGGCCGAGTTGTCGCCGCTGCTCACCGTCGCGCGGATGGGGACCTGTGTCCCGGGCAGTTCGTAGCGGTAGTCGCCGTCCTCGAAGCGGTCCATCGCCTCGGTGCGTTTACGGCCGCCCTCGGGCCGGGTCGTGACCTCGACATCGCGGACCTCGGTTTCGTTCTGCGTGGTGACCTCGACGCGGATGGTGGCGGTCTCGCCCTTGGGGATGACGAGTCGGCCGTCGTCGTCGAGGCCGAGCACCTTGATCTCGGTGTTGCGGTTGTAGTCGGTGTTGGCCAGCATCAGCCAGCGCTCGGCCCAGGTGCCAAACGCGCCGTTGGCGGTGAACTGCATCAGCAGCGCGACCCCGACGGGGATGAGGACCGCGGCGCCTACCGCGGCGAGGCAGGTCATCATGTGCGAGGTGTTGACGTGGCGTTCGAAGTCTTCGCGCTCGAGCGAGTCGTAGCTGCGTGACACGGCCGAGTGGATCATGTTGGCCGACGTTGCCTCGTCGTCGCCGAGCATCTCGGGGAGTTGCAGCACGGTCGCGACGCGGGGCGCGACTTTGGCGTTGCCCTGTGCGCCGCTGGCGTTGTCGACGGCCTGGGCGAGGTCGATCGGGCCAAACTTCTTGGACAGCGGCTTGATCGCGTAGTGGTAGAGGAAGTGCGCCGCCGCGGCGAGGGTCACGAGCCAGTACACGACGCGGATCGGCCGGCTGAGCTCGAGCCACCAGTCCAGCACGATGCTCAGCGCGAGGAGCCCGAGCAGCACACACAGCCCGCGCGCAAAACCGTCGAGCGCGATCTGCCGGCGGATGCGCACCCCCAGCCGGCTGAGACGGTCCATGACCGCCTGCTGCATCGAGGCCAGGTTACGCGTCGGCGTCGCGTCCGGGGGTGGGGTGTTGAGCGTGGTCATGGGCGGGGGGAGTTGGGAGTTTGGATTTGGGATTTAGGATTTAGGATTTAGGATTTAGGGGTTGGGGTCGTGGGGGCGTTGGGTTTGGGGGTCCCCAACTCCGAGGCCCCAATCCCCAACTCCCACCTACACCAGTCGGCATCGCTTTCGGATGACCCACTCGGCGATGATGAAGAGCAGGAACAGGATGATCAGGATCGGCGCGTTCCAGACGGGCTGGACGTTGATCTGCTCGTCGTCGACCAGGCCGATGGTGATGGCGTCGGGCAGCCCGTCGACGGTGTCGAGGGTGAAGGCCTGGCCACCGGTGAGGTTGGCGACGCGTTGGATCAGGTCGGCGTCGAGGGTGGGGTTGCGTGCTTCGTGGTCGGGCACCTCGGCGCGGAAGCTGTGGGTGTTGGGCTTGGAGCTGCGCTGCGTGGCCGCGTCGCCGGGCCAGACCCGGACGAGGAAGTCGCCCGCGCGGTCGACGACAAACGTCGTGCTGAACGTGTTGTCGTCGCTGCCCGGGGCGAGCTCGAGCTGCATCGGCTGGCCTTCGCCCGTCTGCACCTCGGCGTAGAGCGTCGACAGCCCGGCGTCACGCTGGTTGGCGTCGGTGAAGCGCGCGGTCAGCGTGACCTCTTCGCCCGGCTCGTACACGGCCTTATCCGTCGAGATGCGGTAGGGGTGCTGGCCGCCCAACTGCTTCATCAGGCCTGCACGGTCGATCACGCGCGCCCAGAAGCCGTCGAACAGTTGCTCGTCCACGAAACGCCAGCGGTACGTCGAGTCGAAGCCGATGTAGAGGACCCGGCCCGGCCCAACAAGGTGCGTGGCCATGAGCACTTCCTGCTCGCCGTAGCGGTTGGTCATGCCGTTGTGCCCGTGGCGGGCGAGGACGGTCGCGCCGGGTTTTTCGCGGGTGACGGTGAAGTGCCACATCAGCCCCGGCAGGCTCTGCAGGATCTTACGGTTGGTCACCGGGTCGCCGTTGAACGCGAAGACCTCGTCGCGCATGCCCGTCTCGGTGATCTGGAGTTTCCACGGCTCACGCATCGTCAGCGAGACCTGCACGGCCGAGGGGAACAGCCCGGGCTCGCGGGTCACCGGCAGGAGGTTGAGGAACGAGACGGCCGGGCTGCCTTGCTGGTTGAACAGGTCCTGCGTGTTGCGCTCGCCGCAGATGTAGACCAGCCCGCCGCCGCGGTTGGCGACGAACTCGACCAGCAGGTCGGAGAAGTTGACGGCCCAGCCGCGCGGGTCAGGATCGTAGAGCACGATGCAGTCGTACTGGTCGAGTTCTTCGAGCGTCCTGGGCAGGCGGTTGAGCGCGAGCCCCGGGCTCGCGGGCTGCTGCCAGTTGTGCTCGTCGCGGGCGTTGACGCGGGCGGCTTCCTGGAGCCATGTCGAGACCTCGACGCTGGGGTCACGCAGCAGTGCGTTGCGCAGGAACTGTACCTCGGGGAACGAGTAGCCGGCGATGAAGAGGACGCGGGTCTTGTCGGGGACGACGTTGACCTGCTTGATGGCGGTGTTGTCGAGCGGGTCGATCTCGCCCTCGACTTCTTCAAGCCGGGCGCGGAAGATGACCGTCTGCTCGTCGTTGCTCATAAAGTCGAAGCTGACGTACTGCGCCAGCCCGTGGCCGACGAGCTCGACATTGACCGGCTCGACAAAACGAGGGAGCCCATCCTCGCCGGGGGGCAGGGGGACCGGGCCCCAGACGTCCTCTTCGCCTTCCTCGTCGGACTCGATGAGCTGTTCGAGGAAGACGCGGGCGGGCTCGCCTTCGAGGCCGCGTGAGTGGATCGTCGCGGTGAGCTGGGTGGTGTCTCGGATGAAGACGATGTCGTTGGCTTCGAGCTGGGAGACGGTGGCGTTGCGCGGGCCAAGGACGGTGCCCATGCCGACGGGGTAGACCGGGACGCCGTCCTGCTGCGCCTGGGCAGCGGCTTTCATGACGGGCAGCGAATTGGGCGTCGAGTTTTGGCCGTCGGTGATGACGACGACGCCGGCGAGGGACACGCCGCGGTAGGCCTGCAACACCTGCTGGAGGGACTCGCCCAGCCCGGTGCTGCGGCCCGAAAGGGCGAGCATGTCGGCGACCGCATCGTCTGTCGCTGCGGGGTTGGGCGCGTTGTTTTCGCTTTCGCCTTGGGATGTTTCCTCGTCGGCCGCCGAGCGGGTGGGCGGGTTGAGTTCGCTGCGGCTGAGGCGTTCGTCGAAGGTGTGGACGTGGAGGACGCGTTCGCCGTCCGCGGTGAGTTGGTTGAGCAGGCCCTGGCGGAGCACGCCTTGGGCGAGCGCGAGCCGGGCGGTCTCGGAGAGCATGGAGGTATCTTCGAGGCCGGCGGCCTGTGCTGCGGCGCGGGCGCGGTCGGGGTCGACCCATGCGTCGGACATGCCCATCGAGGGCGAGGTGTCGATCAGTACCAATAGCTGCGACGGCCGCTGCTCGACTTTGCTGAACTTGATCGCGGGTTCGAGCAGGATGAACACGACGATCGCGAGCAGCAGCAGGCGGAGGGTGAAGAGCAGGTAGCGTGCCTTGCGTGTGATCTGGCCGCCCTCGCGTCGGTACAGCCACCAGAACAGCCCGGCGACCAGCGCGAGGCCGACGAGGATCATCAGCGCCTTATCCCCGCCGGGCCAGCCCAGCAGGGAGAGACGCCAGTCGCCGCCCTCCACATGTTGCGCGGGCTCGACACCGATCAGCCATTGAAAAAAACGAACCATGTAGGGATGTCCGATGTTCGATGTCCGATGTTCGAGTCGCCGGTGACCGGTGGTCAGTCGCGCTTGATCACATCGGGTTGTCAGTCAGTCAAGTTCTGTCGTTGCGGGTCTTCTGCCTATAGTCTTCTGTCTTCTTCCTTCCGCCATCCGCGATCTCCCATCCGCCTTTCTCTCAGTGCTCTCGGCCGACCCAGGTCGCGAAGCACGACTCGATGATGACCATCGCCAGCAGCAGGACCGCGAGCGTGCGCCAGATTTCTCGGCCCGTGCGGTTCTCGCCGGTGTCCTCGCCGCTGAGGTCGACGATCTGGAGGTCGACGCCGCTCATCACCTGTTCGAGTTCGGATTCGGTCAGCCGATCGAGGTCGCTCTCGCGGGCGTCGGGGCTAACGGCGAAGTAGCGTTCCTGGTCGGGGCTGCCGGGCTTGTCCCAGGTGAGTTGGTAGACGCCGGCGTGGGCGGTGTTGCCGTAGAGGATGCGTGCGTTTTCGCGGTCGAGCGTTGCGGAGGCGGTGGTGTCTTCGCCGGGGTGGCGGACCTTGGCGGCGCTGGGCTCGGGGTTGGTTGAGACGGCCTGGCGGATCGGCTCGCCGGCGGTCAGGTTGCCGGGTTCTTCGCCGACGCCGGCGATGGCGAGCGCCGTCTCGCGGGCAGCGACGAAGAACGAGCCCTGCGTCGGCCAGTCGCCCCACGCGCGGTCGGCGGTCATCGTCCACAACAGCACCGTGCCCCGGCCGATCTTCTTCTGAACGATCGCGGGCAGCAGGTCCGTGTTGTTCCAACGCGCAAGCACCTGCACGTCTTTGTCGTCCTCGTCGAGCTCGACCGGCGCGGTCTTGAGCGGGACGATCTGTGCGAGTAGGCTCTGCCGAAGCCCGCCCAGCGGCGTCAGCACCGAGCCGTCGATGGGCTCGACGATCAAGCCCTCGGCGTCGATCGATTCGCCGACGTCGATGCGTCCGGGGAGCACGCCATCGCCGTTGGCGTAGAGGGTGGTGTTGTAGGCGTCGGGGTCGACCTGGTCGCCCATGAAGATCATCAGCCCGGTGCCGGCCTCGACCGCGTCGCGCAGCTGCTGGGCGCGGTCGGCCGGGATCTCCGACACGTTCGCCAGCACGATCAGGTCGTAGAACCCGACGCCCGGGGAGTCGAGCCATTCTGCATCCGTCATGATCCGCGTGTTGATGGGCACCGCCCCGACACTCAGCGTCATCCCGATGTAGAAGACCTCGCTGTCGCGCACTTCGATCGACGGGTCACCATCGACCAGCAGCACGTTCACGGCCTCGGCGACATTGACGACGAGCGAACGCTGGTTGTCGCCCGCCATCGCGTCGTCGGGCAGGCGCAGCTCGACGGTGTGCTGGCCGGCTTCCTTGAACGACCACTCGATGGGCAGGTCGATCTCCTGGTTGGGCGAGAGGTCGGGCAGTTCGAGGGGGTTTTCGTTGCCATCGATGATGAGCGTGGCCTGCTGCGAGGCCCACTGCTGGTCGCCATCCGCGCGGATCGTGGCGGTGAAGACGACCGGGGTGTTGGCAAGCGCGACGCCGGTGGTCTGTTCGAGATCGAGCAGCGCCGCGTTGCCGGGCGAGGGGTTGCCGACGTTGACGATCGTGACCTTGACGCCCATCTCCGCGAGTCGGCGGGCCTGCTCGCTCGCATCGGCGGACCAGCCCTCGGCCCGCTGGTCGGTGATGATGCGGACCTCTTTGCTCGTGTGCGCTGCGCCTTCGAGCATCTCGACGACCTGTGCCAGGGTCGCGGCCCAGTTGTTCGCGGTCTCGCTGGGCTCGAGTTCACGAACGTCGTCGGCGAGCTGCTGTGCCTGGTCGTTTGTGAGCGGGGTGTCGCGCTGGAGCGGGTCGCCCATGCGGGAGGTCGTGACGACCGTGAGCGAGTCCTGTGTGCCTAGCGACTCGATCGCCACGGCGGCCTCTTCCTTGGCGCGGTCGAACGCGGCGGTGCCACCCTGGTGGAGCCCCATCGAGAGCGAGTCGTCGATGACGAGTACCCGGCTGGTGCGTCCGCCGATGGCGAGCCACGACGCCGCGGCGTTCGCGTTAAGCAGCGGCCGCGCCACCGCGAAGATCAGCAGCAGGATGAGCAGGGTGCGCAGTGCGAGCAGGATCCACTGTTCGAGCTGGAGCCGACGCCGGTTCGTGCGCAGCGTGAGCTTGAGGTACTCCATCGGCGCCCACTCGACGAGCTTGAACTGCCGACGGTTGAGCAGATGGATGATGAGCGGTGCGCTGGCGAAGACCAGGCCGCCGAGCAGCAGGGGGGCGAGGAACATCATTACTTTCGCACCCCGATCTGGCCTCGACCCGCGGCGCTCGACGCGATACGCTGCCGGCGGTGCAGGTACTGCGCCATCGTCTGAGCCATATCCGCGTCGGTACGGACCAGGACGTGGTCGATCCCCGCGAACTGGCAGCGCGAGCGGACCTGCTCGATGAATTCTTCCATGGCGGCCTTGTACGCCTTGCGGAACGCCCAGGGCTCGCCGAAGACCTCTTCACTGCCCTCGATGTCCTTGAAGATGATCGAGTCATTGAAGGACAGGTCGATCTCTTCACCATCGAGCACGTGCAGGACGATCACCTCGTGGGCCTTGTGCTGGAGCTTGCCCAGCGCGTCGTAGAGGTTGTCGAGGTCGCACAGGAAGTCGGAGATGACGATGACCATCCCGCGTCGCTTGAGTTGGTCGGCCGCGCGGAGGATGACGGGCCCCAGGTCGGTTTCGCCGCCGGGGACGGTGGTCTCGAGCGTGTCCATGAGCTGCGCCTTTTGGCGTTTGGTGCTCTTGGGCTCGAGGACGTGGCGGGGCTTGGTGTCGATGGTGATGAGGCCGACGGCGTCGCGCTGGCTCATCAGGAGCTCGGACAGGCAGGCCGTGAGCGTCGCGGCGGCTTCGTACTTGCTGCGGCCTTTGCTCGCGTTTTTGCCGGCGTACTGCATCGAACGCGAGCAGTCGAGCATCACCGTGCAACGCAGGTTCGACTCTTCTTCATAACGCTTGATGACGTACCGGTCGGACTTGGCCCAGACCTTCCAGTCCAGGTTCTTGACATCGTCGCCCGGCGAGTACTCGCGGTGCTCGGCGAACTCGGGCGATACCCCATGCATCGGCGAGCGGTGCATGCCGGTGATGGAGCCCTCGACCACGCGCGCGGCCTTGAGCCCCAGCGGCGTGATCCGCGCGAGGATATCGGGGTCCAGAAGTGGGGAGCGTTGGGCCATGGGAAACAACAAGCGGGGTGGGGGGTAGGGGGCACGGCCTGCTTGCTTCAGCAAGCAGGATCATCGCAGTGGTTGCACGTCCCGCCTACGCCGTCAGCGTCCGCTGTACCGCCGGGTCGTTCGCGCCCGAGCCGCCCACGGGGACCGTCTCGATCAGTTTCTGGATCACGGTGTCGGGGCTCTGGCCCTCGGCCTCGGCGTTGTAGTTCACGACAATGCGGTGACGCAGCACCGGCACCGCCATCGCGTGCAGGTCTTCGAGGGCGACCTCGGGCCGGCCCTGTAGCGCGGCGCGGGTCTTGGCCGCCATGATCAACGCCTGCCCACCACGCGGGCCGGCGCCCCACAGCAGCCACTGCTTGATGAAGTCCGGCGCATCGTGCTCGCCGTGACGCGTCGCACGGATAAACCGCATGACGTAGTCCAGCAGCATGTCGCTGATCGGCACTCGGCGGACCGTCTCCTGCAGCTTGAGCACCTCTTCGTCGCTGATCTGCGGCGTGGGCTCCGCGACGGGGGCGCCCGTCATCATCTTGTAGATCGCACGCTCCTCGTCCGGCGTCGGGTAGTTCACAAACACCTTCATAAAGAAGCGGTCGAGCTGCGCCTCGGGCAGCGGGTACGTGCCTTCCTGCTCGATCGGGTTCTGCGTCGCGAGGACGAAGAACGGGTCGGGCAGTGCGTACCGCTTGCCGCCGGTCGAGACCTGACGCTCCTGCATCCCTTCGAGCAGCGCCGCCTGGGTCTTGGGGGGCGTCCGGTTGATCTCGTCGGCCAGCAGCACGTTGGTGAAGACCGGGCCGTGCACGAACTTGAACTCGCGGGCGCCGGTGGACTTGTTCTCTTCGATCACCTCGGTGCCGGTGATGTCGGAAGGCATCAGGTCGGGGGTGAACTGGATGCGGGTGAAGTCGAGCGAGAGCGACTTGGCGAGCGTCGACACCAGCAGCGTCTTCGCGAGGCCCGGCACGCCCTCAAGGATGCAGTGGCCCCGGGCAAAGATCGAGACCAGGAGCTGCTCGATGACCTCGTCCTGCCCGACGATGACCTTGGCGATCTGTTCGCGGATGTTGTCGTAGGCCTGCTTGAGTTTTTGCAGGTCTTGAAGGTCGGGTGCTTGCTGGTCGGTCACGTGTAGCTCCGGGAGTGGGTATGTAGTTGAAGGTCTAGATGTTACGGAAAATGGAGTGGTCGAGTTCAGGGCAAACTGCAGGTCTGGACTGGTTGCTTAAGCAACCAGTCCGGGCGGGTTTCCCCTTGATCATCCAGAAGGTCAGCGCTGGTAGATCGGCAGGTACTTGTAGGGTAGCTGCAGGATCGTGAGCGCCAGGGCAGTCCCGTAGACCGGCCCGACGCCGTCGCCGTTCCACCAGCCCTCGGCCTGCTGCATCCCGATCAACTGGTCACGCACCTTGGGGAAGTAGGTGTCCCAGTACTCGTCGCCGGCCTGGTAGAAGGCTTGCGCGGCGTAGTAGTGGCCGTAAAAATCGTGCCCGCCGTTCTTGCTGAAGCGGTCGCCCCGGCCGTTCTGGCAGTACTGGCTAAAGACGTAGGCGAGGCAGGACTCGGCCATGTCTGACTCATAATCCCCCGCCGCGTAGAGGCAGGGCAGCGCCGCCGCAGAGATCGGCAGCCGGACCCCACGCGAGCCGTAGCTGTAGCAGATGCCGCCCTCGGGGGTCTGGCACATTTCGAGATAGCCCACCGCGTCCTGGATGACCTCTTCGGGCACAACAAAGCCAGCGTTGTGGCAGGCCCGCAGCGCCTGGAGCTGGGTCACGGTGACCGAGCCCTCGTCGCCCGAGTTGGGGGTGTACATCCAGCCGCCCAGTTGCGACTGGGCACGGTCGGTCAGGACGATCGCCTTCTGGATGATGATGCGCATCTGCTCACGCACACGCTCGTCGCTCTCCATGTCGTAGGCACACGCCAGGAACATCAGCGCGAAACCGTGCGGGTACATCGTCCGGCCGTTCTCCTGGCCCGCGGCGATGATGCCGTTGTCCTGGGCCTGCCGCATCACATAACGCACAGCCTTGCGGACGTTGTCGGCGTAGGGGCCTCGGCTGGTCGTGTTGCCGCCCGAAAGGAACGCCATCCCCGCGAGCGAGGTCATCGTCACGGGGTAGGTCACGCCGTCCTGCGTCGTGGTCCAGCTCCCGTCGTTGCTCTGGGTGCGGGCGAGGTACTCGAGGCCCTTCTCGATCGCGTGCTGCGTCTGCTGCGTGAAGTGGCGGGGCATGATGTTGCCCTCATCGTCGAAGACGACCTGGACATCGTCGCGGCTTGAGCCTTCGTCTCCGCCTTCGGTGGCCTCGCCGTCACCTTGGGCGGGCGGGGCGGGGGTGTCGTCCTGCGCGGGGGCAAGCTGTGGCGCCGCCAGCAGGCCGAGCAGGGCGAAGAGAGCCAGCCAAAGCGAAAGGTGGTTGCGATGATGCATCGGTCGAGTCCCCAGTCTGGGTGAGTGGTCGTTGGTCTATTCGTCGATGGCGAAGGTGACGGTGAGGGTGGCGGTGACAGGGATCGGGTCGTGTGCGGGGGTTGACATCGCGTCGGTGTCTTCGCTGGCCATGCCCCAGATCATCTGGAGGTAGCTGTTCCCGCCGTCATCCCCGCTGGCGGCGATGCCTTCGACGATTGCCGTCACGCCGCCCAGCTCGACGCCCGCGAGCTCCGCGAGGCGCTGGGCCTGCTGCCGGGCTTTGGCCATCGCCTGGGCCGCCGCCTCGTCGCGGGCGGCCTCGGGGTCCGACACGCGGAAGATCGCGAGGTCGCTCGAAGGGGCGCCCTGGCCAAACTGCATCATCATCATGTCTTCCTGCGTCATCGCGCCGATCGAGATGCCGGCCTCCTCGGCCGCGTCGCTGACCTCAACGATCAGGTCGATGATGTCTTCTTCTGCCATCGCACCGATCCCGGTGACCTGGATCGTCACGGTCTGGCTGATCGCAAGCTCGCCGGGGGGCGTTTGGAGTTCATCGCCGCCCATGCCCGGGCCGATCACCATCCCGCCCATCGCGTTGGCCATCTCGCCGCCCTGGCTGACGCGCAGCCCGCTGGTCTCGACGCTGAGCCCTTCGATCTCCATGCCCTCGATGGCCTGGATCGCACGCCGGCGGGTGTCGCGGAATGCAACGACCGCGTCCTCGGGCGACTCGGCCGACTCCATCAGCGTGCCCTCGAACACGAGCAGGTCGGGGGTCGCCTCGGCCTCGCCGGTCACGGTCACGGTGATGCCGCC
Organism: Planctomycetota bacterium; assembly: GCA_039193915.1. Lineage (GTDB taxonomy): Bacteria > Planctomycetota > Phycisphaerae > Phycisphaerales > Phycisphaeraceae > JAHQVV01. The sequence goes on from JBCCWH010000030.1 coordinate 18,614, forward strand.
TTGCTGTGCGGAGGCGGTGGGGGCACCCACCAGGGCGAGTCCGAGCGCGAGCGCGGCCGGTGCAAAACGGAAAGAACGTGAGGTCAGGGTGGCGAGGCGGTTCATGCTTAATTTCCGGAGGGGTCGTTGCCTGCGTCGAACTGCGGCGCAGGCTGGGTGGGTATGTTGTAAGCGGTGATATCACGGCGGGTCACGCAGATGATCTTACCCCCGGCGACCATCAGCCGCCCGCCGTCGCCGCGGAGGTAGCGGCTTTCGAACGCGCTGAGCGTGTCGCCGTTGCTGAGTGACAGGGCGAAGAGTTTGTCTCGGCCCAGGACATAGAGCGCCCCGTCTGCAAGCAGGCCCGCGCCGATCCGCGGGCTGTCGATCTGGCTCGCGTTCCACGCCATCCGCTCCTCGGGGTCCAGCGGGAACGCGCGGACCGCCTGGTCCATGATGTACAGGTGCTCACGGTCAGCCCCGATCATCTCGCCGTTCGACGGGACGTCGTTTTCCCAGAGCATTTCAGCGTTGTCGGGGTCGATCGCATAGACACGCGGGCTGCGGGCTTCTTTGATGTAGAGGATATTATCGACCATCGCGATCGCGCCCGGCCCCTGCGCGTTGGCGCTGGGCGGCTGTGCAATGTAGTAGTGCTGCTGGCCGCCGCCTTCGGGCACCTGCAGCCGCATCGCCCAGTCGATCTCGCCCGCGCCGGTATCGACGCTGAGCACCGCGCCGTTGTTGGTCAGCACGTAGAGGTTTCGGCCGTCCATGTGCATGGTGGGGTGGGGCATCCAGGCGTACTGCGCGTTGGGGCTGACACGCAGGTCGGCCTCGCCCAGGGGGAGCGACCACTGTGCGGTGCCGGTGGAGGCGTCGATGCGGTACAGCGTGAGGGTGCGGTTGTTGCCGCCGGGCAGTTGCTGGTCCTGGCCAAGCGGCTGTGCGGCGCCGGGGTTGTTGGGGGTGGCGCCCGAGCCGGTGCTGTGTGCGATCGCGTAGAGCTGGCCGTTGGCGACCAGGGGCTGCCCGCAGAAGCTGTGCCCGCGCCACGACGGGAGCTGCGCAGTGCTCCACACGACGTTTCCGGTGGTCTTGTCGTAGGCGGTGAGTGAGAAGCGGCCGGTGTTGCGGTTGTTGTCCCCGGCGGACTGCACGATGACGTGGCGGTCGGTGAGCGCGATTTTGTACCCACGCGGGTTGCCCGCCGCGGTGCTCATCCGCTGGTTCAGGCTGGCGGCCGCCTCGGTGAATCGGCCGGTGCGCCACAGGAGCTTGCCCGTCTCGAGGTCCATCGCGAACACGACGCCGTGCCAGTGGGCATAGACCGCACGGTCGTCTGCGGCGGTGGGGGGCGTGAGTTCGCGGAGGTCGGTGGGGCCGTAGTACCGGTTGTTGCTGTTGAAGTTGTCCAGCGTGTGTTTCGTCGCGTCGTCGACGTATGTGATCTGCCAGGCCGGGTCGGCCCCTTCCTCGGGCAGCGATGCGGGCACGCGGGCGGTGGATTCTTGTGGCGTTTGGGTGTCTGCCTCGGGGGGGGTGCCGAGCACGGCCTGGAGCGCTGCGGGCGCGTCGGGCTGGCCGCCGCCGTAGTCAACCCCGCGCCCCGCGAAACGTAGGGCGACCTGCTGGGCCAAGGCATGGGCCTCCTGGGCACGCCCCGCACGGTGCAGCGCGAGGACACGCTTGTATTGCAGGTCCACTTCCGGCAGCGACGAGCCGGGGTGGTGCTCGATGATCGCCTCCCAGCAGGCCTGGGCCGAGGCGAACTGCCCGCGTTCAAAGTAGAGGTCGCCCAGCAGGTCTGCGGCCTCGTCGCCGACAGAGGTCATGAAGAACAGCTCGTAGATCGCCTGGGCATCGCGGAGCTGGTCTTCGGAGCCGGGGTCGCGGTGGTCCCGGCAGCGAGCGAGCATCTCGCGGGCCTGCGCGTTGTAAAAGAGCTGGAACGCGCGTCGGCCTTCCTGTGGCAGCTCACGCAGCCGATCCTGGATCGAGCGACGCACCGGCACATACACCGACGATTCGCCCAGCGGGGCCATCACGTGCCGGGTCGATTCGGTCAGGTCGATCAGGCTCCGAAACGCCTTTTCCCACTCCCCGGCGTCGAGATTCTCGTGAAAGCGGTTGAGCGATTCGTCCAGCACTTCGCTGTTCTCGCCCCGCATCAGCGAGAAGCCCGGCTTGGCGTCCTCGCCAAGGACATCATCGAGCGACTCGACGGGCTCACCAAACGCATCCTCAGCCAGCAGCTCCTCGGTCGGCTGCGCCTGGGCGCATGTCGCCCACGAGGCCCCCGCCGTCAGCCCAGCCAGCAGGCAACCCACGAGCCCGGCTCGGTGGCGGTGGATCGGGGTGTTGCAACGATGGCTTGGGAGCATAGAGAAAACCCTGTCAATCACTGGTTTGTGGCCAACCCGGTCCACAGTGTACCCGGCGCAGGCCAGGCGCTGTGGCCTGCTACCCGTTAAGACGTCTGGACGCCGGATCGGTTCGTGATTCGAACAACATCGCGTGCTAAACGCTACCTGTTTCTACAAAAAGCATCGACACCGCCCGCCGTCGCCGGTAAAACCTAAGTGTGGCTCTTCCCGCCACCCCCGCCGATCCTTCCTCAGGAGCCCACCGATGCCGCAGCGTACGAACCCGGCCGATCAGGCCAGCACCCCCGAAATCCCCGAAGAAACTGACAGCATCGGCCACGAAGTCGGTCGCACGCTCTCGGAGATCGCGCCGTGGGCCTTGTCCGCGCTTGCCCATGCGGTGCTTGTGCTGTTGGCGATCTTTCTGGTCTGGACGACGGTTTTGGAAAAGGAGGAACTGCCGCACCAGGTGCAGGCGAGTTTGTCTGACGACGACCGGCTCCAGCCGGTGATGGACCCCACCCCTCGGCCCAGCGAGGACCAGGCAGCGCCGGCGACGTCCCCCATCCTGCCTCAGAATGTCGAGCCCGTGCCGATCATGCCCCAGGCCCTCGGTTTCGAAAGTTCCAATCTGCCCAGCCTGCGGGTCGAACTAGGCCCCCACAGCCCATTTCATGGGACAAATGATCGGCCCGGCACGGGTATCCCTGACTCTCCGATCCTCGGGCCAACAGGCCGGCAGACGGTGTTTGTGATCGATGCGTCGGGTTCACTGATCGACACGTTCCCACTGGTGGTGAATGAACTCAAGCGACTGCTGGGGCAGATGGCCAAGGCGGAACGCGACCGGCAGGCCGACCCCGCAAGGCGGGATGAGCAGCCGTTTTCGTACTCGAACGTGTTTTTCCAGGATGGGGAAGTGCTTGTTGAAGACCGGCGGGGGCTGCGGGCGGCCGAGCCCGAGGTGGTGGACCGGTCCTACGCGTGGCTGGATACGATTTCGCCGGGCGGGGCGACCTCGCCGCTGCCCGCGTTGGAGCTTGCGATGTCGTATGCCCCGGACACGGTGGTTGTGCTGTCGGACAACATCACGGGGCACGGCATCCATGAGTTGCGTGCCGACGCGCTGATCGACCGGGTATTGGACGCCCGTGACGGCCGGCCGATCACCATCAATACGGTCCAGTTCCTCTACCCCGACCCCCAAGTGGGTTATGGCGGCAAGGGGACGCTGGAGCGTCTGGCTGAGGAGACCGGCGGGGGCTATCGCTTCGTGACCGAGCGCGAACTGGGCCTGCGGTAAGTGTGTCGGGGGTGGGGTGGCCTCTAGGGGTTTCACTGGACAACAACGCGCGTATGGTGTTCAATAGATGCGCAAGCTCACCGGCTCTGCTGGCTTGGGCCGCCCGATCGTCGGCATCGCCGGCGGACGTGAGGGCGATCTTGGCCCGGGCCAACCCGCAGCCCCTGTGGGTAGGCCGCCCTCGGCGGTCGAGCAAAACGGGCCAAAAGCCCGCATTTTCACCGCATTGCGGAGATTTCAACCATGATGACTTTTGGCTTTGCCGCTAACCGTGCATCGGCTCCCGGGGCTGGCCATGCGCCGCCTCAGCCCGAACTCGACGAAGAGTTCGACGACGAGGACTCGATCGGTGATGAGATCAGCGACACCCTCGTCGCCCTGATGCCCTGGGGCATCTCGATCCTTTTCCACGTCGCGCTCGTGGTCGCCGCCTTCTTCTTCGTCTGGCAGATCATCATGACCGAGGAGCCCGAGCCGCCCGTCATCCCCGACGCGGTCTTCTCCGAGACGCCGGGCTCACCCGACCCGATCGAGACCGTTGACGAGCAGACCTCCGACGCCCCGCCCACCGTCCCGACGATCGATCCCACAACCAACCCGCCCAGCCCGGTCATGAACGTGACCGATATCCAGAGCCTGAGCGTCGGTGCCACCAGCGCGGGGGGCACACCCGGCTCCTCGTTCACCAGCGGCAACGGCACCGGGACCTTCGGCACCAATGTCTTCGGCAACGGTGGGTCCGCCCGCAACCTGGCCTTCATCGTCGACGCCTCGGGCTCCATGGTCGATACGATGCCGCTGGTGATCAACGAGCTCAAGCGGGTCATCAACGAGCTCGACCCCGCCCAGAAGTTCACCATCATCTTTTTCAACGCCGAAGGCGTCCACGAAGTCCCCGGGCCCAGCGGCCGCACGAATCTTCGGCCCGCCACTGAGGATTTCAAAAAGATGGCGACCGACTGGATCACTCTCGATAACCACAATATCGAGCCCAACGGCCGCGGCTCGGTCAACGCGATCCCCGCGATCGAGCTGGCCCTCAGGTACAAGCCACAACTGGTCTTCCTGCTGTCGGACAACCTGACCGGAGGGGGGCAGGGCGCGACGACGCACGAGATTTTCCAGGCTGACGTGATGCGTGCGATCGAGCGGGCCAACGACCACACGCCGCCCGCCGTGATCAACACGATCCAGTTTATCTACCGCGACCCGCTCGTCGATGCCGGCCTGCCCGGTACGCTTGAACGCATCGCCGAGGAAAGCGAAGGCCAATACAAGTTCCTCAGCGAACGCGACCTCGACCTCCGCTAAACGCGGGATTGAAGCCGACACGATGCGGCCAGAATAAGACAGCCGCCGATGGAGATGCCGATGCACCAGATGTCGATGACCCACCCCACGATGTTTCGCAGAGCCTGCGGGCTGCTTGTCGCGGCCCTGGCGGTTGTGCTCGGCACGGCCGCGGCGCTGCCCGCCTCGGCGGATGAGATCTTGCGTAGCGGCCAGTGGCAGTCGGTGACGATCGTCGGCGTCGAGGGCGGCGAGCTGGTGTATCGCAACAACGCGGGGGGCCAGCGGACGATCCCGCTGGGGCAGGTTGAGGGCCTGAAGCTCGACGACGAAAGCGATTTCTTTATCGCCTACGAAGCCTTTGCTGGCGAAGACTACCGCAAGGCCCAGCGGATGTTCGGCGAGATCGTCGAGCAGACCCGCGTGGACTGGATCCGTCACTACGCACAGTACTATCTGGTCCAGTCGCTCGACCAGCGCGGTGAGTCGGTCGAAGCCGGGACGGTCTATGCCGCGATCGCACGCGGCGGCGCGGACCCGTTCTTCCTGTCGGCCCCGCCGATGGCATCGCTCGAAGAGGTCAGCGACGACGAGCGGTCCCGCATCCGCGAGGAGGTCGTCGACGTGTTGGGCGATACCGAGGGCGTGACCCGTGAGCGGCTGCAGGCCTACCTGCTCGCAGTGGTCGGCGAAGACGCGATGCCCGACATCACACCCCTCGAGACCACCCCCGGCGCAGGCACGGCCGCATCGCAAGACCGGACGCAGTCGGCGGTGATCCTCCCCGTGGTGCTCTGGGAGATCCTGGAGGATGAGGAACTCGATACCGAGAAGTGGGCGGGCCTGCTGCTGCTGAAGGAAGGCAAGTACGAAGAGGCGATCGAGGCGATCACGCCCTGGCTCGAAAACCGGGGGCAGATGCCGCAGAAGCTGTTCGTTCTGGGCCGGGCCCAGCTCGCCCTGGCCGACGCTTCGGGCGATCGTGACGACTACCTCGACGCGGGGCTGACATTTGCCCGCATCATTGTCCACTTCGAAAACCTGGGCACGCCGCTGCTCGCGCCGGCTCGGCTCGAACTCGCGTACCTGCACCGTGTCATCGGACGCGAAGACCTCTACGACAAACTGCTCTTTGAGAGCAACCTGTCGCTGTCTTTCGCCGACGACCCCGAGACCTACCCCCAGTACTACCAACGCTATTACCAGATCCTTGGCGAGCCGCTGCCTGAAGACGAGCCCGCCGAGTAGCCCCAGCCCCCAGCCGCCCCGCGTGTTTGTGCGACGCCGGGGCCAACATTGCCGGGCACGGCCTGTGCCCGGCGACAACCCCGCGACCCGAAGCAGTTTGACCCGGTTGCATTTGCGACCCGCTTGCCGCCCCCCGGCTTGCGGGTGACAAGGCCGGTGCCCCCGAAGGCCCGGCACCGCCAAGCACCACCTTGGTTTACGATACCCATAACCCGACGCACTCCACCAGCTCACCCCATACAGGACCGCCCACCGATGCGAACGACTCTGACGAAGATGACCCTTGCCCTGGCCGGCGCGATCGCGTTGCCGATCGTCTCCCTCGCCCAGGACGCCGCCCCCGCCGCCGCCGAAGCCGCAGCAGCTTCGACCGGTGGCGAGACGCAGAGCTGGTTCCAGGCGTTCTTCTGGCCCAAAGGCCCGCTCCTGGGCAACCTCATCATCATGCTCCTGCTGTTGATGTCGGCGGTGGTCATGGGCTTCACGCTGATGCTCATCTTCAAGTACCGCCGCAACCAGGTCCTGCCCGAAGAAACGCGCGATGAGATCGAGGCCCTCCTGGCCGAGAAGAAGTACCGCGAGGCGATCGAGTTCTCCCAGGACGACGACTCGTACCTGGGCCAGGTCGTCAGCGCCGCGCTGGGCGAAGCGAGCAACGGCTACGCCGCGATGGAGCGTGCGGTCGAGGAGGCCGGCGACGCCGCTGCAGTCAAGATCCTCCGCCCCATCGAGTACCTCAACGTCCTGGGCAACATCTCCCCCATGATCGGGCTGTTCGGCACGGTCTTCGGCATGATCGTCGCCTTCCAGGCGCTGGTCGCCTCCGAAGGCGGCGCCGACCCCACCGAACTGGCGGGCGGTATCTCGACCGCGCTGGTCACGACCTTCTGGGGCCTGGTGGTCGCCATCCCCGCGCTCTCGGCCTACTCGCTGATCCGCAACAAGATCGACGCCCACTGCGCCGAAGGCATCCTCATCGTTGAAGAACTCATCGCACCCTTCAAGCCCAGCGGCAAGAAGAAGTCCAAGTCCGACCGTCCCCGTGCGACGCCGAAGCCCGAGTAAGGCGTCATTGTGTTTTGAGAGGTAGCCGGCCGTGGAAGCGGCCCGCTGCCGCGACAGGCGTGTCAGACCCCAACGAGTAACCCGATGGCTTCCAATGTCACAAAGCGCGGCCCCGTCAAGCCGACCCTGAATATCACGCCGTTGATCGACGTGGTGTTCCTGCTGATCGTGTTCTTCCTGCTGGTGAACAACATCGTCACCGACGAGAACCCGCCGATGAAGCTGCCCGAGGTCGTCGAGCCCGAGACGATCCAGGTCGTTTCGGAGAATCGGCTGATCATCAACCTGATCCCGGAAGACGAGTGGGAAGGCGAGCCCGGCCCCGGCAGCGATATCGACCACGTGCTCCAGCGCTCGGGCACGGCCAAGGCCGTTGTTTTTGCCGGCCGGCACTACAAGATGACCGAGCCCGAAGAGCTCCAGGCGTTCCACGCCCGGCTCGTTGAACTGATCCGGCTGCGCCACCCGCGCGGCGGGCTGCGGTTCCTCTTCCGCGTCGACTCGACGATCTATTACCAGGAGGTCCTCCCGGTCATGTCGATCATGCTCGACGCGATGTTCGAGTGCGGCCTGGAGAAGGGTGAGACCCTGATCGACATCGTCGCGTACATGCCGGACTAAAACTGAAGACCCCAGGCCAAGGGACTTAAGTCCCTTGGCCTTAGATTTGGACACACCATGGCCGACGCAAACGACACCCTGCTCAACGACGAAGATTCGGAACACATCCAAGTCGTCCACCATACGTCGCAGCGCAAGAAGCGACGCCGGGTCAACGACGGCGAGATGGAGCTCCAGCTCACCTCGATGATCGACGTGATCTTCCAGCTCCTGATCTACTTCGTCATCACCGCGAACTTCACCATCGACGAAGGCACGCTCAAGGCGTCGATGCCCGGCCAGAGCGCGCCGTCGACGACCACCCCACCCGACCCGCCGATCTTTATCGACCTCAAGACCGGGGACGACGGGCTGACCTACACCCTTATGGTCGACAACCGCCCGATCGACGGCGGGGCGAGCTACCTCTACAGCTACCTGCAGAGCCAGATCAGCAGTAACAAATTCGGGGTCGACGACGACTACCAGATCCGCCCGCAGGGCAATGTCCGCTGGCAGCACGTGGTCAATGTCTTCAACGCCTGCACCCGCGCGAAGCTCGAGAAGGTCGGCTTCGCGACGCCCAACGGCTAACCACGCCGCGACGGCGACGCCCCAACCCCGGCGGGGCGCTAAAATCAACGGGGGAGTCCGCGTTTTTGCCCGTGGGGGCCCGACACAGGAATCTGAACATGACCGCACCCGCTTCACGCCGACGAACCCTCCTTGGGCTGTTGCCCGCGTTGCTGCTGGCCGGCCCGTCTTGGGGGCAGATGGAAGCGCTCCGCGAACGCGACGACCAGTTCATCCAGGGCATGCGTGAAGAGGGGCTCTCCGACCTGCTCGGGCGGTTTGTTGAACGCCTGGGCGAAGACGGTGAGTTAGACCCCGTGGCCAAGGCGCAGCTCGTGATCGCACAGCAGGAGTTCCTGGCGACGGAGAGCTTGGCCCGTGCGGTCGAGTTGTCCGCACAGGACCCGGCCCAGGCCGAGGCGGTGTTTTTTGAAAGCCGGGCGGCGTACGAGGGGCTGATCGACGCCCAGCGGACACTGATCGAAGAAAACGCGGATGACGAGCGCGTCCCGATGTGGCAGACCGACCTCGCGGCGATGCTGCTTGAGGTCTATCTGCCGACGTACCACAACAACGCGATCTGGTTCTACGAGTTCGGCGTGCCCTCGTCCGAACAGGCCCAGGCCTACGAAGACTACGCCGCGCTGGCTTTTGAGATGACCGCCGATGCGCGGTACCGGCTCGAGCGCCTGATTGACCGTATGGCCCGCGACGGCGGTGAGCTGCGGGGCCAGCTCGAAAGCATGGGCATCTACTTCGACCTGCGTGAAGAATACGCCAAGCGAAGGGTGCCGTTCTGGTACGCGCACAGCGCGTACTACACCGCGCTGCTGCCCGACGACCACCCGTATTACCAAAACCTCGGCGCCAGCCAGGTGGTGCGTAACCAGGCGGGGACGGTCGAGGCCGAGCGCACCCGACTGTTGGAGCAGTCCGAGGCGACCCTGCTGGGGGGGCTGCTGAATGACGAGGAGATCGTGGCGTCGGCGCGTCTGCTGGCGGGCCGTGTACTCGTGGCGTCGGGCGACCCGGACCGTGTGGACGAGGGGATCGCCGACTACCTCGAGCCCGTGATGGGCGACAACTGGCAGGGCTACCTCGCGTCGCTTGCCAAGGCGCGTGGGCTGGCCAGCATCGGCGAGATGGAGACGGCGATCGACCGCCTCAGCGGGATGGAACGCCACGATTTCGTTGCGAAACAACTATTGCAGGGCAACATCAACCCGCGCCTCATCGCTGCGGACCTGATGCACCTGCTCCTGCTCGAACCCGCCCAAGAGGCTGGCGGCGCAGAGCGCACGGCACTGCTGGCAGAGGCCTACGAAATGCCCTACCTCGCGCTGATCGGTGACGAGGCCGACCGCTTTGCGCCCTACCTCTACACCCGCTGGGCGAACGAGGTCGGGCCGGATGAAGACCCCACGTCGCTGCCCCCGGCCGTGCGCATGGGGATCGGGCAGATGAAGAGCAACGCCGGCGCGGTGATCGCCAACGACCTGGTCCGGCTTGCGCAGGTTGACCCGACCGCGAACTACCCGATCCCCGCCGAGCGCGAGCGTGAAGAGGCGCGTCGCGCCGAGCTCCGTGTCCAGGCCGAGGAAGAACTCAACCGGGCGATGGCGTTCAACGAGACGCTGGTCGGCGAAGACGTGGAGGGGGGGATCCGGGACCGCGGGCTGATGAACCTGGGCTTCAACAAGTACTACCTCGCCGAGTTGGCGAAGTACTACGGCGGAGGCGGCGGCAACAGCGACCTGATCGAGCGGTACTTTGAAGTGGCGCAGTACTGGGCGACGATCGGGGTCGATTACCCCGACTCGCCCCTGGCCGAGAACGCGACCACGTACGCGGTGTCGCTGCTCTTGAACTTTGACCAGATGGCGAACACCGGGGCCGGCGGCGTGACGAGCCTGCGTTTCCGCAACGCCTACCGCGAGGCGGCGGATGTGCTGTTCGCGAACTGGCCCCAGAGCGCCGCGGCCCACAACGTCCGGGTGTACACGGGTTTCTACGTCTACGAACTATCGGGCGACCTCGACGATGCCGTCGAGGTCTACGCCGGGATGCCCCGCGAGCACCCGGACTACTTCGAGGCCCGCCGGCAGATGATCCTGGCGATGCAGAAGCGCTATGACAACGTGAGCGACGAGATGCGCCAGATGGAGCTGACCGGCGCGGCCGAGGACACCGACGCGTCGCGTCAGGAGCTGGCGCGGGCGCTGGCGCAGCATGCCGAAAACCTCGAGCGGATGCGGCGTGAGCTGTTGACGGCGGCGGAGTTCCTGGAACTGCACGCCTCGGAAGAGGTGGACAACGGCGAAGATACGCGGCGGCGGTTCTCGGCCGTGACGGCGCGGGCCGGGGCGTTGGTCGCGATCGCGGCGATGGAGTCGGACGGCGGCGACGCGCAGGCGGCGCTCGACCTGCTCGAAGGGTTTGAATCCGACTACAGCCCGCAAGGACAGCTCGCGGGCCTCGTCAGGCAGCAGGCCAACCCCGAGCAGGCCGCCGCCCAGCTCGACGGGCTGATCCAGTCGGCGCAGGAGCGGCGGATTCTGTCGCTCGTTCAGGCCGCGGAACTCGACAACGAAGACGACCTGGAACGCATCGGCCGGGCGGCGCAGGACATGATCGAGGCCTACCCGGATGTCGCGGCCGGCGTTGTCAATGGTGTCCTCCAGCGGATCGAAGACCAAATCGAGACCTTCGTGATCGCCCGGGAAGAAGCCTTGCTCCCGGTCAACCGGGAGGATGCCCAGAAGAACATCACCAACCTCGCGAACGTAGCCGTTCAACTGAGCCGGCTGCTCGTCGGCTGGGCGAAGGAAAACAACTACGAGGGCGCGCGGCTGCTGCCTTTCGAGTTGGGCATGTGCAAGGCGCTCCTGCTCGCCGAGCGCCCCGATGAAGCGATCCCGCTGATGAATGCCTGGCTCGAGATGTTCCCCAACAACTTCGATGTGGTCATGCTGACCGCCGACTGCATCGTCGCGGATGCCCGCCAGCGCGGCGTCCGTGGGCCGGAGACGCTCGATCCTGGGCTACAGCTCTACTACAAGATCATCCTCTACCACAACGCCCAGCCCGGCGACAAGCCGGCGCGCTTCTGGACCGCCTGGCTCAAGGTGCTGCGGACGATGGAGTACGCCGGCGGTGACCTGGCCGGGCAGATCCGCGACAAGGTCCGCATGCTGGAAAACCGCGTCGACCCGAACCTCGGCGGCCCGGAGTTCGAGCCCTTGATCCGGGAGATCTCGGGCCGGAACCTGTAAGGCAAACGCCACTAGTTGTGTCTGACGGCTCCTCATTGCCCCGTATGGTGGCCGGGGTCAGGCGCAGTCTGCCCCCGGAGCGAACAGGTGAGTTGATCCGGGGGTTCGCTGGGCTCACCCCCGGCCACCATGTGAGCCGTTAGACACAGCCTGGACGTAAAACCGAACGGTGTCGGCTGGGCCGAAAAACGGGGCACGGCTCGTCCCGGCTGCTATCATTAGACCCCTTGGTCTTTTATTTGGAGCCCCGCCATGGACTACCGCACGATCCCCGGCACCGACCTGACCGTCTCCCTGCTGGGCTTTGGCAACTTCACCTTCGGCGTCAACTGGTGGGTCGATGTCACCGACGACGAGGCCATCGCCATCCAGAACGCCGCGATCGACCGCGGTGTCACCTTCTTCGACACCGCCCCGGCCTACGGCAACTGGCGGGCTGAGAAGCTGATGAAGGACACGATTCGCTACGCCGGCCGCGACAAGATCGTCGTCTCGACCAAGTTCGGCTACGCGCTCAAGCAGGACCCCGGCGAAGAGGGCAGCCACCGCGAACGTCGGCAGGACTTCTCCAAACAGGCGATCCTCGACGAGTGCGACCTCTCGCTCAAGAACATGGGCATCGACTGCATCGACCTGTACCAGGCCCACAACATCAAGCACGCCCACTTCACCGACGAACTGTTCGGCGCGATGGACGAGCTCAAGCAGGCCGGCAAGATCAGGTACTGGGGCGTTGCGCTGGGCCCGGCGATCGGCTGGCGCGAAGAGGGGCACGAGGCGGTGCTCAGCCACAAGGTGGATGCGATCCAGACGGTCTACAACATGTACGAGCAGGACCTCGGGCGCGAGTTCGGCGAGTGCTGCGAGCACGTCAACCACGGCGGGGTGATCGCGCGTGTGCCGACCAACTCGGGCATCCTTGACGACGAGTTCAAGTCGCCCGACCACCAGTTCCCCGAGACCGACCACCGCAAGTTCCGCGACCGCAACTGGCTGGTGTACGGCCTGAAGAAGAACGACATGGTCCGGCCGATGGCGGAGTCGCTGGGGCTGAACCTGCGGCAGTTCGCGATGCGTTGGCTGGCGATGCAGCCGGCGATGGTGTCGATCGAGCCCAACATCCTGAACGTCGCGGACGTCGAGGACTACGCGGTCGGCTGCACGGGCGAGCCGCTGCCGGCCGAGATGGTCGAGCAGATCGCCGCGTGGTACGCCGACGACTTCGGGCTCGGTGATGCGGCGCACCCCTGCGACCACAAGAGCACCTTCGCCGAGGGCGGCACGGTGCGTAGCCAGTACGTCCAGCCGGTCGTATCGATGGCGTGAGGGGAGAAGAGGGAAGGGGCCAGGTGATCGGCTCACATCGGCACTTTTTTCACCTACCCCTGTGGTCCATGCCCCCTTGGCCCCTTACCCCTACAATTCCGTCCCATGTATGACCGTAAGGCGACGCCCCCCGGGGGTAATGCGACCCAGCCCGAGAACGACCCGCTGCCGACGGTCGATGAGACGCCGATCGTCAAATGGCTGCTCGGGATCAACATCGCCATCTACCTGATCGATCAGTCGCTGCGCGTGTCGCTGCACACGGTCTACGGCTCATCCACGCCGGGCTTCTTTACCTACTACGGCAACTTCAACATCCCCCAAGCGATGAACGACTGGCAGCTCTGGCGGCTGTTCACCTACCAATTCCTGCACGGCAACCTGTTCCACCTCGTCATGAACATGATGGCGCTCTACGTGTTTGGTCCGATGATGGCCAAGTGGTGGGGGCCCAGGCGGTTCCTCGCGTTCTACCTGCTATGCGGGGCGTGCGGGGCGTGGCTGATGGCGATGCTGACCTATGCGGGCCTGCTCTCGACGGCCGGGGGCTCGGCGGGGTGGCTGGTCGGCGCGTCGGGGTCGATCTTCGGCCTGCTCGTTGGGGTGGCGATGGCCGCGCCGACGCTTGAGGTCAAACTTATCTTCCCGCCGATCTGGCTGACCGTGCGTCGGCTCGCGTTGATCTTTGGCCTGATCTCGCTGGCCGGGCTATTGTTCGAGTGGAACGGCGGGGGCAACGCCGCGCACCTGGGCGGCGCGTTGTTTGGTTACATCCTGATCAAACGGCCCTGGACCCTGGACTGGGCCGACCGCGACGCGCCGAAGTTGGAGCCGCCGGGCGAAGATGCCGAGTGAGGTAGAGATGTAAGGAAGCCCGCGCTCGCCGAGCGTGGGCGACGGGCAGGTGACAGGAACCACGCATGGGCTGGCAAGACCGACAATACGACCAAGGCACCGGCGGTGTCGGCGGCGGGCAGGGGGGTGGTTTCGCCACCCGATTGAGCGGCAGGTCGGCGGTGACGTGGCTGCTGGTTCTCAACCTCGCGATCCACATCGTGAACTCGATCTTCGCGACGGGGACACGCGTGGGGCAGACGCCGTACTTCACGCTATGGGGCAACTTCAACGTCACCCAGGCCATTGAAGGCGGTCAGGTCTGGCGGCTGTTCACCTACCAGTTCCTGCACATCGATTTCTTCCACCTGCTGTTCAACATGATCGGGCTGTACTTCTTTGGCCCGCTTCTGGAGCGGTGGTGGGGGACTCGGCGGTTTGTGGTGTTCTACCTGCTGTGCGGCGCGAGCGGGGCGTTGCTGATGCTGGGACTTGTCTACGCCGAGGTAATCGGGAAGGGCGCGGTGCTCATCGGCGCGTCGGGCTCGATCTACGGCATCCTCATCGGCGCGGCGGTGCTCTACCCGAAGATGCGCGTCATGCTGCTGATCCCACCGATCCCCATGTCGCTGCGCACGATGGCGTTGGTCTTCCTGGGGATCTCCTTCTTCTCCGCGCTGGCCGGCTCGAACGACGGGGGCAACGCCGCCCACCTCGGCGGCGCGGCGCTCGGCTTCCTGCTCGTCCGCAAGCCCGGCGTGCTCAACTTCGCCGACCGCCTGAACCCGCAGGCGATCCAGGACGGCTACAACCAAGGCCGACACGAACGCAAGCTCAAGCAAGAGCAGGCGAGCCGTGAAGAGATCGACCGCATCCTCGCGAAGGTCTCCGAGCAGGGGCTGCACTCGCTCACGAAAAAGGAGAAGAAGCTGCTCAAGGAAGATACCGAGCGGCTGCGGAAGGAGTAAACACAGGTTTCGCCTGCTAGGATGTTGGGATGGATCGATCCGACTGGACGGTAACGAAGTTCGATGCAACGGGTGACTGGGACGAGCAGAGTCCGAGCGAGTCGATGTCGCCGCACGAGCGGTTGAATATGACTTGGCCCTTGATCCGTGCGATGTGGAAGCTGCGCTATGGAACAGATCCTCAACGACGACTTCCGCGACATGATATGCCTGTTGAACGAAGAACAGGTTGACTATTTATTGATTGGTGGCTGGGCGGTTTCGTTTCACGCCAGGTTTCGTGCGACCGAAGATATAGACTTTTGGGTTAGTCCAACGCCTGAAAATGCCGCGCGTATCATGCGTGCGCTGATCCGGTTTGGGGCTCCCCTCAAGGATGTTGATGAGGATGACTTCGCTCTGCCAAGGTTTGGCCTACAGCTTGGTAGACCCCCGGCACGTATCGATATCTTGACGACGTTCAGGGGGGTGGCCTTTAGCGAGGCCTGGAGCAAGCGGGTCGTCGAGACAATCGAGGGCTTGCCGGTGAATGTGGTCGGACGCGATCACCTCCTGCTAAACAAGCTGGAAGTCGGCCGAGCAAAGGATCTGGCCGACGCGGAAGCGATTCAAAAGGCGGCCGAGCGTGAGAAGGGCCAGTAAGATGCTGCTATGCCCGCGCTGACCTACGAGCTTCTCCAACAGGACACTACCTCCCAAGCCCGGCTGGGCCGGGTGACGACGCTGCACGGCAGTTTCGATACCCCGGCGTTTATGCCCGTCGGGACGCAGGGGACGGTCAAAGGCCTCACCCCCGACCAGGTGCGCGACACCGGGGCCCAGATCATCCTGGGCAACACATACCACCTGCTGCTGCGCCCCGGCAGCGAACTGGTCGCGAAGATGGGCGGGCTCCAGCAGTGGACACGGTGGGGCGGGCCGATGCTCACGGACTCGGGCGGGTTCCAGGTCTTCTCCCTCGCGGGGATCAACGACATCACCGAGGACGGCGTACGGTTCAAGAGCCACCTCGACGGCTCGATGATCGACCTCACGCCCGAGCGCTCGATGCAGGTGCAGCACGAGCTCGGCGCGGACATCATCATGGCGTTTGACGACTGCCCGCCGGCCCAGCACCCGCCGGCGCATCAGTTCTTGCCCAAGTCCTCCCGTGAAGCCCGGAGCGCCTCGGACAGCCGGCGGCCGACGGGCGGGGGGCGGCGTGGGGCAGAAAAAACCCGTGGGTGCGGCGGCCGGTGGGCCCCCGCCGGGGG
>JBCCWH010000031.1:0-34421 GCA_039193915.1 Planctomycetota bacterium
CGGAAGACACCAAAACCCCCCGCGCGAGGCCGATGAACACTCGCGCGGGGGCAGGAAACTGCAGGCCGCTAACCAGACGGCCTGCAATGCAACGAAAACTTAGCTCAACGCGATCCCAGTCAGCTTCGCCAGGTGACCGGGCTGAGTGACCGCCACGTCGCCACGCCAAAGCACGCGGAACAACACCTGGTCTTTCTCGAAGGCGTCCTTCGCGAAGCCGGATAGAGCGATCTCAACATCACGCCAGACGCCGATCAACACCTTGCTGAAGTCGCCCATCGTGGCGACCGTGTCGTCGAGCTTCGTGCTGGTCAGCTTCGTCATGTCCTGAAGCGACGGAGGAGGCGACAGATACCGCCCCTCGGTGTCCTTCAGCTTGTTGAGGAAGCCCTTGACGCCCGGGCTCATCACGGACGTCGCCGGCATCCCGTTGGCCTCCTCGATCGCCTGGGCGGCATCGAGGAAGTCATCCCAATCGGGAGCCCCGCCGACCGCAACGTCGTTGACACCGGCGGTGTTGAGGATACCCAACGGGTTCGCGCCAACCCCGTCGCCGCTCAGGGCGACTTCATCGACCTTCGCGCCCATGATGGTGCGAAGCAAGCCCTCGATCATCGACCCGCTGTTCGGGCTGTCGAACAACAGCTCACGGCTGACACGGACGAGGACGCCCTGCTTCTTCGCGGTGAAGTTGATCCCCGCGATCGTCGGATCGCTTTCGGGAATCTCGGCGTTCTCGGCCACGCCGGCGACAACCGGGTCGCCCGTGATCTTGACCAGCCGCATCTTCGGCGAGGTCATCGGGATCGTTCCCGCGCCTGCACGGATCACGGCCGAGCCCGAGCGGGCCAGGTCGATGATCTGCGAGCCGATCGACTCAGGGAGCATCACACTCCCGCCGCTGTCGGTGCTGAGGTTCCAAGCATCACGCTCGGCCTCAGCGCCGCGCCAGTCGCCGGTCAAGGCACCGCGGAGCATGTTGCCCACGCGGACGCCCTCAGCACCAGGCATGGGGTCTTGGCCGGCGGGTGCGAAGCTGTTGTGGGCTGTCAGTCGCTGGGTGTTGGAGAGAACTCGGACCGGCCGGCCCGCGTCGTCGGTCCACTCGGTGTTGCCGGGGCCGTCGCAGCGGAGCGCGTTGTCGATGTCACGGCCGGTGGTGCCGGCTGTCGCTTCGAGTTGCCCCCTCTCGACCTTGAGCTTCGTTGCCCGGTTGGTGAGGGTGTTGAGTCGGGCCTGCTGGCGCTCCGTCCGGTCCGACCGGTTGATCGCCATGATCTGGTCGAACTCGTCTTTGATCTCGCCCAGGACCATGTCGATCTGCCGAAGGTTCCGGTTGTCCGGGTCTTCGTGCAGCACGGCCCATGCAGACTGCGGGTCATCCTCGGCGGTCAGGTAGCTCGGCCGCTGGCGGGGGGCGTCGTTCATCGGCCCCATTGCCATGAGCAGTGATATAGTGGCCAGGCCGGTAGTGGTGAATGTATTTCGATTCATATCGAATCCGTTCTTTCAGAAGGTGATGGTTTCGCCTGTGACGCTTGCGTATGCTGGTCAAGCATCGGCTTCCGTAGGCACAGCTTCACGTCGGGGTGCAGCGAGCGGCGACGATCATCGGACCAGACGCGCGCCCATCGTCGAATCAGTGAGGCGTGATGTTGTGGCGGTCAAGCATCGGCTTCCGGAACCACGCACGTCTATCGGGGATCAGTCCTGGTTCTCCTGGGCGGGGATCAATTCAAAGCTACCGTCGAGCTCAATCGCGGTGCGCTGGCCGGTGGCCGGGTCGATCTCGACCTTCATCGTTGGGATCGAAGCATCGACGATCACGCCGGCTGCTTCATGGTCGATGTCCGTCGCGTCCATAATCGCGAGCTGTTGCTCAAGCCCACTGAGTTTACGGAACTCGGCGAGCGCGGTTGCGGTAATGATGCCGGCGATTTCCGGCGTGTTGTGCTGTAAGTGTTGGTTAGGTGTCATTAGTGGTTCTTAGATGAAAAGAAAATCTGAACAAGGTTGGTTTTGAAGCACGGGGAGTAAGTCAAGCTACGAGGCAGCATGGTTGGCGGTCCGCGTGCGCGGGGATGGTGTTTACTTGACACGGTACGTCTCCGGGTACTTCTTGCGATCCTCGGCCGTCTTCGCGTCGTGGCACGGTCGGCAGAGCACCTGGTGGTTCGCCCGGTCGTGGAACAGCGCGAGCATGGCGGGCCAGTCGGTGCCGCTGCGGACGGGGACGATGTGATCGACCAGGTCCGCCGGGCGTTCGCGACATCGCTCACACAGTTGCCGCCGGCGACACAACTGCTTCCGGTAGGCCTTCCAACTCCGGGTGCCATACAGAGCAGCCAGCCGCTTCGAGAGTCCGGTCTTGGGTCGGGGCTGTCTGAGGATCGCCATATATTTTTCCTTTTTTTGTCGAAAAAACGCGCGACGGATACGGGGCGGTGGTCCGGTGCGAGGGGCCGCTAGAAAATCGAGGCCCCTGGGGTGATCACATCGCCACCCCGCCCCGAACAGGTGGCAATGTGGCAACCTGCTCAAGAATCACCCCCAAAATCGCCATTTTTAGGCCCTTCATGGCACATTGCCAGATTGCCACCTGTCAGCCCTTGGGGGGTGTGGCATTGTGCTTCGGCATTGGGCAGCCGCCACCACCAGGGCCCGGGGTTCTCCGGCCGGTAGGCGTCAACCCCGACCTCTTTCCGGGCCCGGTCGAGTGTCCGCTTGGCAATCCCCTTACCCTCGCGTGCCTCCTCGATGATGTGTTTAGCGGGTCGGGCTCCCGCCGCCAGCGCCTGCCGCAGCCAGTCCGCTGCCTCGTCCCGCTCGGTGGACCTGTTGTTCTCGTCCGCAGGGTCGCGGTTCACCGCATCGTCGGCGGTGATGTCCACGGTCCCGTCGTGCCATCGGATGCAAGGGCGGGGCTGGCCATCCTCGTCCACCGCTTCACCGGGGCCGATGTCGAAGGCCAGGCCGTCTGGCTGCTCGGCGAGGTTGTTCTTCCCCGGCAACAGCAGCCGCCGCCGGTCGGTGTCGTCGTCGGGGTCGGTCATCAGGTGCAGGACTGACCGGGCGAGGCCGGTGAAGGCACGCGACCCCAGCGCCATGTCGTCGGCGTGGGTAGCGGCGGACTTGCGGGTATGGGCGACGACCAGCAGTGCCGCGTCGTACTGCTCGGCCAGCTTGCACAGGGGGGCAAGCACGCCACGGACCTCGTTGTCGCGGTGGGCGTCGGCCCCGCTGCCCAGGTAGCTGCCTACGGGATCGACAACGATTAGCCGGCAGTCGTCGAGTTGTTCCAACGCCATCCGCAGCGGGTCGATGTCGGCAAGGGTAAACACCTTCTCCGTCTCGCTCCCGTCGTCACGCTGATACCTCACGCCAGTCATCAGGTGGATGCGGCTGCGGTCGGCATCGTGCGCGATCAGCCGGGGGGCGATGGTGTCGGCCGGGTCATCTTCGGCGCTGCACAACAGCACAGAGCCGGCAGGACAGGGCGTGCCGTCCGGCCAGTCCCGGCCCGTGCTCACCCGAGCGGCGAAGTCAGCAGTAGCGAAGCTCTTGCCCCCACCGGGCCGGCCAACAAGCAATGTCATCCGACCTCGCGGGACACGGCCGGGCCACAGCCAGCGGACCGTCGTCGGCTCAACGTCAGACAGCCGCAGCAGATTGGGGGCCTGCCGGGAGGACTTGGACTTACCCGTGTTCGCCGGCTCGATCGACTCAACGGCCTCAACATCGCCGGCAAGGTCCAGAAGCGTCTGGTGGTCGCAGCCGCCCGTCATCGCGTACCAGGACCGAAGGTCTTTGGCCTCAGCCGGCGGGTAGATGATCCGAACCGACGCGCACGGGCCGGCAAGCTGGGCGGCGACGGCCTCGGCCCCGGCTTGCCCCGCGCCGTCGTCATGCTCGCCGACGATGACGACGTGCCGGCCTGCGAGCATTTCGCCTAGCAGTTGAACTCCGCCTGTAGCGCTCGGCCGGCCGACGATCGGCATCCGCAGGTCCAGGCCCGCCGCGGTGTCGGATGCGCCCTCGACGATAAAGACGGGGTTCGCATGGGTTGCGCCTTCGTCGGCGGGAAACGGGTGCTTGTACGTCAGGCCCCGCTTCGTGCCCTTCACCTGCTTCTTGTCCCCGTTGTCGTAGCGGCGCTGCTGGCCGATGATTGCCCCGCCGGCGTCTCGCTCGGGGATGATCCAGCAGTCGTCATGCCGGGCGATACCGAGTTCCATCAGCGAGTCGGACGACACCCCCAGGTCCTGGGCCAACGGCCGTAGGGTCTCGAGGTCCACCGGATCGACTGGGAGCAGAGCCGGCTCGGGGGACGGCGAGGGTTTCGCCGGGGCTGTCATCCGCGCGGTGGATGCCGTTCCGTTACGAGTAGCGCCGGTGTGGCTTTCCCGCTCCGCCTTCAGCACGTCCTCAACGCTCTGGCCAGACAGCTCAGCCCGCACATCGAAGAGATCGCCACAGAAGCCGCAGCTATGGCACTTCACACGCCAGGCCCCGTCCTCGCCCTGATAGACGCCGGCGCTCGGGTGCTTGTCGTCGTGTTCACGGGCGGGGCATCGGCAGTTGTTGCCCTTCACACCTTGCCCGGCCAATTCAGCGACCAGAGCGTCGCGGGACTGGCGGGTCTGCTCGATGGGGTTGAACGGCGACGGCGCTGCATGATGCCTTGGATGTTGGGATGCGTCTGATACAATCATGGGGTTCGTCCTTGCCCCGATCGCCTGCCAGCGCGGGGCGTTTTCATGCGCGGGCTAGACGTACTGGCGAGAAGGGCGACGACGCGGGGCACGGGCGGGAGCCGGCTCGGCCTGGGGGGCTGCCGGCTGGCGATTGCTCCGGGCCTCCTCAAACTCCTTGATCGCCTCGACGGGGATGCGCCAGCGGGGATTGCCGCACCCGGGCTTCAGGCTAACATCCAACGCCCGGAGTTCACCAGATAGGATCCACGCATAGACCTTTGGCAAAGGCACATCCATGTGTTCGGCAAATTGCTTGGCTGTGAGGCGGGTTTGCTCTGGCATGACTAGGGCTCTCTTTCATTGCTGTGTGCTTGCGAGTTTTGGTTTTACTTCCCTCGGTGTGGGCGCAGCAACAGCCCGAACCGTGTTTCTTGCGGCTAATCACAGCTATTGCGGCTAATGCTCTCTACTGCGGCTATTCGGCGTCTGGTCGAAGCGAGTCGGCGGCGTTGTCGCCGTAATACTCGGCGATCGCGTCTAAGTCGTAGCGGTATTTGCGGCCCTTGGGTGGGTTGATTTGCTCGTGCACAATTCGCGCGTCAGGGTGCAGCTCTGTGCGGTAGTCATTGAGGCCACAGGCTCCTGCAGCGTGTGACGGAAAGACGGGTTTAGTCCAGTTGACGACTTTACCACTCTTCCCGCCGGATGGACTGGCCGATACCGTTGCGCGTATCGCAGGCAAAACAGGTTCAATAATGAGCGCGATGTTGTGAGACAGAATACTTCCGGTCTCTGTCAATCGGGCGGCTCGAAACAGTGGCTCGGCCAAGTCCTGCCTACCTAGTACTGAAGCCAGACGTTCACAGGCAGATCGGAAAACTGGAGCGCTAGCATTTTCCTGCCCAATAGCTACTGACAAATCACGAGACTCTTGTCGACGCAGTTCGTCCCCATCTGGATGCGCCTTGAATTCTTCCATCGAGGTCATGTGAGCCCAAACAGCAGCCCTATCCCTGCGATAGATCTCGTAGGCCTCCAGAAAACCATGAACCAAATGCTGCAGATCACTCATTGCCCGCCCTTTCGAGTAGAGCCGGTCGCCCGGCCCGACTGCACCAAGGGCGGCGGTACAGCCGGGCCGTGCGTATGCGGGAGCTACCCGCGCCGGCGTTAGGAGTAGTGTAGCCAACGCTAGACCTCGCCCAATCTGGCGTTGACCTGGGTGAGATACAGCCCGACGCACGGGTGGATGTCTAGCCCTAGACGTTCAAGCTCAACACGACGCGCTTGCAGCTCGCCAATCACCTCTCGGTTGGGATCGACGCCTAGTGGATGCTGTAACTGCTCGCACAGGTCGTCGAACTCCACGATGCGTTGAAAGATGGTGTTGCCGTCCATCAGGCCACCGCCTTCCGCAGACGGCACTGATGGGTCTGCCCGTGCTGCACACGGCCGACCTGCTCGGCCATGCGGGCAAGCCAGGTCTTCGCGTGCGCGAGCCCGCCGGGGGTGCTCACGATGGCCAGCACGAACGGCCGATCACCGGCGACGCCCAAGGCCCGGCTCGGGCAGTGGTCGGCGACACGGAGCGTCACAGCGACACCAGAGGACAGGTGCGTGTCGAAGTAACGGCTTGCGCCGTTGGAGAACGCCCGGTCCCGCGTGACGATCCAGCCGGCGTCCTCGGCCGCGTCGATGATCTCGGCGGCGGCGCGGTCAACTTCGTCGCGGCGTCGCTCCGTGCGGCTTGGGGACAGGGTGTGGAGGGGGTCGGCCAGAACGTCGGCCGTGGGGGAGACGGGGGTGATTGCGTTATGATGTGCGATAGCTGTCATGCTGTGTTCCTTTCAAGTGGTTACGGCCTGATGGTTAGACCCTCGTCGCGTGTGACAGCACGCTCGGGGGTTGTTTTTTACGGCGAACGTCGCCGGCGATGTCGAGTCGATTGGCTAGCGACGCCTTACTCGCCCTCACCCCCTTCCTCCCCGAACAGCCACGCGCGCATATGATCGGCAACGGCCTGTAGCCGGGCAGTGTCGATACTCTCGGGCCGGACGTACCGACCCCGCATGTCCTGTAGGTCGTCGTGGCCCATCGTGAGGTCAACCGCTGCACGATCGTTCAGCGAGTCCACGGTGGTCCTGTAGGTGTGACGGAGGCCGTAGAACCCCCTGCCGTCCACCCGTAGTTTCAGCTCGTCCAGCACCCGCACGAAAGCCCGTGTCACCGCGTCGCTCATCTTGAGCTTGTGGCCATCGTCGGCCCCGGACACGGCTGTGCGCCGCCAGCGATTGCCGTAGGCCGTAACGAACACGGCTTTCTCGGCCTCGGGCTTCGGCGTGCCACGGACCTCAAGCGCGGCCTCCAATGCCGCGACTGTTTCGGGCCAGAGCATCGCCCGACGGGGGGCCCCTGTTTTGCCGCGGGCGACCGACAGCTCACCCGTCTTGATGTCGGCGAGGTTCAGGTCCGCGATGTCCTGGTTCCCGTAGCCGGCGTTGAGGCCGAGCAGGATCATCGCACGCAGCGGGTTCGGGGCGGCGTCGATTAGCCGCCGGCACTGGTCAGCCGTAAACGTCTTGTCGGGCCGCTGGCGCTTCTCTATCCGCAAGGACTTGGCCTTGGGCTTGCTGAACCGCTGGCCGTAGTGAAGCGGCTCACGCCGGATGCCGTCGTCGATAGTGAACTTGAAGATCGAGCGGGCCCGGGTGATGTGGTTGCCCAGGGAAACGAGCCCCCGGTCCTTCGCCAAACGCTTGCGGATCAGGATGAAGTCTTCGAGGTCAATGCTCTCGATGTCCCGGTTGCCGTCCACGGCCTCAAGAATCAGCTTGGCCGTCGTGGTGTAGTCGTGGAACATCCGGTCGGAGAGCTCACCCGTGTCGCGCTGCCCGTCCTTCATTTCGAGGAACAGGTTGATTGCGTCCCTGAGCGTGGTGTATTCGATGTCCTCGTCCTCACCGGGCATCGGCGGCGGACGGAGCCCCTTGAGGATGTAGGGCCACTGGTGCCTGTAGCGGGCCTCGGCCCCCTCGGGATCGTCCAATGGCCCAAACCAGTGTGGACGGCCCTTGTGGATCTTCCGCCAGCGACCCGAGGCGTGGGGCGTGAGCGGAAAATCTGGCCGGGGCTTCAACTTGGAGGCGTTCTTGCGGGCCATGAGCGGGCATCGAAAAGTGTTTGAAAAGTACAACACCATCGTACCGCCCCACCGCCGGCGTGCAGCCCGCGCATAGAAAAACGCCTATTTCTAGGCGTTTTCCACACATGGGCCCGGGAGGACTCGAACCTCCAACCGTCGGTTCCGAAGACCGGTGCTCTATCCAATTGAGCTACGGACCCTGTGGGCGGGATTGTAGCGTAGACACGGGGGCTTCGCGGGCGAAATCTGCAATCGAAATCGGCTGGGGTTGTCCCTGTGGCACCGATAACGTCGCGGTTCCCAGACGCCCCAAACCGGCGACTCCGTAGCCGCTGCATAACCCGCACAAAGGGCTTAAGCCATGCACCCGGCACGACGATATCCCTTGTGGATTTCGACGCGATACCGCTAGGGGACGGTTCGTAGGCCTCCACAGAGACTCGGAGCCATGACCGTACTCAACACACCCCGGGCCAACTGGTCCCCCACCCCTGGGCCACATGCTTCCTACCACGCGCCGGGCGCAGGCTTCGAGGCCTGCAAACGGCTGATCGACCTGCTCGGTGCCGCAGTCGCACTGGTCGTGCTGGGGCCTGTGCTCCTGGGCTGCTGCCTGTGGATCAAATGCACCGACGGCGGCCCCGTGTTCTACCGGCAAGTCCGCACGGGACGCCACGGCAAGACCTTCCTGATCTGGAAGCTCCGCACCATGCGGCCCAACGCCGAACTCAACGGGCCCCAGCTCGCCACGGCCGACGACCCGCGCATCGTCCGCGGGTGCAAGTGGATCCGGCGAAGCCATATCGATGAACTGCCCCAGCTCATCAACATCCTGCGCGGCGAGATGTCGCTCGTCGGCCCACGCCCCGAACGCCCCGAACTCATCGAGCAGATGCGCGACGCCCTGCCGGACTTCGAGCAACGCCTGCATGTTGCCCCCGGGCTCACCGGCCTGGCCCAGGTCCGCAACGGCTACTCCAACGACATGGACGGCATGCGACGCAAGCTCGACTTCGACCTCAGCTACCTCCGCACCCGGTCCATCCTGCTCGACCTCCGGCTGATCGTGATGACCCTGCCGTTGTTCTGGGACCGCTCCTCCTGCTAAGCGATATCGGAGAAGAGTCATGACACTGCAACACACACTCCACTCGCTGCGTTTCCCGCTGGGCATCGTGACCGCGTTGATCGTCCTGCTCACCAGCACAGGGTGCCAGCAGCAGCGATTCGCCGACCTCGAGGCGTTTACCATCAGCCAACCCAACGCGGGCAACGGCCTGACCGAATACCGCATGGGGCCGCCCGATGTCGTACAGGTCTCGTCCTACCGGGTGCGTGAAATCAACGGGCACAAAGAAACGATCGGCCCCGACGGCCGACTGCACCTTCCGCTGCTAGGGCCGGTCGAAGTCGCGGGCCGAACCGTCGACGAAGTCCGCGATGAGCTTATCGAGAAAGCGCAGTTCTACTACGAAGACGCCGATGTCAACGTGCAGATCGTCCGCTACGCGAGCAAGCGGTTCTTTGTCTTCGGCCAGGTTTCCTCCCCGGGCGCGTACTTCTTCGACGGCTCAAACACCGTGCTGAACACCCTCGCCCAGGCGGGCCCGACGCATCTGGCCGACCCCTCACGGATCATGGTCCTGCGGCCCAACCCCGACGGCGAGATGGTCGCACGGATGACGATCGATCTGGATCAGATGATCCAGCATGGCGACACCTCGCTCAATGCCGTGCTTGAAGACGGCGACATCCTCTTTGTGCCGCCCAACAGCATGGCCCAGGTCGGTCTCGCGTTCCAGCAACTGCTGCTGCCACTGCAGCCGATCCTCGAAACCGTCCAGCGTCCCGCCGACATCGGTCAGGCCGCGACCGGACAGCGCCCCTACGGCACCGACTAACACCAGAACACGACGCCCGGAACACCGCACGGCGTTTTAGCCATGAACAAGACGAAGGAACAACAAGCCAACGCCATCTACGAGCTGTGGGATATCGCCCTGCAGCATCGCTGGCGGTTTGTACTGCCCGCGTTCTTGATGACCGCGCTGGTGCTTGGCGTCTGCCTCCTGCTGCCACGCAAGTACCAGGCCTCGGCGAACTTCGAGCGGCGCAACGACCCGATCCTGATGGAGATGACCAACAGCGGCGCGGTCAGCTCCTACATGGACCCGACCGGTTCGCTGATGAAAGAAATCGCCAGCGGCCCCGCCATCGCCAACGTCGTTGACGATCTTGAGCCCAAGCTCTACGAACGCGGCTACCTCCAGTCACCCGTTGACCTCGTCGACCTTCGGCA
Organism: Planctomycetota bacterium; assembly: GCA_039193915.1. Classification (GTDB taxonomy): domain Bacteria; phylum Planctomycetota; class Phycisphaerae; order Phycisphaerales; family Phycisphaeraceae; genus JAHQVV01. The sequence continues at coordinate 10,136 of JBCCWH010000031.1, forward strand.
AAAGGTCATGCAGCAGTTGGTCGTGCACCGCGAATACGCCGACGCCCAGCGTGTACAGGTCCGGCTCGAGCTCGTCCTCGACGACCCGGACGTCGCGGCGATGGTCGTCAACGGCCTGGTCGAGTCGTACATGGAGAAGACCCGCGCCGAGCACACCGGCCGACTGGCGAAGATGGCCGACACTTTCCGTGTTCAGGCCGACGCGCACCGCGAAAACCTCGAGGCCCTCGAAAACGAGCTGCTTGCGTTTGAGATCGACCATGCCGAGCTGCTCCCCGAGCACCCGCACAGCATCCAGAGCCAGCTCACTGCCGCACAGGAAGAGCTCTCCGGCCTGCTGACGGATATCGAGGGGGCCGACCTCCGCCTGGCCGCGCTGCAAGAGGCGATCGAGGCCGAGCCCGAGACGCTGCCGTCCGTGATGCGCGGGCGCAACCCCGAGCTGGAACGGCTCAGCGAGAAGCTCCGGTCGATCGAAGACGATATTGCCGAGCACGTGGATGTGCTCCGCATGCGTGAGACGCACCCGGACGTGGTCGCGCTGCGTGAGCAGGCCCAGGAGGTGCGCGACGAAATCGCGGCGTTGGATGTCGAAGTCATCACCTCGACCAGCCACGAACCCAACCCCAAACGCGCCGAGCTTGAGGTCCGTCGAACGACTGTCTTGGCAGACCGCGACCTCTTGCGGGAACAAGTCGCTCTGCGTCGCCACCGTATCGGCGAGCTTAACGCATCCTCGACACAGCTCCTCCCCGTGCGCAGCGAGTACCGCCAGCTTGAGGCCGCGGTCCAAACCGCCCACCGCGATATCGCCTATTGGGAAGACCGGCTTCGCGGTGTCGAGATGTCGCAGACCGCCGAGAGCGGGCAGCACGGCGTCCAGCTGACTTTCATCCGCCGTGCCGAATCTGCCCACCGCCCGGTCTCGCCGAACCTGGCACAGGCGATGCTCGCGTCCTTGTTCCTGGGCGGTGCGTGCGGCGCGCTAAGCGTTTTCTTCGCGCACCGCACCGACGACTCGTTCCGAAACGCCAGCCAGTTCAACGACGCGATGCAACTACCGCTACTCGGATCGGTCAGCGAACTGATCACGCACAAGCACCGCCGGGCACGCAAGGCACGCCGATACCTGCTCTATCCGTGCTACGGCACCGCGATGGCAGGCGTCCTCATCCTCGTGGGCGGGCTCCTGTACATGGACCTTGAAAAGCCTGACACGCTGCTCAAACTCAAGATCCAGACCCGCGACTGGGTCGGCAGCATCATCCCCGGCAGCAACTCGGCCATCACCGGTCGGCCTGAAACGGAGGGCGAAAACGATGGGCTACATCTTTGACGCCATCAACAAGCAGAACCAAGACACGGACACACCGCCGCAATCCGGCGAATCGCCCACCGTCGAAACACCTCTCGTCGCCCCTGTCGAGCAAGCGTCCTTGCCATTCCCCAGCCCACAGGCCACGGACGAACCGATCGCGGCAGACAGCGGTTCCCTGAGCTTTGCGCCCGACACGCTCGACACCGAGCCGGCCCCGCCAACCGCAGGCATCATCCTGCCCCCCAAGAGCGCTCCGTGGTGGCAGTTCTGGCGACGCGACAAGGCCGGGAAGGTCGACGATCGGCTGGTGAGCAAAACAAGCCCCGCGTCGTCGATGGCCGAGGAATACCGATCGATCCGCACCTCGATCCTTGCACGGCATCAGCAGGAACGGAACATCGTCCACACGATCACCAGCGCAACCCCCCAAGAGGGCAAGACGATCACCTGCGTCAACCTCGGCCTCGCCTTCGCCGAGCTGCGCAACCGGACGACCGTCATTCTCGAATGCGACCTCCGGCTGCCGACCTTTGAAAAACTCCTCCGGCTCGATCACCCGGCCGGGCTGATCCCCTACCTGCGTGGGGAATGCACGCTCGACGAGGCGATCAGCAGGATCGACCAGAACGGGCTGCACGTCATCACCGCGGGCGACCGCGTCAGCGACGAAGCGGTCCAGCTCCTTTCGAGCCCACGCATGGCCAGGCTGATCCAGGCGCTGCGGGCAAAGTTTGACCACGTCATCATCGACACCCCGCCGGTGCTCGAACTCGCAGACGCCGGCATCCTCGGTGCGCAAAGCGATGAGGTGCTGCTCGTGGCACGAATGCGCCGCACGCCGCGCCCGCTGATCGAGCAGGCCGTGCGCACCCTCACGAGCTACAACGCCGAGGTCCATGGCATGATCGCGACCGACAACCCACGCTCGCGCGGCCGAGGCTACGGGTACCGGTACGGCTATCGCTATGGCTACCACTATTCGTACACCGACAGCAAGCGATCTTCGCGCAGACGATCTCGCCGTGCGGCGTAGTAATCGGCAGGTGTATTGCCGACACACGCGGCAAGCCGTAGCATGATGCGATGCCCAAGCCCGCCCTGATCGCTGACCCGTCCAAACGCGAGATCGCGATCGCCGTGGTGATGGGGCTCGTCCTGACAGTGAGCATTCTCTTGGTCGTTGCACTGACCGACGCGCCTGTGTTTCAAGCCACCGCCACACCTGACAATACCGCAGCCCAGGGTCCGCAGTAGTGCTGTGGGCGAGTCAGCATCCGTGATGCGCATGGCCGGATCAGGGCCATCGAAACCTCTAAGTTTTTAGATGATCTCCAACCCGGCCAGGGTATAATCTCGCGTTATCCGCTGAACCCTGCTTGGATGTAACGCATGACGCCCGACCGCTTGTTGTTCCGCTCGCCGACGACATTGTTTCTAGCCTTGGTAGTGCTGCTGTCGTTTGCGCCCGCGACGATGGCGCAAGGCCAGGTCGAAGGCCGCGACGAAGACCCCGCGGCCAACCCGGACGAGTGGCTGCTCGACACACGCTGGAGTGAAGACCGCTACGGGCTCTCGATCCGCCAGCCGATCGATTCGCTGCGTATGGAGCAGCCGCCGGGCCGTGCGATCGCACGCTGGGTCGTCCCCGGGGATATCCGCATCAGCCTCGAAACGCACCAGGGCATGATGGCCGACGGCCGGCTGTACCGCGATATCGAACGCGAGGACGGCACCGTCGGCGCAGCGGGCGGCGGCGCGTTCAGCGAACATCATCAGCTCAAGCTCAACGAACTCATCGCGGACCTCACTGCCGCGCTCGAATCGCTCGGCAACCGACACATCATCAACTCCGAACTCCACGAGTGGGTCGAGGTCGGCGACAACATCGGCTATGTCAACTACTTCGCGGTCTACCCACGCGAGGGCGATGTCCCCTGGCTCTACGGCGTGGCGCTGCTTCAACTCGACCCGTACAACGTGATCGTCCTCCGCCTGGAATGCCCACTCGAAAGCGCCGAAGCCGGGACCTGCACCCTCGAGTCGATGCTGCATAGCATCGAAATCGAAACCTCCGAAGAGGTCCGCGATCGCCTGCGTTCCTGGATGGCGGCGGGCGACGAGTTTATGGCACAACTCACTCAGGAAGACCGCCTCGCCGCGATGAAGCCCGACCGGCTTTACCGCATCCGCGAACTGCGTCCGGGGCGCAACGGCGAAGTCGAAGACCCCGACATCGGGTACCTGCGCATCTGGCAGCGATACCAGGACGATGACTACTACGCACAACTGCTCGAAACACGCCGCAGGGAAACACGCGACCCCGACGCCCGGCTTGACGGCATCGACAGCTTCGGCGTCCAAGGCAACGCCGTCGTGATCCAGTCGTTCTATCGCGCTCAAGGCTCGGAGATCACGCTGCTGCATGAGTGGGTCGATGCCGACCAGGAAACCGACATCCAGGAACTATGGAACTTCCGCACCGAGCTGCGCCAGCCTGGCGAAGGCCGCTTCGGGAAAGACGAAGGCATCTGGGTCGAGACCGGCGTGCGCGACGACCTTACCGTCGGCGAAGGGACGGTCAGCCGGCAACGCCTCAACCGGATCCAGGTCGTGCGTGAGGGCACGCCGCCGCGTCAGATCGCCGAGTATGTGCTGGCACGCGAGCGCGACCCCAGGCGCAGGCTGCGATTCCCCGCCGCAACGCCGGGCTCCGCGCTCTCCGGCGACCTCAGCACGCTCCAATGGCAGACGCCTGAACGCGGCTACCTCTCACAGGTCGACGCCCTGCTGCTGCCCGCGATGCTCCCGGCCGAGGAAAAAACCTACGGCTTCTTCGTGTACCACCCCGAGTCGTCGCGCCTGGCGATCCGTGTCATGCGCGTCGAGCCACGCAACGGCGGGGGCAAGATCGTCTACATCCGCCCCACCATCGACCTCGCCGAGCAGGCCATGGAGTTTGATGCGAATGGCGAAATGATCCGCTGGCTCTTCCCCGACGGCCGATCCATGGTGCAGACCACCCGCGAAGAACTCGCCCGCATCTGGAACGTCAGGCTGCCGCGAGATTGATGCCCGAAGCAAGGAACCCATGGAACTCACCATCAAAATCCCTGACGGCCCCGAGCGCATCGGCGTGACCGGGCCCAGCGAGCGTAACCTGAAGATCATCCGCGAGTCGCTGGGTATCGCGATCAGTGCGCGCAGCGATGCGCTCCGCCTGTCGGGCAAGTCCGACGCCGTCGGCCGGGCCGCGCATGTGATCGACCGGCTGGGCGAAGCCGCGCGTCACGACCGGCCGGTTTCGCACGAACAACTCCTCGAACTCATCGCCGCAGCCAGCAGCAACGCCAGCCGGGCAACCCGTCCCGCCGCCCAAGGCGACGAGCCCATGCGTAATGGGATGCAGCCCCACGCCCTCGACGTCTACCTCGACGGCCGACGCGTCAAGCCGATCACCGCCGGCCAGCGGCACTACCTCTCAAGCATCCAGAACAACGACCTCACGTTCTGCGTCGGCCCCGCAGGCACGGGCAAGAGCTACCTCGCCGTCGCGGTCGCCGTGTCCATGCTCAAGCGGGGAGATGTGCGCAAACTCGTCCTCGTCCGCCCCGCCGTCGAAGCGGGCGAGAAGCTCGGCTTCCTCCCGGGCACGATGCAGGAAAAAGTCAACCCGTACCTCCGCCCGCTGCTCGATGCGCTGCACGACATGATGCCCTTCGAGCAGATCGAACGGTTCATGGCGGTCGACCTGATCGAGATGGTCCCGCTCGCGTTCATGCGTGGCCGAACCCTCAACGACGCCTGCATCATCTGCGACGAAGCACAGAACACGACGCGAAGCCAGATGCTCATGCTGCTCACGCGGATGGGCCACGGCTCGAAACTGATCGTCACGGGCGACACGAGCCAGATCGACCTGGACGACCCCCGCGACTCGGGGCTGATCGACGCGATCCGCCGGCTGCGACGGATCAAGGGCATCGCGATGTGCGCCCTGGATGGTGCCGACATCGTCCGCCACTCCCTGGTCCAGCGGGTCGTCGAGGCCTACGGCGAACAAGACAGCCAACCACAAGACCCGTCCGTACAGCAGGTTATGAAAGATATCTTTCCCGTCAATTCGCCCCGGTAATGCGGTTTTCATCGACCGGGCAGGGTACAATATCGGTCGAAGAGTCGGCCCCCTGGCTGGTCGATAATCTAAGACGACAAGCGGCCGTTGCCGCGACGACGCAGGGTGTCGGGCGCCGCCCCGGCCAACCGCCCCCACGCAGTGCTCCGCATGGCTAACGGCAAATCCTCTACCGCACGACGACGCGAGGTTCGACGTAACCTGCACAAGCCCACGGCGGCCTGGCGCGATCTGCTGAGCCGTCGCGAGGTCGCTTGGGCCGCGCTGTTCGTCCTGGGCTTCACTGCCATCGCGTCGCTCATCGCTTTCCCGATGCTCGACAGCCAACGCCCCCTGGAGGCGGGGCAGCTCGCCGTCAAACCGATCGTCAGCCGGGTGGGCTTCGAGATCATCGACGAAGACGCGACCCTGCTCGATCGCCGACAACGCGCCGGTGCTGTGCTTCCGCAGTTCGAGCTCAACGAACCGCTCAAACGCAAGATCGAGTCCGAGCTCTCGCTGCTGCCCGCGATCGTACGCGACGCAGAAACCTACGCCGACCTCGACGTGCAGACCCGCACCGAGCTTGGCCTGACCGAAGAAATCTTCGACGAGCTCAAACGCAACATCGACACCGTCACCGGCGAACCCACCGCCCTCTGGCGCACGAACACCGCCGAGGCCGTCCGCTCGCTCTTCGACACGGCGATTATCACGCAGGAGGACCTGCTCTCCGCCAAACGCCTCACGGGCGAGCCGACGCGGCTGACCTTCACGCACCCCGACCCCCGTGAAGCCAGCGTCGCGACACGCGTCAAGCAAGGCCGCGGCATCATTACCCTTCAGGACGACGAGCGCGTCCGGGCAGAACTCGCGGCGATCCTGCACCGTTTCCGCGCACCACTCAGGGCGCTGATGGTGGATCAGCTCATGTCGCTGATCGGCCCGACCTACACCTACAGCGAAACCGACACCGCCGCCGCCCAGCAGCAGGCCGCCGACTCCGTGCAGCCGCGCCGCATCGAGCTGCCCGCGGGCCGGGTTCTTGTTGCGATGGGCGACGAGTTGACGACCGAACAGCTCGCGCTTGTCGAGGCCGAGCACCAGGCCTATCTCGACACCCGCTCCACCCGCGAAGCATGGTTCCCGCGTCTGGGGCTGCTTGGGTTGATCCTCATGATCGCCACGGGGATGTGGGCCTACTTCTTTGTCTACGCCCCACGCATCGTCGCCAACCCGATGCGTGGCCTCGCCATCACCGGGCTCATGCTCCTGTGCCTGGCCGCGTCGATCACCACCGCCGCGATCAAGCCCGAGTTCACGGTGCTCGCCTTCACCTTCCCCGCACTCTTTGCGTCGGTCGTACTCGCCATCGCCTACGACCAGCGGTTCGCGCTGGCGATGGGCGTCATCCTTGCGCTGCTCGAAGGCATTACGCTCCGCATGCCGCTATCGTCGACGCTCATCGTTGTCGCCGGGCTCGGCGTCGCGGTCATGCAGCTCCGTGATATCCGCAGCCGATCCAAACTCGTCATCGTCGGCATCTACGCGGGCCTCGCGATGGCCGGCGCGGCCACCATCGTCGGCTTCGCGACCCGACCGGTCCACCTCGAAGGCCTCCCCTGGCTCATCTTTATCGACGCCGGGCTCGCCTTCTTCTCCGGGTTCCTCGCCGGGCTCGTGGTCCAGGGCATCCTCCCCCTCATCGAACGCGCCTTCAACGTCACCACCGCGATGACGCTCAAGGAACTCAACGACGCCAGCCACCCGCTGCTCAAGCAGCTCGCACAGGAATCGCCCGGCACGTACCAGCACTCGCTCCGCATCGCCGACATGGCCGAGACCGCCGCCGACACCATCGGCGCCGATGGGCTGCTCTGCCGCGTGGGCGCGATGTACCACGACGTCGGCAAGACCATCAAGCCGATGTACTTCATCGAGAACCAGGCCGGCGGCCCCAACAAACACAACAAACTCACCCCCGCGATGTCGCTGCTCATCATCGTCGGCCACGTCAAGGACGGCGTCGCGATGGCCCGGGAGTTCGGCCTGCCCCCCGTCATCCGCCACTTCATCGAGAGCCATCACGGCACGACCCTGGTCGAGTACTTCTACGCCGAGGCCAAGAAACGCACCGAGCAGGACGACCAGCCCGAGCCCAGCGAGTTTGAGTACCGCTACCCCGGGCCCAAGCCGAAGACCAAGGAAGCCGCGATCCTCATGATCTGCGACGCCGTCGAGGGCGCCGCCCGCGCGATGGACGACCCCAACGCCAGCCGGCTCGAGACCCTGGTCAAGACCATGTCCAACAAACGCCTGATGGACGGCCAGTTCGACGACTGCAACCTCACGCTGCAAGACCTCTCCCGCATCGAGCAGGCGGTCACGAAATCCCTGTGCGCGATGTACCACAGCCGGATCAAGTACCCCGAAGACGAGAAGACTCAGATCATTGATATGAAGGCGGTGCACCAACGGCGCACCACGGCGGGGTAAATCCGGATCTGCCGTGCGTAATCGCTCACTGCCCGGAGTCACCCCCCCTCTTTTTCTCCCTACAGAGCACTGCCGCACGCGCCGACGCCATGATTACGGCACGGCGAAACTAACACTCCCGGGTCGCGCCCTCGCTGCGGATTCACAGCGGGCTATTGTGAATCCGCCGATGGTGCTGGTCGGCCCGCATGGAAAATGAACTAACGCTTGCCAACGATCCGCATCCAAACCGAGATTGCCGCGCCGCTCGAGCGGGTCTTCGACCTGGCTCGGAGTATCGATGCACACGTGGACAGCGCCGGCGGGACGGGCGAACGGGCGGTCGCGGGACGGACGGCTGGGCTGATCGGGCTGGGGGAGACGGTGACGTGGGAAGCCCGGCACCTTGGGGCCCGGCAACGGCTGACGGTCAAGGTCACGCGCTTCGATCGTCCACACCTCTTTGAGGATACCATGGTACGTGGGGTGTTTAGAGAGATGCGGCATACCCACCGTTTCGCCGAGGCCGACGGCGGCACGCTGATGACAGACGAGTTCGTGTTTACCGCGCCGCTGGGTCCGCTGGGGTGGCTGGCCGAGCGGTTGTTTCTGACGCGGTACATGCGGCGGTTCCTGTCTGAGCGCAATCGCGTTCTGAAGGAACTCGCCGAGTCAGACCACTGGCGGCTATACCTCGACGCGGGAACCGGATGAGCGTTCGCTACGGCCACATCGCGTGGTGCTACGACGCGGTATCGTCGGCCTATTCGCTGGGGGCGATCGGGCGGGCGAAGCGGTGGCATGTCGCGCGGCTGAGGCCCGGGGACCGGGTGCTGTATGTCGGGGCGGGGACGGGGCGCGAGGTGGCGGTGGCGTGCGCGACGCAGCCGGGTATTGAGGTGGTGTGTGTGGAGCCGTGCGGGGCGATGGCGCGGCGGCTGCGGCGGCGGCTAGCGCCATGGGCGGATCGGGTGACGATTGTGGAGGAGCCTTTGCGGGCAGCGGAGCGATCGGAGGCTGCCGGGGGTGGTGGGTTTGACTGGGTGTGCGGGCACTTCTTCTTCAACGTGTTTGAGGCGCAGGCCATGCCGGGCGTGTTGGCGATGGCGGCGGCGCATGTGAAGCCGGGCGGGCGGATGGTGGTGGCGGATTTCGCGGCGACCGGCACGTCGCGATCCACGAGCCGCGACCATGAGGGAGCGGACCAACCACCCGGAATGAATGCGGGACAGGTTCCGCTCCCTGACGGTCGCGGCTCGTGGTTGGGTTCCGCCAAACGCTACTTTCACGCGGCGTACTACCGGCCGGTGAACGTGGCGGGGTGGGGGCTGGGGATGTGTGCGTTGCATCCTATATATGACTACGCGCCAGTGCTGGAAGAGCTTGGGTTTGTGGTGGAGGAGCGGGTGGGGTTTTCGGTGATCCCGGGGACGCCCGCGCTGTATGAGGTGGTTTGTGCGCGCAAAAAATAGGGCGGCTGAAGCCGCCCTGCCTTGGGGTTGAATATTCGTAGCGTTGTGCGGTGGCTTACTCGTCCACGCCGTCGATCGCGTTGACAGGCGAGTTGAACTCGCGCTCGCGCTTGGCGGGCTGCTCGTCGGCGGCTTCGCCTTCGGCCTCGTCGTTCTCTTCCTCGACTTCCATGGGCTTGTCGCTGACAACCCAGAGCTTGATCTCGGCCTTGAGGTCCTTGGCGACCTGCACGGGGATGGTGTAGGTGTCGAGGCGGTTGATGCGCTCGCCGATGCGGATGTGGCGGTCCTCGACAGCGTAGCCTTCGGCCCGCAGGGCCTCGGCGATGTCGTGCTGCGTGACGCCGCCGAACAGAGCGCCCTGCTCGTTGGCGGCGCGTTCGAGGGTGAGCTCGTAGGTCTCGAGCTTCTCGATCATGGTCTCCTGCTCGGCACGGAGCTTCTTGAGCTCGGCCTCGACCTCGGCGCGGCGGGCGGCGAGTTCCTGGATCTTTTCTTCCGAGGGCACGTCCGCGAGGCCGTGGGGCAGGAGGTAGTTGCGGGCGTAGCCGGGCTTGACCTTGACGACATCGCCGATGATGCCGAGGTTTTCGATGGTGTCGAGGAGGAGGAGTTCGATTGTTTTCATCGTGCTGTCCTTTGGAGGAGCAAAGTTAGGCGTCGGCCCGGCCGCGACGTGCGGCCGGCGGTACACCAGCGGGTTGGAGAGGCGTGAGGCCTGAGGGGTGAGGCGTGCGTCAGGGACACACACTCATGCCTCAAGCCGGCAAGCCTGATTCAAAACGGGATATCATCTTCGTTGACCGGCTCGTGGCCGCCGGCGGGTGCGGGGGCGGGGCTGCTGTCCCAGCCGCCCTGCTGCTGTTGGTTGTATCCGCCACCGCCCTGCCCGCCGCCGGAGTCGCGCCCGCCGACGAACTGGAAGGTATCGACCACGACCTTGAGCTTCGATCGCTTCTGCCCCGACTGCTTATCTTCCCACTGGTCGAAGCGGAGCTTGCCCTCGACGAAGATGGGCTTGCCCTTGCTGAAGAACTTGCCGATGTTCTCGGCTGTCCGGCCAAAGGCCTCGCAGTCGATGAAGTTGGGGCGCTCTTCCCACTGGTCGGTCTGCTTGTTCTTGAAGCGGTCGTTGACGGCCAGGCCGAACGAGGCGACCGGCATGTTGCTGGGCAGCATGCGCATCTCGGGGTCGCGGGTCAGGTTGCCCATCAGGATGACTTTGTTGAAGTTGGCGGCCATGGTGCTGTGCCTTTCTTGGTAAGGGAGGTACGTGTACGCGACAGGTGTGTCGCACAGCAATCAGTGGATCGACGGCGGTGGCCGGGATCAGGCGTCGGCGGTCTCGGCCTTGGCTTCTGCGGCTTCGGCGGGCTGCTCTTCTTCTTTGTGCAGCGGTTCGCCGGCGAGCGCCCGGGCGATCTCTTCTTCGCCCATGAAGTCGCAGCGGGTCATCATCACGCGGAGGACCTGCTCGGAGAGGTTGCAGTCGCGTTCGATGTTGGCGATCTGCGCGGGGCGGGCGTCGAAGTAGGCGAGGAAGAACGTGCCGCGTTTCTGGCCGTTGATGGGGTAGGCGAGCTTGCGCTCTTCCCACTTGTGCATCACGCGGGTGGTGGCTTCGGCACGGTCGAGCATGTCCTGCACGTGCTGGACGGCACCGGCGGGGTCGCTGGCGAGTGCGCCCTGGTCGATGAGGAACAGGCCTTCGTAGAGGTGGGTGGTTTCGGCGTCAGACATCGCGAGGGTCTCCTGCCCGTGGGACGCTTCAAGGCGTCTGGGCTGTAGGGTGCTTGCCGCCCGGTATCTCCCGCCGACTCGCGGATCGGCGGGGCCTGGGTCCGGCTGGCTCCACGGCGGAGCCCCGGCCGGGCGGCGTTGGCGAGCCACGTAGTGTAGCCGGTGCGGCGTGGATCGGCAATGCCGGGATTGCGGCGGCAGGCCCCGCTTTTCCCAGCCAAACGGGCAAATCAGCCGATACCCTGTACCCATGGACCAGGACCACCCCCCCACCGAGCCGCCCCGCGAGCCCGCCTTCGGTATCGAGGCCACACCGACGACGTCCGCCGGCCATGCCATGGGGGTACGCACCCACACCGGGTACGCCCCGCCCGCAAGCAACCCCCGGCAGAAGGTGGCTGAGCATGTCCGGCTGCTGGGCATCCTGACGTGGGTCTACGCCGGGCTGGAGCTGCTCAGCGTCCTCTTCGGGCTGGTGTATGCCGGGATCGGGCTCTTCCTCGTCACCAACCCGCCCGCCGACCTGGTGCAGCAGAGCCAGGCCGACCCCAACGCGATGCCGCCGACGCTGCTGGGATGGGTTTTATTCGGGGCCGGCGTGTTCGTCGTGCTCCTCACCGGCACCCTCACGCTGCTGACGGTGCTGACCGCGCGTGACCTGATGCGTCACCGCCGACGGGTGTTCTGCATGGTGATCGCGGGGATCCACTGCCTGAACATCCCGCTGGGCATGGTGCTGGGGATCTTCACGATCATGGTGCTTTGCAAGCCCGAGGCGAAGGCGCTGTTCGAGCAGGACAAGGCCGAGGCGTAACGCGGCGGAACAAGCAACACGTCAGGCACCGGCGTTGCGTAGCAACGCGGCTATTGGGTGAGCGTGCAGAGCAGCGACCGTCGATCTATTCGTCGTTGTCATCGGTCAGGATGTGCGTGCGGAGGAGCAGGATGACCTCGAACTGATCAGTGTCGATATCCTCGAACGCGTTGGTCGAAGCGGCCAGGACGACGCCACCGCCATTCAAGACGCGAACGTTCGTGCGGAAGCGCGTGAGCCGCTGGCTGACAAGCCCAACTTGCGCCTCGCCGACTCGGCCATCCCCTTCACCATCGTCCCCCAAAGCCGCGACGGGCACGGGCGTCGTTTCGATATCGACGGCGTGCACCATGTCGGAACGGACTGCAACCTCGATATGCTCACCGTCGAAGGCGACGGTCGGCGTCAGATCGGTCATAGTTCCACTGCGCGAGACGCTGATGGTCGGGTCGGCCCCGGCGGTGTCCGGGATGGGCTCGACGTCGCTGATAAAGCCCGTATTTTCACCGGAGAAGGTAAAGATACGCTGGCCGTTGTGGCATACCGTACGCATCGACCCGAGTCGGCGGACGTTACCGTTGTCTAGAGATTCAAGAAAGTCGTTGCAATCGTCTTGATTGAGGATGTAGTTGCCTTCAAGTTTGTCGATGGCCGAGCGTGGGACGACGAGATAGTGGGCCTCGACCGCGAGCATGAGGGAGAGTGACCGGTCGAGTTGGTTCAGGATGTCGGCAACCTCTTCCTGCACCTCGGGTGTCGCACGGACAATGAGCGTGCTCTGCACGCTGCGTATCGTGAACACTTCGTCGAGCCAGAGCTGCTGCGAGCCGGTAGTGTCTTGAACCAACTCAATGACCAAATCTAAAAACTCCTCGTAGCTCGCAACGTTTCGGACGTCGGCGTCGCTGCCGAACAAGGAACTGCCCCCACCACCACCACCGCCGCCGCTGCCGCCGCTGTTACTGCCACCAGAGTTGGTGTTGGAGAGCGATTCGTCCAGGTCCATCTCCGGGCTGTTGTCAAACTGCGGGATGTGAACCATCAGCCCGCGGAGGTTGTATGTCTCGCTGACCACGCGCTGACGGATGATCTCGGTGTCAGTGGAGATCATCACGACCTGCCCGCGAATGACCCAGTCGACATCGGTCGCGAGCGCAACCAGTTCGAGCGCGTCGTAAACGGTCTGGTCGTCGAGGTTCAGCGAAACGGGGATGTCTTCGACCACCGCGTCCCACTCCGGGTCTAGCACGAAAGTAACGCCCGACTCACGCTGGAAGTACTCAGCGACGCGGTCCATCGGCGTATCAAGAAACTCGGTCGTCACACGCGTCTGCAGGGGCTCGGCCAGGTCGCCGAGCTCGTCATCCGTCGGGCCCGCGGCGGCGGGCGGCGCGGTCGCGGTACACGCGAACAGCGCGGCCGAGGCGGTGAAAGTCATCAGGCACGGGTAAAGCTTGTGCAGCATCGCGTGATTCCCTTTGGGGTTCCGGAGAGTTGGGGCGGGAATCCCATGATGGTGAATCCGCCATCAGATTGCAAGAAGAATCTGCGGCGTTGCGTTGGAGAACACATGCCGCCGGGTTACTCGGCGAGTTCTTGGGCGATCGCGGCTAGCAAGGAGTGTTCGCCCTCGGCGTCCTGGTACACCTGCCAGGCCATCACCCCCGCGAGGCCCTGCTCCCGTGCGTAGCGGGCCTTCGCCCTGGCCGTCTCGGGGCCGTTACACGCGTAGCCGGCCACAACGTCCGCCGCCGGATCGGGCGTATGGCGTTCGACCAACACGCGATAAGGCAAGGCGTCGCGCTCGGCGTTTCGGCCGTAGAACGGGAGGCCCAGCGCGATCTTCTCGGGCGGGCATCCCCAGCCGATGAGTCGCTCGATTTCGGCGATCGACGTTTCGAGCGTCGCCTGCGGGAAGTTGTGGTCGTATGACATCAGGTGCACACGGTCGAGCGCGTTGTAGGCGTCTTGCCCGAGGTCCTGCCAGCCGGCCTGCGCGACCGTGACGATTCGGCCGTCGGGGCGCAGCGCCGCGGCGGTCTCGACGATCAGACGGGTGTAGTCGGCGAGCTGCGCTGCGTTCTGCGGGTGCTCCCAGTCGTAGTCGATGCCGTCGAAGCCGTACACCTCGCACAGCGCGGCGAGTTCCACGATGAAACTCGCCCGCAACGCGTCGTCAGCGGTCACGGCCGCGAAGTGCCGCGAGTGTCCCCAGCCCCCGACACAGAGCAAGACTCGGACCCCGCCGCGGTCTGCATAGGCTTCGTGCAGCCGCGTGATCTCTTCGCCAACCTGTTCGGAGAGCCGACGTGTCTCGACGCCGCCTTGGGCTGTCGGCTCGACCGAGAAGTAGAGGATGTCGGTCAGCGGGAGCGACTCATCAACCGCCCAGTCGCCTCGGCCGTGGGGCGCATAGGCCGCGACAATCGGGGGTGTGGCGGGCGGAGGTCCCGCGTCGGCAACTGCGCTGTCGGCTAGAAACGGCGTCAGAAAAAGCGTCAGCCAGAACATCATGCGGTGTGCCTATCAGAGGGTTGAGCTGCCGGCGGGCGGCGGCGCATCGTGCGGATTGTCGGTAGAAACCGGCAGCGTCGGCTCGTCCTCCAGATCGAACAGCCGACGCAGCGCCGCGGCGTAGAAACCCAGCGGGGCATCCGGGTCGGTGCGGTCGAGCTGCGACAGCGGGAGGTGGAGGATCTTGTTGATCAGCCGATGGTTGTGCTCGCGGATCACGGCGTCGTGGCGGTCGTTGGCGACGCCCTGCGCAGCGAGCTTGCGCTGGGTGCGTTGCTGTTCTTCGTCGGCGATGGTGTTCAGGCGGGTGCGTAGCTGCTTCACGAGCGCGCCGAGGTCGCGGTGGCGGATCTCGCCCATGCAGCGGGCGCAGGCCGCGTTTAGCAGATGCTCGCAGCGGTCGCGCTGGGCGTGGCGGTCGTCGGTCGTGACCCCGACTGCTTGCTGGAGGTCGTCGAGGTTGTACAGGTACACGTTGTTCATCGCGCCGATCGCGGGGTCGATGTCGCGCGGCACGGCCATGTCGATCAGAAACAAAGGCCGATTGCGGCGAGGCTTGAGCAGCGGCTTGAAGCGGTCGACCCGAACAACCGGCTCATTCGCGCCCGTACAGCTCACGACGATGTCGGCCTCGATCAACAACGCGTCAAGGTCCGCCCATGGCCGAGGCGCGATCTGCGTATCGCCCTCGACTTGGCCGGCAAGCCGTTGCGCGAGGTCTGTAGCACGCTGGGGCGAGCGATTGACGATCCATAGCCGACCCGGCCGCTCACGCAGTAAAGCATGCGCCGCGCCCTTGATCATCTCCCCCGCGCCGATGACGGCAATCGTTTTGTCATTGAAGTGGTCAAAGATGTTGCGCGCAAACGCGACCGCGACCGAGCTCACCGAGGTCCGGCCGGCATCGATCCCCGTCTCGCTGCGTGCCTGCTTGCCCGCCGCGACCGCGCCCTGAAACAGGCGGTGCAGCACGGGGCCGACCGTGCCCTGGTCCTGCGCGAGTTCGTACGCCCGGCGGACCTGCCCCTGCACCTGCGGCTCGCCCAGCACCATCGAGTCCAGCCCGGCACAGACATGGAACAGGTGTAGCGCTGCCTGCTCCTGCTCACGATGCATCGTCGTAGCGGCGAGTTTTTCATAGGCAACCCCGCTCTGTTCGGCCAGCAGCCGGCGTACGCCTTCCGCGTCAGGCTCGGCGTGGACCGGTCTTGCGACGTAAAGCTCCGTGCGGTTACACGTCGAAATCAACACCGCCTCGGCGGCGGCGTAGCGCTCGCGCAGGCGACGCAGCAGCGCCCCGGCCTGCCCAGCGTCCATCGCCACCGCCTCGCGTGACGCGACGTCGGCGGTCTTGTGGTTAAGACCGACCATCAGGAGGCGCATGATGTCACCCCCTTGCCGGCCCGGCCGGTTGATGGCGGTGACCACTTCGGGTGCCACACAACCGGCCCGTACGCGGGCTTGCTGTGTGCCAGGGCGACAGCCGTCCAGGTACGCTCGCACACAGCAGCCCTTCGGGCAGTTGTGTGGCACCCAGGCGCGCGATCTAAGCAACGGCTGTTGAACACACGGACGGCCGTGGAATCCGCCGCCGCCTCCCGCTTCTCGATCGCCTCGACCACGCCGTACGTCGCGATCACCAGCACCAGCCCCGCGATCGCGAGCCAGGCGGCGCGGCGCCCCCGGAACGCTGTTGCATGCCGGACGTTCATCAGCAGCGCGTACACCGCCCAGGCGAGGGTTGCGAGGATGACCTTGGGCGACAGCCACCAGTCCGCCCCCAGCGGGGTCGCATCGGGGGTGTCGTTCCGGGTGATGAGAATGACGCCGGACAGCAGCGACAGCGTGAGCAGGACAAAACCGAGTGTCGCGGTGCGGATGATGAGGGTCTCGAGTGTTTCGAGACTCGCGAGTCGGCCGGGCAATGCCTGCTTGGTTTTCAAACGACGCTGCATGTACAGGTACATCGCCCCGCCGATCGCGCCGATCGCGCATGACAGCAGGCCGATGTACGTGCTGACGGTATGGAACACCAGCCAGGCCGAGGCGATCGACGCGAGATTGAACGGCCGATACGTCCATAGCGAAGCGCAGACCGCCCAGAGCAGCATCAGCGTCAGCAACGGCAGCGCAAACGCCGCGAGCCCGCGGAGCTTGGGCCTTCGCTGGATAAACAGCACCGCCCCGGCGAAGAGCGCGCACATCAGCAGCAGGCCATCGACATGCGACTCGACCGGACTCCACGACTGACGCAGGCCAAGCCAGCGGACGATGAGGACCGTGATTGAGCCCAGCGCGACTGCGCCGACGAACAGGTGTTGGATAGCTGACGAACCCGAGCCCGCCTTGCTCTGCGTTTCGGGACGCAGTGGCCTGATCGCGATCAGCGATGCGCCGGCGCTCAACGCGGTCATCAGGATCAGCGGGATGCTGGTAGCGGCATCGGTCATCGGGTCAGGTGCACGTGCGGGTCGGGGTCAGGCCAAGCCCTGCATGATATCCCGGTAATGGGTTTGCAGCGCCTCGGCCCCGCCCGCGCGGTAGGCGGCCAGTGCTGCGTCATCGGTGAGACGCCGGAGCATGGCTTGGCGTTTCGCGGGATCGACGAACTGCTGCTGGATCGCTTGTCTCGTTTCACGGGCGACCGACAGCACGCCCGGCCATGCGGGGTCGAGCTGTTCCGCCAGCGAGTCGCGGATCGTCGCCGCGGCCGACGCCGATGCACCGCCGGTGTGGACCGCGAGGGTGAGCGGCCCGTCGATGTGGCTGGCCATGAACGACACGTCCCCTGCGTCGCCGTCGTCGGCGCGGTTGCACAGCGGGGCGTCAGGCAGATGGTCGAGCGTGAAACTGACGCGCTCGTTCGTCTCCGGGTCGTTGGTGGCCACTACCACCAGGGCGAACGACCCCAGCGCGAGATGATCGGGGTCGAATCGCTCCCGCCGGATGTCGACCCCGAGTGATTCGACCGACACGTCGACCTCGGGCGCGACCACCGTCACCTCCGCCCCCGCATCCACCAGCGCCGCGGCCCGCCGAGCCGCGACCGCCCCACCGCCGACAATCAACACGCGCCAGCCCATGACGTTCAGCATGACCGGGATGCCCTTTGGCTTCGTCATCGCCACATGCTACAACACGAACAGCCTGCGGCCTACGGACGCCGAACCGACCCGCTTGTCTTGACGCATGACGTCCGGCGTCCCGAGGCCGCCGGCGGTTCATTCGTGTGCTTCACATCGCGTTGTGGGAATAGCCCCCTACAATCCCCCTATGACTGACCTCTGGCAAGATGAACGCGAGACCAAACGCAAGCAGGCCGAGCCGCTGGCCTCGCGCATGCGGCCGCGCACACTCGACGACTTCGCCGGCCAGCGTCACTTCCTGGGCGAGGGCAAGCTTCTGCGCCGGATGCTCGAGGCCGACCAGCTCACCAGCGTCCTGTTCTACGGCCCGCCCGGCACCGGCAAAACCACCCTCGCCGAACTCATCGCCGGGTACACAAAGCGCCACTTCGACCGGGGCAACGCCGCCGCCGTCGGCGTCAAGGATGTCCGCCACGTGCTCGACCAGGCCCGCAAGCGGCTCGAGTACGATGGCCGACGCACGATCTTCTTCCTCGACGAGATCCACCGCTTCAACCGGGCGCAGCAGGACGTCCTGCTCGGCGACGTCGAGCGCGGCATCGTCACACTCATCGGCGCGACGACAGAGAACCCGTACTTCGCTGTGAACAACGCGCTGGTCAGCCGCAGCCAGATCTTCCAGTTCGAGCCGCTGAACGAGGACGACATCAGCGGGCTCATCCGCCGTGCCATCGCGGACGAAGAACACGGCTACGGCAAGCTCGATATCACGATCGACGACGACGCCCTCGCCCATTGGGCCACCCTGTCAGACGGCGACGCGCGGCGTGCATTAGCGGCGCTCGAGATTGCGGTGCTTTCTGAATCGCGTTCCCCTAACCCCCAATCCCCAACTCCAAACTCCCCCCTCCACATCACGCTCGAAGTCGCCGAGCAGTCCATCCAGCAGAAGGCCGTCGCCTACGACCGGGACGGGGATGCCCACCACGACGCGATCAGCGCGTTCATCAAGTCGGTGCGCGGGTCGGACCCGGACGCGGCCATCTACTGGCTGGCGCGGATGCTCCATGCCGGGGAGGACCCGATGTTCATCGCCCGGCGGATCGCGATCCTCGCCAGCGAAGACATCGGCAACGCCGACCCGCGCGGTGTCCAGGTCGCCGCGTCTTGCTACGAGATCGTCCACCGTGTCGGCATGCCCGAGGCCCGCATCACCCTGGCCCAGGCGACGACCTACCTCGCCTGCGCCCCCAAATCCAACGCCAGCTACATGGCCATCAACGCCGCGATGGAGGACGTCAAGCACCAGCGCACCGTCCCCGTCCCCAAGCACCTGCGCAGCGGGGCATACGCCGGGGCCAAAACCCTCGGCCACGGCAACGACTACCAGTACGCCCACAACAGCGAAGCCGGCTTCGTCGACCAGGACTACCTCGGCGTCGACAAGACCTACTACCAGCCCACCGACCGCGGCTACGAAAAGCGCATCCGCGAATACCTTGCCTACCTCGATACGCTGCGGGGGGATCGGAAGGCCTGAGGCTATGAGGCTTGGGGCTTGGGGCTTGGGGCTTGGGGCTTGGGGCTCAAGGCAGTAGCCGGGGCAATACCTCCGACACCCAGGACTCACCCCTCAAGCCTCAAGCCTCACCCCCCCTTCCCCCTCACGGACCACTTATACACCCCGTAGCCTGTTTCCTTCGCGTACTAGCCAAACCGCCCCCGCCCGGCGATAATGCTGACGGCGTCACGCCGGAGTGGCCGACGAAGAGAAGAGATCACGACCTGTCCCGCAAGGGGACACGCGGCGCATCGAGGCGCAGCGAGCTAAGGAGACCATGGATGGCACTGCAATCACAAGCCGGTCGGCCCGGGTATTCACGTCAACACATGGTCTCGCGACGCAAGTCCCGTAAGGGGCCCTGGGTCGTCGTCCTGCTCCTCGCCGTCGCCGTCATCGGCGGGTACATGTTTTTCTACCCGGGCAACACCCCCACCACCGGCAGCAACCCCGGCAACACGCCCGAGGGTGGCGACACCGGCACCGCAGTCGCAGCAGCCGACCCCGCCGACCGAGCCGAAGCCCGCACACCCGCGAGCAACAACCGACAGCAGCGCGAGCTCCCGCGAAGCACCAGTTCACGGACGACCGACATCCCCGACATGGGCAATGACGACGCCGAGCTCTCCCGCGAGCAGCGCGACCAGTACGAGCAAGGCATGCAGCTCATCGAGGACGGCAAAGTCGTAGAAGGCCGGGCGATGCTCAGCGAGCTGCTCTTCCGCGCCCCCGGCTCGCTGCCGCGTCACGAGGCCCAGGCGATCCGCGACCGCCTGACGCACCTCAACCAGACGCTCGTCTTCTCCAACACCTTTGTCGACCACGACCCGATCGCCGTGCGGCACACCGTCCAGCGCGGCGAGCTGCTGAGCACCCACATCGGCCCCGCGTTCAACACGCCCTACCAGTTCATCATGCGCATCAACGGCATCACCGACGCCACCCGCGTCCCCGCCGGCGCAACCCTCAAGTGCATCCGCGGCCCGATCCACGCCCGCATCACCAAGCACGAATACCGCATGGACCTCTACGTCGAAGACCCCGACGGGCTCCGCATCTACCTCTGCTCCTACCCCGTCGGGCTCGGCGAGTTCGACTCCACCCCCGCCGGCCTCTGGCGCATCCGCCCACGCAGCAAAGTCGTCAACCCCGACTGGCCCAACCCACGCACCGGCGAATACTACGACCGCGACGACCCCAACATCCCCATCGGCGAGTACTGGATGGGACTCGAAGGCATGGACGACAACACCCGTGAAGCCGAGAAGTATGGCATCCACGGCACCAACGACCCCGACTCCATCGGCCAGCAAGAATCCATGGGCTGCGTACGCATGCGTGACCAGCACATCGAAGAAGTCTTCTACATGCTCAGCAGTGGCGACAGCTATGTTGAGATCGTGCCGTAAACTCTTGCGGCCACGTTGCATTAGCCATACGATCCGGCTTTCATACGAAGGTCGATCTAATGCAGAATCTTGTCAAGTCTCCTATGGTCATCGGCGTAGCAGCGATGCTCTGCGCCGCCGTCGGCTTTGTCCTCAGTTACGCCGGAAACGGCCCGCTGTATGGCTACGCGGGAGGCGCGGTCGGCGTCATCCTCGGGCTCGCTGGTGTCGTGCTCGCGATACGCACCGACAGGAGCATGCGCCTACCGATCAATGCGATCGTCATGAGCGTCCTCTTTATCGCAGCCGGGGCCACGATGGGCCAACTCGGGCTCCAGACGTCCCAGCAACAGGAAGTGCCCCCCGAACAACAGGCACAAAGGCTCCGCAATAAGATCCAGGCATGCAACGCCCAGATCCGCATGCTGGAAGGCCAACTGCAGAACCTTGAGGAACAGAAAGCCGCTTTGACTCTCCGCCCCGAGTTGGCGCAGAGGGTCACGATGCATGGCCACACCGCACGGTATCTAGACGAAGACACCAGACTCCATAACGGCGACCTCAAGACCTATCGATACCTCGTTTTGGATGTCGAAGTCGAGAATCAGACCGGGCACGACTTCGACGGCATCACCTTCGACATCCAATATGTCGTGAGCAGTGAGCAAGGAGCGATCCACATGCCGGTCATCGAGACCAACACCCCCGTCCCCCACGGCGAGACGACAACGGTCCCTATCCGTGTCAAGCGATACGATGCCCCCACCCCTGGATCGCAAGACAATCTCCCAGCCCTGACATCGATCACCTGGCAGGATGTGCGATTCCTTGGGGCAACGGCTAAGGACGAGACAGGCATCGTCCACCCCGTCATCGGCGTCGGCCTCAACCGCGGGAAAGAGCAGACGATCACTCACATGGAACACACGCTGAGTTCACAGCAAGCGATGCTGGCCGAGCACGAAGCCGAGCTTGCAGCCATTGAGCAAGAGATCGGGACGCCTGGCGGCTGACGACTCAGGCCAGGTGCGGGTATACGGGTGCTTCACAGCGTCCCGGCCGTAGGGATGTAGGCGGGCTCAACTAATCGTGCTGATTTTCAGTATGTTTCCGTCTTGGTCATACTGAATCTCCAAGCTGTCCCATTTGGCAATGCCCGGGAGAAAGAAGCCAATGGTGTCGGATTCGATTGAACCTACATCGTAGTAGTTCACCGTCACACCATTCCTCGTTATAGGCGACGGGTCAACGCCAAGCAGCTTCTCGACCTGGGCTTGTTGTAGGCCGGAAAGTTTGGTTTGGTGTGCGGGGTATGTAGTGTGCCGTGATGGAGGCTGACCCAAAAGCCACGTGAGCAGTTCATGCCGATCCTGCTCTGGCGTATGTTTCCACGCGACGGAGAAATCATCAAGAGACTCGAACTGCATCGGCCGGCTGAGGTGCGAAGCAATCAGCCATGAGCACGCGACTGTTATAGCCACAAACAGCAACGTGATGCCCAGCCACTTGCGTCTTTGCTTAGCCATGCTCGCCCTCGGTTTACTTACAACCCCGACGACCCCAGGCTCTCATTCTCTTCCTGCGTCTCGGGCAGGTGGAGGCCGCACTCCTGGCGCAGGCCGGTGAATCGGCCGTCGCGTTCGTCCATCTCGGCGGTGACCTTGCGGGTCGAGTGTGTGTCGCCGATGGTCGCGTAGCCCTGCTCGACCAGCGGGTGGTATGGCAGGTCGTGGGCGCTGAGGTATCCGCCGACCTGCTTGCGGGTCCAGTTCAGGATCGGGTGGACCTTGTACACGCCGTCCTGCCGCTCGACCAGGCGCAGCGTCGCGCGGTGGTCGGTCTGCTCGGCCCGCAGCCCCGCGAGCCAGCAGGTGATCCCCAGTTCTTCGATCGCGCGTTTCATCGGCTCAATCTTGAACGTCCGGTGGTACTGGTCGAGCCCCTCGGCATACTCCCAGGTCTTGCCGTGGATCGCCTCGAACCGCGCGGGGGTTGTGTCGGCCGAGAAGACCCGGAGGTTCAGCTTCAGCCGTTGGCGTAGCTCCTCGGCGAAGCGGTAGGTCTCGGGGAAGAGGTAGCCCGTGTCGATCCAGACCACGGGGATGCCGGGCGCGTTCTGCGCGACGAGGTGGAGCATGACCGCCGACTGCGCCCCGAAGCTCGACGTCATCGCGAGCCCGTCGCCGAAGGCCTGGGCCGCCCAGCGGATGCGCGCCCCGGCGTCCTGCGCATCGAGCCGGGCGTTGGCGTCTTCAAGATTGAGTGTCGTGCTCGCGGTCATAGAGGCGGGTAGGGGAATTGAACTGGTCTACATTTCAGCCAATAGCCGCGTCGCTACGCGACGCCGGTTCCGGGGCGTCAAGTACCTGCATCCCCCCGGCACCGCGTAGCGGTGCGGCTAAAGTCAACTGCCGCGCCGGTTCACACGACTGACGCCAAGCCCACCATCATAGGCGACCCAAGCCCACCCGCAACGTGCAGGCTTGCCCTAAGCGCCGCGTCTGCGACAATAACGCGATGGCCACCGCAGCCCTCGGACTCGGCAGCAACCTCGGCGACCGCCCCCGGAACCTCGGCCGGGCGGTGGATGCGATCACGTCGATCGATCGCGTGTACCTCCTGGCCGTGGCCGAGACGATCGAGACTCCACCGATGGGGCCGCAGGACCAGAGGCCGTACCTGAACACCGCCGTGACCGTCGCGACCACGCTCTCCCCAGAGATGCTGCATACGGCGTTGCAGCGGATCGAGCGTGAGCTGGGCCGGCCCCCGGAATCCGAGCGGACGCACTGGGGGCCGCGCGTGATCGACATCGACCTGCTGCTCTACGACGACCTGGTGATCAGGAGCGACGCCCTGACCCTCCCCCACCCGGGGATGCACGAGCGTGACTTCGTGATGCGCCCGCTGGCGGAGATCGCCCCGGACATGCGGCACCCGGTCTTGGATCGGACCGTCGCCGAACTCCTGGCCGACCTCGAATCGAGGGTAGCCGATGGCTGAGCGTGAGGACACCGTCTACATCAACGAGCTGTTCTACTCGCTGCAGGGCGAGTCGACCTACGCGGGCCAGCCCTGCGTGTTCATCCGGCTGCGGGGGTGCCACCTGCGGTGTGCGTACTGCGACACGGAGTACGCCTTCCACGAGGGCGACAAACGCACGGTCGACGACGTCATCGAACAGGCCTTCGCGCTGTGCGGCGGGCTCGACGGCTGCGACCTCGTCCAGGTCACCGGCGGCGAACCGCTCCTGCAACGCGGCGTCCACCCGCTCATGACGCAGCTCTGCGATGCCGGCAAGACTGTGCTCATCGAGACCAGCGGGGCCTGCGACATCAGCGTCTGCGACCCGCGCGTGATCCGCATCATGGACCTCAAGACCCCCGGAAGCGGCGAAGTCGACAAAAACCTGTGGTCGAACATAGACCACCTCAAAGAACGCGACGAAGTGAAGTTCGTCCTGACCAGCCGCGCGGATTACGACTGGATGAAAGATGTGCTGGACGAACACGAGCTGCACCAGCGCGTCGGCGCGGTGCTGGTGAGCGCCGTGAACGAGGTGACGCCGGGCCTGGAGATCGCGGGCGTGCCGGGGCTCGCGGTGCGCGACTTGGCCAAGTGGCTATTGGAAGACCGCCTGCCGGTGCGTTTCCAGACGCAACTGCACAAGCTGATCTGGGACCCGATGGCGCGGGGTGTGTGAGTGTAGGAGTTGGGAGTTAGGGATGATGGAAGGGGTGGTGTAAGCTATGTCTCTTATCTCAAGATCACCCGCACATCGCACACGAACGGGTCATCCCCAACTCC
>JBCCWH010000032.1:0-34110 GCA_039193915.1 Planctomycetota bacterium
GGTAGTAGCGATACACGGCGGAGGGGGATTTAGCCCCCGTTACCCTCGAACCCCCATCCCCCAACCCCAAACTCCTAAATCCCAACCTACACGCCGACATCCCGGCCCCTTCGGACGACGCCCCGAAAGAGCCGGGCAGCGACCCGATTGACAACGACGCTTCCGAAGCGGAACCCGCGAACAAGCCCGCCAGCGCCCGCGCAAAGCTTGCCGCCATGCTCGCCGGCCAAGACCCCGTCGAAGTCGAGTAATCCCTGCCCGGGCGAGCCGGCCATCCGCGTAGGCAGATTCTGGATCGCCCCCGCTTGATTGTGAGAAATGCCGGACTATAATTTCTTGTGTGGTGAGCATCACCGCCCAGGCCTAACTCGACCCCCGGAAGCTGCCCGGCTGAGTCTTCGGATTCGCCGGGCGGTTTTTTGCGCGTTTCCCTGTTCCCCGGCCGGCTTCGCGCTAGCCGCCTGCTGGTGACCTCAGCAAGCGGCAGGGTGTCCGTGGCCCCTGCGTCAGGCGGGGGTAGCAACGTGCTTGGGTGGATTGCCAGGATGTCATGTGCAGGTGCGTGGACTGTGGGGTTACACTGCGGGGGTCGCGGGGCTGTGGAGTGGTGACGGATGCAGGACATCGCTGAGTTGTTTCCGGGTCTGCTGGCGGGGCTGTTTCTGTGCTGGCTGCTGCCGTTGGGGGCGTTGGGTGGATTGATCTTGATCGGTGGGGTGGTCCGGTCGGCGTGGCGAGCGCGGGGCCTGGAGCCCGGCGGGCTGTACTGCGCGGGTTGCCGGTTTGATCTGCGGGGCTGCGCGAGTTGGAACTGCCCGGAGTGCGGGGCGCATCTGGATGATGGGCGTGTGCTGACGGCGGGGAACGACCCGCCGATGGGGTTGTTCGCGCGGATGTTGTTGGTGTCATTGGCGGTAGCGGGGCCTTTGGTGTTTGCAGGGGTCTTGGGGGCAGTGGTTTGGCCGGGCAATTATGAAGTGGATCGAACCCTGAGACTGATACCCGTTGTACACGGCCCGTATGCCGAGTTTTACCTTGAGGCGCAAGCGGAGTCGTCGTGGTTCGGGCGCGGACGGCCCGAAATGGTCCGATTGCGTAACCGATGGATCGATCATTCACCGACACGGAATATTCGGGTTCGTAAGGAGTACGACACGCCGTTGCCTGGTAGTGACACGGTGTTGTTGCCCGATGAATTGTGGGAACGAATCGAGACGATCGGCTCGTTTCAGTATGAGTCGGCGGCGTGGCGTGATGGATCACGTACGGAGTTTGTGGCGTGGATGCGCTACGCTGCGGCGGAGGGGCCGAAGCCTGATTCGCCAGTTAAATTTTTTCGGGTGAATGAGCAGACGTACCGCTTGTTCGAACTCAGCGTGTCGTATGTGCTTGTGGCGGTAGTTCTGGGGTTACTGGCCTGGGGCTTTGTCTTGCGTTGGGTCGTGCGTTGGTATGACCGTGTGCAAGCGGGGTACGCGCGGGCGTATGCGCGGGTGCATGAACAACTCGAGGCGCGGATCGAGCGTAACCGGGCGGGTGCGGGGCTGGGGGGAGCGGGTAGCGAATCGTGAACGCGGAGGAGTGGGAGACGGCCGCTGAAGCGGCCTCCGCCGTTAGGCGATGCGGGTGTTTTGGAGGTCGTATTGGTTGAGGCGGTTGATGAGGGCGCGGAGGGTGCCGTAGTCGCGCTTGGTGCTGTGGTACTGGAGGCGTGGGAGGTGGGGGAGTGCGCCGCGTTCTTGGGGGAGTGGGCCGGACTGGGTGATGGTGCCGGACTTGACGAGCTTGGCGAAGTCGGTGTTGAGCGCATCGAGTTGTTGTTCGGTGAGCGGGCGTTGGATACGGAGCACCTGGGTGTCGCGGACGAAGCGTGCGGAGTGGTAGTTTCGGTAGAAGTCGAGGACGTGCTGTGCGGCGTGTTCGGGGTCGTCGGTGACGAGGTAGAGGTTTTCGTCGTCTTCGCTGATCCAGCCGTTGTCGAGGAGGGAGCGTTGGACGTAGTTTTGCCAGTGCTTCCAGTAGTCGCTGCCCGGGGCGTCGACCATGACGACGGGGAGGATGGGCGCTTTGCCGGTCTGGATCAGCGTCAAGGCTTCGAAGGCTTCGTCCTGTGTGCCAAAGCCGCCGGGGAAGCAGGCGATCGCGCTGCTCATCCACATGAAGGTGAGCTTGCGGGTGAAGAAGTACTTGAAGGCGATCAGTTTGGGGTCGCCTTGGATGATGTCGTTGGCGTTGGTCTCGAAGGGGAGGTTGATGGAAACGCCGAACGAGGATTGGCGGTCGGCGCCGTCATGGCCTGCGCGCATGATGCCGTCGCCTGCGCCGGTGATGACCATCCAGCCGGCCTGTGCCATGGCGCGTGCGAAGTCGGCAGCGGCGAAGTAGTCGGGGTGGTCGATGGGGGTGCGTGCGCTGCCGTAGATGCTGATCTTGCGGGTGTCGGCATAGGGCCGGAAGACCTTGAGTGCGTAGCGCAGCTCCTTGAAGGAACTGGACATGAGCTTGACCTCGCCCATGTTCGAGCCATCGTTGATGAGCTTGACCGCGGTGTGCATGATCTCGCGGATGCGCATCGAGCGCGAGCTCGCGGGGTCTCCGCCGGCGAGCGAGATGATGTCGTCGAGTGCGCGTGCGAGTTCTGAGTTGGCCTTTCGGCGTGGGCGGGCGGGCTGCGGGTCCGGGCGGGTGGGCACGAGTCGTCTCCCTTTTTCATCGTGACTCGGGTGGCATCAAGGCGATGTGATGACCATGATGGTGATAACCACGGCATACAGGAGCGACAGCCCGATCGCGATAATGCCGCAGATCAGGCCGGTTTTTGCCATGCCCCGGGATTTTTCGGGTGCGTTGCCAGCCTCGATCGCGGAGACTGCGGGGAAGTAGAAGATCAGCCCGAGGATGCCACAGACCAGGCCGACCCCCGCCGAGCAGACGCAGCAGAAGCCGCCGGGCGCGGCCACAACGCCGATGATCCCGAGGATCATTGAGGTTAGCGCCATGCCGTTAGACTGCGATGTCGGGTAGCCGCTGGCAACGATCGGTGCGCCGCATGTCGGGCAGTGGCCGCCGAGTGTCGCGCCGGACAGGTTTGCGCCGCAAGACTGGCAGAGCACCGTGTCTTGCGGGGCGGGTGGCGATGTTGGGGGTGGCGTGAATGGATCGTTGGGCGGGAGCGGTGTATCGACCGGCTCCGACAACGCGTAGCCTTCCTCGGCGTGGCCGTCGCCAGATGGGGCGTCATCATGATTTGGGTCGCCGTAGGGGTCTTGTGGGTCGGGCATCGAAAGGTCCTTGGGTTAGTTTAGAGGTGCGAGTGGTTGCGTCGGTCGATAGCGTGGCCATGACGATCAGGATCAGGATACCGAGCAGGCCAAGCCCGAGGATGATGTAGCTGCAGATCAGGCCCGCCGTCGCAAGCCCCGAGGAGGCCTGCGAGTAGCGTCCGGATCGGATTTGGTTTTTGGCGATATGGCCGAAGATGACGCCCATCGGCGCGAACGGGACGGGGAAGACCACGAAGCTGAGGATGCCCATGACCAGCGACGTGATGGCCATGCCGTTGGTCGGGGCGCTGGACATTAGCTTCGGGTTGATGTGCGATCCGCACTCCGGGCATGCTCCGCCGATGACGGCTCCGGTGAGGTCGTAGCCGCAAGTCATGCAGTTGAACCCGGCGTGCTGGATATTGACGCGTGCGTCGGCCGTGGGTTGGGTCGGCTCGTCGAGATGGAAGGGGTCGCTCATTGCGGGTTCGCGATGCCGGATCGTTACCAGGGTTGGTCTGTGTCCTGGTCTTGGGCGGATGGTCTTGGGTTAGCTGAAGACCATCAGGAGCATGCCGAGTTGGATGAGCAGGGCGACGCTGTTGGTGGCGATGCCGGCGATGGCCATGCCGCGTGAGCCCGGCGTGAAGTTGCCGTGCTTGGATTGGTTGACCGCGACGATGCCCATCGGCAGGCCGATGATGGGGAGTGGGATGCCGACGAAAGGGATGCAGGCCGGGAAGATGGCGACGATGCCAAGGACCATCGAGGTGACGGCGAGCCCGGAGACGGTTTGGGTGGCGCGGGTGAGGATGGATTGGCCCACGTCCATGCCGCACTCGGGGCAGACGCCGCCGATGGTGACGCCGGTGAGGTTGTAGCCGCAGTTCGAGCACTGGACGGTGGTCGCTGCGATCTCGTCGGGGAGGTAGGGGGCGGGCCGCGTCGTCGGCGTGTGCCCGGGGCTGGGCGGCGTGGGGGCGTTGGGTGGGTTGTGTTCGACGGGCTCGGAAAAGTCGTCCGCGTAAGGGTCTTCGTCGTATGGATTGCTTGCGCTCATCGCCACGATTGTAGCCGGGCCGGGCGTGTGGTGGCCGGTGCCGTGGTGCGTGGGTTGAACTCGGGCGTCTAGGGTGACTGTGCTTCGAGTTCGTCCATGGCTTCGTTGATCTCATCGATGGCTTCTTCGAGGCTTTCGCTATCCGTCGGCGTGTTGCCGGGTTGGGCGGCTGGCTGTTGGTTCGGATTGGCCGGCTGGACCCATGGGTGATGCGGGTTGGGCTGTGTGTTCTGCCAGTTCGGGTTGTTGGGCATGTTATGGAACATGGTGAAGGCGAATACGATGTAGAGGATGATGAGGACCATGTAGATCAGCCCAAGCGCGAGCCCGATCCAGCCGCAGATACGCCCGGCGGTGGCCATGCCCTGGCCTTGCGACCCGAACTGCCCGGAGCGGATGAGGCGGTCGGCGCGGCTGGCAAAGACGATGGCGAGGATGCCGCAGATGATGGCGGGCAGTCCGTAGAACAGGCACGAGACAATGGCGGCGATGCCGAGGACGAGCGAAGCGATCGCGCTGCCGGGCGTGCCGTTGTTTGTGCCGGCTGCGCGTTGGAGTGATTGGTCGGTGGGGGTGCCGCAGTGGGGGCAGGCCCCGCCGAGGGTCGCGTCGGAGAGTGTGTTGCCGCAGCCGACACAGTGGAAGATGTAGGGGTTTCCGTGGGCATCGGGCGCGCGGGGCGGCACGGGCAACGGCGTCATGTTCGTGGTCGGCGGCGGGGTAAACGGGTCCTGTTCCATCCGATGCTCCGGGGTGGTGTGGTACCCAGTCTAGCCGAACGCACGCCAGAGCCGTTCGAACTCGTCGGCGAAGCGTTTGACGGTGTCGGCATGGTCGAAGATCAGGATGTTTTCGTGGTTCCGTGTTGCGCCGCGGGTCCAGTTGTAGCTGCCGGTGATGAGGGTGCGGCCGTCGATGATGGCGAACTTTTGGTGCATGTGGTCGTCGTCGGGGTCGAAGCGTATGGGGACGTGTTGCTTGACCATCCGGGCGATGTCGGAGCCGGTGTCGTACTGCTTGTCGTTGTCGGTGATGACGCGGACGTTTACGCCGCGCTGGTGGGCGGCGATGATGTCGTCGGTGATGCGGTCGTCGGTGATGGTGAAGATGCACAGCTCGACCGAGTGCTTGGCTTCGCGCAGCTCGCGCTCGATGAGTTGGCGGATGTCCTGGCCCGGGGAGAAGGCGCAGACGGGCTCGTCGGTGCGGCCGCCTTGCTCGGCGGGTCGGGCGGTGTTGTCGACGAGCTTGTCGATCTTCTGGAGCCACCTGAGCGTGTCGCGGGGGCTGTCGCTGATGCGCGTGAAGGCCATGTCGTAGGCGCGGTTACGCATAAACGCGAGGGCCTCGCGGTCGTCGCCGATGGCCTCGACGACCTCGCGCATGGCGGTCTGTTCGTTGCGGTCGAGCTTGCCGTCGAGGAGCGTGGCCTCAAGGATGGCGAAGAGTTTGTCTTGCTTGGCTTTCTTCATGCCCCAAGGGTACCCGGCCTGGGGACTTAAGTCCCCAGGCCTAGTGGGTTTCGTCTTGAGGCGCTGCGGCACCTTCCGCCAATCGCCGCACGTGCTCGGCGATCATTTCGGGGTGGCTCAGGTGGATGTTGTGGCCCGTGCGTTCGAGCGAGACGACATGCACCTCGGCCGCGTTGACCAGTCGGCTCTGCAAGTACGCGACCGTCGAATCGTGCGGGCACACCGCGTCCCACCGGCCGTGGATAATGACGACGGGGCAGACGACCCGGCTTAGCAGCGGCTCCATCGCGCGGTTCTCATCCGTCAGTGCGAGTAGCTCGGCGTTGCTCACCTCCCACGGCTCGGGCACGACCAGCCGAATGAAATGCACCGATCGGCGAAACCACTGCGCGTCGTTCATGTACGGGTCGCACGCCCCGGCGACGAGGACGATCCCGCCGACGCGATCGGGGTCGTCGGCGGCGGCGCGGAGGATGACCGGGCCGCCGTAGGAGTGGCCGACGAGGATGGGCTTGCGTCCGTCGACGGGTTCGAGGAAAGGTTCGATCGCGGCGGCCTGCTCGGCGAGTGAGCCGTTGACGCCCGGCGTTGAGTTGCCGTAGCCGAGCCGGTCGATGACGACGATGTGTGCGGGGAGTTGATCGCGCGTTTGTTCGAGGAGCTTGTTCCAGGAGGACGCATCGGCGGGCGAGCCGTGGACGAGGATGACCTTGCCGGGTTCGTCAGCGTTGCCGTTTTGCGTGAGATAGCCGACGGTGTCACCGTTGGCGAGTGATGCGGTCTGGTCGGTGGGGGAGGTGGCGCAGGAGACGAGGAGGAAGACGCAGGCATAGGCGGCGACGATCAACGCGCTGCTGTAGCCGGCGGTCTTACATTTGTGGGACCACGCCCAGCGGAAGGGGCGGGCGGGTTTGGCAAGGAAGCGCATGGCCTGATTGTACTGGGCGCACCGGCCAAGGGACTTAAGTCCCTTGGCCTAGGCGTTTTGATCAAGCCACCGCCGACACGACCTGGTACGTCACCAGCGCCGCGACATACGCCAGCACCGTCATGTACCCGAATTGCAGGATCGCCCACTTCCAGCTCCCCGTCTCGCGTTTGGTCACCGCCTGGGTCGGCAGGCACTGCATGGCCAGGACAAAGAAGACCAGCAGCGACATCAGCGTGGGCAGGTCGAACAGTGGCGAGCCGTCGGGGCGTTTCATGTTGCCAAGCGTCGACGAGAGCAGCCCCTCGTCTTCCGCGCCGTCTTCGCCGATGCCCGCGGTGATCGCGAGGGTCGAGACGACGACTTCCCGCGCGGCGAATGATGCTACGACGCCGATGTCGATCCGCCAGTCAAACCCGAGCGGCGCGAACACCGGCTCCACGGCCTTGCCCAGCCGGCCGCCGATGGAGTGCTCGGTGGCGTAGCGGGCTTGCATGTGGTCCATCTCGGCCTGCCATTGTTCTGCAAGCCCGTCGTTCCCGGAAGCTTCCGCGGCAGCGAGGTCTTCTTCCAGCAAGGCCCATGTCACCGCGTCGTCGATGTTCTTGGCTTCGAGTGTTTTCTGCATGTCCGCCGGGTCGAGCTGCGGGAACGTCATCGCCGCCCAGATGAGGATCGACAGCAGCAGGATCACCGTGCCGGCCTGCTTGAGGAACACCAGCCCGCGGTCCCAGATCGTCAGCAACGCGACCCGCAGCGAGGGCCAGCGGAACGGCGGGAGTTCGATGACCAGTTCCTGGGGCTTGCCCTTGAGGACGGTCTTGCCCAGCACCAGCGACGCGCCCATGGCGGCGACGATGCCCAGCGTGTAGGCGCCGAAGAAAAGCCCCGTGCCGAGCCAGACGCGTTGCCATTCCGACGCGTCGCCGGGGTAGAGGATCGTCCCGGCCATCGCGGCGACCATCGCGTAGACCGGCAATCGGGCCGAGCACGTCATCAGCGGGAGGACGAGGATGGTGATCAGCCGGTCGCGCCGCGACTCGATGACCTTGGTCGACATAATCGCGGGGATCGCGCAGGCGTGGGCGGAGAGCATGGGGATAAAGGCCTTGCCCGGCAGGCCGACCCAGTTCATGATGCGGTCCATGACGAGCGCGGCGCGTGCGAGGTAGCCGGTGTCTTCGAGCAGGGTGAGGACGAAGAAGAGGATGAGGATCTGCGGCAGGAAGATGACGACCCCGCCGACCCCGCCGATGACGCCGTCGATGAGGAAGCTGGCGAACAGCGAGTCGGCGATCGACCAGCCGCGCTGCAGATCGATCCAGGCCAGGGCGTTGCCAGTCGCATCACCCAGCCAGCCGAAGCCCGCGTCGATCCAGTCCATCGGGTAGGTCGCCGCGCGGAAGATCAGGAAGAACAAGGCGTACATGATGCCGGCGAAGATGAACAGGCCCAGCAGCGGGTGCGTCAGCGCCTTATCGACCGCCTCCGTCTTGGGGCCGAGTTCTAGCCCTTGCTCAGTTCCGGGGGCGGCCGCCTCGCCGACGCCGCAGGCCCAGGTGTGGCGGTTGGTGTGCGGGCAACTGCTGCACGCGGTGCACGCGATGCGGTCGGTCATGCCTGACGCTTGCCGCGCCGCCAACTCGGGGTCGTCGGAGAGGTCGACGACCGCCTGTGACAGATCGGCGATCCCCTCGCCGGTGCGTCCGCTGACGGGGACGATGACCGCGTCGAGTTCTTTGCCCAGTGTTTCGAGGCAGATCGTCACGCCCTGTTGCCGCGCCTGGTCCATCATCGTCAGCGCGATCACGAGCGGGATGCCCATCTCGCGGACCTCGCTGGCGAGGTAGAGGTGGCGTGCGAGGCAGGTCGCGTCGATGACGACGACGACCGCGTCGGGCGCATCGACGCCCGGGAGTCCGCCGTGCAGCGCTTGGGCGGCGAGGAGTTCTTCGCTCTGCGCGTGCTGCGTGCTGTAGAGGCCGGGCAGGTCAACGATGTCGATTGTTTTCTTGTCGACGACGAGCTTGCCGGTACGGCACTCGAGGGTGGTGCCGGGGAAGTTGCTGGTCTTGGCGCGCAGGCCGGTGAGGCGGTTGAAGAGGGTGGTCTTGCCGCAGTTGGGGTTGCCGACGAGCGCGATGCGCAGCGGCCGGTTGCCGGGCGGGGTGCGCTTGGGCTGCTGGACCTGGAGGGGGATCGTGCTCATGGCAAACTCAGGAAGCGGTGGGGGTCACGCGGATGTGCTTGGCGACGGCCGCGGAAATCCCGATGCGGGTGCCGCCGCACGTCACAACCAGCCGGCTGCCTTGGCGCAGGACGCGCACGGCCCGGCCGGGGTGCATGCCCATGGTCTTGAGCCGGATGAGCATCGCGTGGTCGGCTTCATCCATCCGCAGGATCACGGCGGTCTGCCCGGCCTTGAGCCGGTCGAGCCCGATCGCGGGCGGTGCGTCTGTAGGGGGCGGTGCGTCAGGCATCGCGGGATTGTATCGGTTTTGAGATTCAATTGCAGCTTTTGAGGTGCGGCAGCAGCCTGATATTGATGCAGACACCCATCGTGCCAGGCGCTGTCTGTCCCCTTATCGTTTTCAGGCAGAACCTGGTGGTGGCATCGATTCGCTGCTGCCATACAGCCCGGGCAATGCCCTTTGGGCGCGAAGCCCGGCGATGCCATGGCGCTAGGCTCTGTTTGAAAACCAAAGGTGGGATGGGCGTCCCGCCCGTCACGAAGCTCAATCGACGGCCGAGACGGCCATCCCACCGTTTTCGGACAGAGCCTAGATCGTTAACGCGAAGAACGTGGCGTAGATCAAGATCACGCCGATGGTGAGGATCGTGCTGATCCAGCCGAGGATCAGGCCGGCCTTCGCCATGCCGAGGGTGTTGGGCGCTGCCTTGCCCATGCGGATGTCTTCTTTCGCCCGGTAGTACATCATGATCGCGACGGGGCCGAGCAGGCCGCAGGCGGTGATCGCGATGACCCCCAGGACCATCGACATCGTTGCGGCAGAGGACGAGCCGGTCGAGGGATAGGGCGCGACGCGCAGGGACTCGCGGACCGCGTAGCCGCACTCGGGGCAGACGCCCCCGACGGCCGAGCCGCTGAGGTCGTACCCGCATTGGTCGCAGGCAAACATCGAGTCTTCGACAGGTTGCGGCGTGTCCTGCATGTTGACCTAGACCGTGGGTTGGCTGTTGGTGAGCTGTGACAGCGCTTCGTTAAGCGTCGCACTCGGGCGCATCGCGGCGTCGGCCTTGGCGTCGTCGGGCAGGAAGTAGCCGCCCAGGTCGGCGGGTTGGCCTTGGGTCGCGTCGATCTCGCTGAGGATCTGCTGCTCGTTCGCCGCAAGCGACTCGGCGAGCGGCGCGAACGCGGCCTGCAGCTCGGTGTCACCGGTCTGCGCGGCCAGGGCCTGGGACCAGTACAACGCGAGGTAGAAGTGGCTGCCGCGGTTGTCGAGCTGCCCGGCCTTGCGCAGCGGGGACTTGCCCTCGTTGAGCAGCCTCGTCGTCGCGGCGGTCAGCGCGTCGGCCAGTGCTTGGGCTTTCGTGTTGCCAGATTTCTGCGCGAGGTCTTCGAGGGAGACCGCGAGCGCGAGGAACTCACCCAGCGAGTCCCAGCGCAGGTGCGATTCCTGGACAAACTGCTGCACGTGCTTAGGGGCAGAGCCGCCCGCGCCGGTCTCGAAGAGCCCGCCGCCTGCAAGCAGCGGGACGATCGACAGCATCTTCGCGCTGGTGCCCAGTTCGAGGATCGGGAAGAGGTCCGTCAGGTAGTCACGCAGCACGTTGCCGGTGACGGAGATGGTGTCCTGGCCGGCTTTGCATCGTTCGAGCGCGTGCCGCGTCGCCTCGACCGGCGCGAGGATCTGGATGTCGAGGCCGGCCGTGTCGTGCTCGGGGAGGTAGGTGTTGACTTTTTCGATGAGCTGTGCATCGTGGGCGCGTTCCGGGTTGAGCCAGAACACCGCCGGGCTCCCGGTCAGCCGGGCGCGTGTCACGGCCAGCTTGACCCAGTCACGGATCGCGACGTCCTTGGTCTGACACATCCGCCAGAGGTCGCCAGCTTCGACAGCGTGTTCGAAGATCACGTTGCCGTCTTGGTCGACGACCTGCACCTTGCCGAGGGACTTGATCTCGAAGGTCTTGTCGTGGCTGCCGTATTCCTCGGCCTTCTTGGCCATGAGCCCGACATTCGCAACGCTGCCCATCGTGGCCGGGTCGAACGCGCCATGCTCGCGGCAGAAGTCGATCGTCGCCTGGTACACCCCGGCGTAGCTGCGGTCGGGGATGACGGCCTTGGTGTCCTTCTGCTTGCCATCCGGCCCCCACATCTGGCCCGACGCGCGGATCATCGCGGGCATCGACGCGTCGATGATCACGTCGCTGGGCACGTGCAGGTTGGTGATGCCCTTGTCCGAATCGACCATCGCCAACGCGGGCCGTTGGGCGTAGAGCGCTTGGAGGTCGGCCTCGATCGTTTCGCGCTGGTCGGCGGGGAGGTCGGCGATCTTCGCGACGACGTCGCCAAAGCCGTTGTTGAGGTTGATGTTGAGCTCGTCGAACAACGCCGCGTGCTTTTCGAGCAGGTCTTCGAAGAACACCGCGACGCAGTGGCCGAAGATGATCGGGTCAGAGACCTTCATCATCGTGGCCTTCATGTGCAGGGAGAACAGGACGTCTTGGGCCTTGGCGTCGGCGACCTGCTCGGCGAGGAACGCCCGCAGCTTGGCGGCGCTCATCGTGGCGGCGTCGATCACTTCGCCTTCGAGCAGCGCGAGGCCGTCTTTGAGCACGGTGGCGTTGCCCGCGGTGTCGACGAGCCTGATCGAGACGGTGGTCGCGGCGGGGCAGGTGTGCGACTGCTCGCTGCCGAAGAAGTCGCCGTCGTTCATCGACGCGACGTGGGTCTTGGAGTCGCCTGCCCAAGCGCCCATCGAATGCGGGTTGGCCTGCGCGTAGGCCTTGACCGGCGCGGCGACTCGGCGGTCGGAGTTGCCCTCACGCAAAACGGGGTTGACCGCGCTGCCCAGGACTTTGGCGTAGGTGGCCTTGATGGCTTCCTCGTCGGCGTTGGCGGGCTCGGCCGGGTAGTCCGGGACGGCGTAGCCCTTGGCCTGCAGCTCCGCGATCGCGGTGGTGAGCTGCGGGACCGAGGCGCTGATGTTGGGGAGTTTGATGATGTTGGCGTCGGGCGTTTTGGCCAACTCGCCAAGCTCCGACAGCGCGTCGGGCACCCGCTGGTCGGGCGTCAGCCGATCGGGGAAGTGCGCGAGGATGCGTGCGGCCAGTGAGATGTCCTTGAGCTCGACGCCGACCCCCGCCGCGGCGGCGAAGGTACGGATGATCGGCAGCAGCGAATAGGTCGCCAGGGCCGGGGCTTCGTCGGTCCGGGTGTAGATCAGGGTGTTGGCGGCGGGGGCGGGGGTCGGCATGTTGGGGCTCTGCGGTCGTGCGTCTGTTTCGGTAGAGCCCCAGATTATCGCTGAACCGGGGGCCGCGACAACCCCGCGTAGCAGGGCGGCGATGTGGCCGAGCGTTACGCCATCTCTGCGTGGACCGCGCCGAACTGCTCGAGGGCGAAGTCGAGGTCGGCGGTGGAGTGGGCCGCGCTGATCTGGGTGCGGATCCGGGCCTTGCCCTTGGGGACGACCGGGAAGCTGAACGCGATCGCGTAGACCCCGCGCTCCAGCAGCTTGTCCGCAAACGTCGCGGCCTTAACCGCGTCGCCGAACATCACGGGCACGATCGGGTGTTCGCCGGGCAGCGTGTCGAGCCCGAGCTTGTTGAGCCCGTCGCGCCAGTAGCGCGTGTTGGCTTCGAGCTTGTCGCGCAGCCCCGTCGAGCTGGAGAGCATGTCGAGGCACTGGATCGACGCATTGACGATGCTCGGCGCGACGGTGTTCGAGAACAGGTACGGCCGGGACCGCTGACGCAAGAGCTCGACGATCTCTTTCTTCGCCGAGGTGTACCCGCCCGACGCGCCGCCCAGCGCCTTGCCCAGCGTGCCGGTGATGATGTCGACCCGGTCCATGACGCCGCAGTGCTCGTGCGTGCCTCGGCCGGTCTTGCCGACAAAGCCCACGGCGTGCGAGTCATCAACCATCACCAGCGCCCCGTACTTGTCGGCCAGGTCGCAGACGCCTTGCAGGTTGGCGATGTAGCCGTCCATGGAGAACACGCCG
This sequence comes from Planctomycetota bacterium, assembly GCA_039193915.1. GTDB lineage: Bacteria > Planctomycetota > Phycisphaerae > Phycisphaerales > Phycisphaeraceae > JAHQVV01. Next base: position 12,912 of record JBCCWH010000032.1, read on the forward strand.
TCGGTCGCGATGAGCTTGTGGCGTGCGCCGGCCTCGGTCGCCTCCTTGAGCTTGGCTTCGAGGTCGGCCATGTCGTTGTTCTTGTAGCGGTAGCGCATCGCCTTGCACAGCCGGACGCCGTCGATGATCGAGGCGTGGTTCAGCTCGTCGCTGATGATCGCGTCTTCCTTGGTGAGCAGCGTCTCGAACAGCCCGCCGTTGGCGTCGAAGCAGGAGGTGTAGAGGATCGTGTCCTCCATGCCGAGGAACTCGGTGATTTTTTGTTCGAGGGTCTTGTGGATCTGCTGCGTGCCGCAGATGAAGCGGACGGACGCGAGGCCGTAGCCCCAGCCGTCGAAGCTGGCCTTCGCGGCGGCGATGATGTCGGGGTGGTCGGCCAGCCCGAGGTAGTTGTTCGCGCACATGTTGAGCACGGGCTTGTCGGAAGAGGTCACGCCGACCCGCGCGTCCTGCGGCGAGGTGATGACCCGCTCGTGCTTGTAGAGCCCGGCGGATTTGATGTCGTCGAGGGTGGATTGGAGGTGCTGCTGGAAGTCGCCGTACATTTCGATTCAATCCTTTTAACCACAGAGACACAGAGGTCACGGAGGAATGCTGAGTTGGAAAGAGTTACATTCGCTAGGGAAGAGTTTCTTATGATGAGAAGTCAGCGGCAAGTGAGTTTCAGTCAGTCATCTCGGATCTATCTCTGTGCCCTCTGTGTCTCTGTGGTTCACTCTATCACCACTTGAGCACAACCTTCCCGCACTGCCCTGACAGCATCGCGTCGAAGCCCTGTTGGAAGTCTTCGACGCCCAGGCGGTGGGTGATGACGGGGGTGAGGTCGAGGCCGGACTGGACCATCGACGCCATCTTGTACCAGGTCTCGTACATCTCCCGGCCGTAGATGCCCTTGATCGTGAGCATGTTGAAGACGACGGTGTTCCAGTCGATGGCCATGCCGTCCTCGGGGATGCCCAGCACGCTGATCTTCCCGCCGTGGGCCATGTTGGCGATCATGTCGCTGAAGGCGCGGGCGTTGCCGGACATCTCGAGCCCGACGTCGAAGCCCTCGCGCATGCCGAGCGTCTTCTGGGTTTCTTTGATTGAGGTCTGGGCGACGTTGACGGTGTGGGTCGCGCCCATCTTCGCGGCGAGGTCGAGTCGGTAGTCGTTGACATCGGTGACGACGACGTGCCGAGCCCCCGCGTGTTTGCAGATCGCGGCGGCCATGATGCCGATCGGTCCGGCCCCGGTGATGAGGACGTCCTCGCCCAGCAGGTCCCACTGCAGCGCGGTGTGCGTCGCGTTGCCGAAAGGGTCAAAGATCGAGGCAACGTCGCGATCGATTCCGGCCGGGTGCTCCCAGACGTTCGAGTAGGGGATCGCGATGTACTCGGCGAACGCGCCGGTCCGGTTCACGCCCACGCCCTGCGTATCTCGGCACAGGTGCCTGCGCCCGGCGAGGCAGTTGCGGCAGCGCCCGCAGATCACGTGCCCCTCGCCCGAGACCAGCATGCCCGGCTTGAAGAAGGTCACGTTGCTGCCGATTTCCACGATCTCGCCCACAAACTCGTGGCCCACGACCATCGGCACGGGGATCGTCTTCTTCGCCCAGTCGTCCCACTTGTAGATGTGCAGGTCCGTCCCGCAGATGCCCGTGCGGTCAACCTTGATCAGGACGTCGTTAATGCCGATCGTCGGCACCGGGACATCCTGCATCCAGATGCCCTCCTCGGGCTTGGCTTTGACCAGGGCTTTCATCGTCTCGGGCATGGCGGGGCTCGGCGGGGCGGTGGGGCGGATCGGGGAGTATACCGGCCGCCACCCAGCGCTGTGGGGCCGTCCATCCCCATACCGTTGACACCTGCGGGGGGCAGGGGTATCGTGCCCCCATGCACCGCGATCTTCTCCTAAACGGCGACCTTGCCAGCGGCCTCCTTGGGCTGCTGCTTATCCATCCCGCCGGCCAGGGCTGACGCGATCCTTCCTCCCCACGATCGACCCCACCCCGCCGGCCACCCGGCGGGGTTATTCTTTACCCCAGACGAGCGACGGCTAATAGCAATCTTGATCCCAACCACTTGCTCCGATGCCCCAGCCCAGGCCCTAGGCCCTAACCCCTAGCGACTACACCATGCCCACCCCCATCCGCATCTTCGACACCACCCTCCGCGACGGCGAGCAGTCGCCCGGCGCTTCGCTCAACCACGACGAGAAGATCAAGATCGCCCGCCAGCTCGAGGCGATGGGCGTGGACATCATCGAGGCCGGCTTCCCCATTACCAGCCAGGGCGATTTCGAGGCTGTCAAAGCCATCGGCAAAGACCTCGCCCAGACCACGGTCTGCGGCCTGGCGCGCTGCATCGACGCCGACATCGAGCGCGCGGCCGAGGCGCTTCGCAACGCGCACAAGCCGCGCATCCACGTCTTCTGCGCGACCTCGAACATCCACCTCGAACACAAGTTCGGCAAGCCCTTCGAGGCGATCCTGGAGATGTCCGTCAAAGGCGTCGAGAAGGCGAAGAAGTACGTCGACGATATCGAGTTCAGCCCCGAGGACGGCAGCCGGACCGGCATCGATGAGCTCGAGCAGATCACCCGCGCCGCGATCCAGGCCGGCGCGACGACGATCAACATCCCTGACACGGTGGGCTATTCGATGCCCGCCGAGTACGGCGCGATCTTCTCACAGCTCCGTGAGCGCATCCCGGAGATCGATCAGGAAGGCATCATCCTCTCGGCCCACTGCCACAACGACCTGGGCGTGGCTGTGGCGAACTCGCTCGCTGCGGTCGAGGGCGGGGCACGGCAGGTCGAGTGCACGATCAACGGCATCGGCGAACGCGCGGGCAACGCGGCGCTCGAAGAGATCGTGATGGCCCTGCGCACCCGCGCTGATTTTTACGACAAGTACACCACCGCCATCGACGCCGCGAAGATCTACCACGCTAGCCGGATGGTCTCGACGCTGACGGGGCTTACGGTGCAGCGCAACAAAGCCGTCGTCGGGCAGAACGCCTTCGCCCACGAGGCGGGCATCCACCAGGACGGGATGCTGAAGAACCGCAACACCTACGAGATCATGGACCCGCGCGACATCGGCGTGCCCGAGAGCAAGCTGGTCTTGGGCAAGCACTCGGGCCGGCACGCCCTGGCCGACCGGATCAAGGAACTGGGCTACGCCGTCGACGAGGCGGTGCTTGAGCGGGTGTACCACGAGTTCAAGGAGCTGGCCGACAAGAAGAAGGACGTCTACGACGAGGACATCGAGGCGCTCTTGGACCAGGGGCTCAGCGACAACAAGGCGCACTACGAGCTGGTGCGGTTCCACGTCACCGCGGGGACCGAGCAGACGTCGATGGCCTACGTCATGCTCAAGACGCCCGACGGCGAGCTGAAGGGCGATACCGCCCACGGCTTTGGCCCGATCGAGGCGGTGCTGTCCGCGGTGCAGCGCATCGCCGGGGTCGAGGCGTCGCTCGAAGAGTACGCCTCGCGCGCCTTGACCGGCGGGCAGGAGGCGATGGGCGAAGCGAATGTTCGCATCAGCAGCAACGGGCGGATGGCCCGGGGGCGTGGGGTCTCGACCGACATCATCGAGGCGGTCGTCCTCGCTTTCGTCACCGCGATCAACCGCATCGCCGCGATGGGCCCGGCCCCCGCGCAGCGGGAAGGCGACACCGCCGGGTTTGCAACGCCGTGAGCCGTAGCGAGTTCGGCGAGATCGCGCGGGAGCACTACCGTCGGCGGGACTACACCGGCGCGTTCGAGGCCCTCTACGCGCAGGTGGAGGGTGACGCGGGCCGGGTGCCGTGGGCGGACCTCCGGCCAAACCCGATCTTGAGGCGGTGGCTCGATGGGCAGAAGGTGGGATGGCCGTCTCGGCCGTCGGGGCGTCCAACGGGCGAGACGCCCGTTCCACCGATACCGAGCGCAGCCGTGGTCGGCTGCGGGTTGGGCGACGATGCAAACCTGCTCGCGGAACACGGCTACGACACGCTGGGCTTCGATGTCGCGCCGACCGCGATCGACTGGGCAAGGCGTCGTTTCACACACGACCGCCTGCGGTTCGAGGCGGCCGACCTGTTCGATCTGCCCGCCGAGTGGCGCGGCGCGTTCGAACTCGTGATCGAAATCTACACCTTCCAGTCGCTGCCCCTTGCGGTTCGGCCCAGTGCAATGGATAGTGCGGCGTCGCTGGTCGCGCCCGGCGGGACGCTGCTGGTGATCTGCCGCGGGCGGGACGAAGACGAACCCGCGACGAAGCTCCCGTTCCCGCTGCTAAAGTCGGAGCTGGGCCGAATCTCCGAGTCGGGGTTGGTCGAGGCCCGCTTTGAGGATTTTATGGATGACGAAGCCCCGCCTGTTCGCCGATTCATCGCGGAGTACGAGCGCCCTCGTGTTGGCGCGACACAATAGCCGCGTCGCTACGCGACGCCGGGGACCCAACCTATGCACCGGCACCGCGTAGCGGTGCGGCGAGTGACGGAGACAGCGATGAGTGGATTGTTACTGCCGGTTGACGACGGCCTCGCGCTGCGTCTTCTTGAGCCCCGCCACGCCGAGGAGTTGTTCGCGGCCGTGGATGCCAATCGAGACCACCTCGCACGTTGGCAGCCATGGCCGGATGTGACGCAATCACCATCGGATACGCGGGCGTATGCCGAGCGCATGCTGCAAGAGTTTGCCGACCACAAGGGCATCGCTCTGAGTATCGTTGTCGACGACTGTCTTGTCGGGATGACGGGCTGGACCGACTGGAACGACAAGGTTGATGCCCTCGGGGTGCGTCATGCCTCTGCGGACATCGGCTACTGGATCGCGGCGGACTACTCGGGCAGGGGGATCGTGACGCGCTGTGTCGACTTTCTCACACGCTATGCCTTCGAGGCATACGACCTGCACCGGCTGACGATCCGCGCCGAGCCCGAGAATGAGAAGAGCTGGAAGGTCGCCGAGCGGTGCGGCTACGAGCGCGAGGGCACGATGCGCGGCGTGTGCCTGTTCCACGGCCGGTGGATCGACCACCACCTGTACGCAAAGATCAATCCTGAGCATCGTAGTAAGGACGGGGCCTAAGCTGATGTCAGACAAATCAACCGTTGATGAGATCCGTGAACGATTCGACAACGATGTCGAGCGTTTCTCCAACCTCGAGACCGGCCAGACCGCGACGATGGATGCGCGTCTCCTGATGGAACTGGTGACGCAGGCGGCGGCCGCCACGTCACACCCGACGCGTGTCTTGGACATCGGTTGCGGGGCGGGCAACTACACGCTCGAGCTATTGGCGCAGCTGCCCGCCGACACGCCGCCGCCTGCGGTGACGCTGCTGGACCTCAGTCGGCCGATGCTCGACCGCGCAGCGGAGCGTGTCGGCGGGGCGGGGGTCTGCGAGATCGAAACGCTTCAGGGCGATGTACGCGACATCGACCTGGGTGAGGCGGGCTACGACATCATCCTTGCCGCGATGGTGCTGCACCACCTGCGCAGCGACGCCGAGTGGGAGGCGGTGTTTGCCAAGCTTCGGCGTGCATTGCGACTAGGTGGGTCTTTGTGGATCGTGGACATGGTCGACCACGACGACCCGGCGGTCCGTGCCCTGATGCAGGCTCGCTACGCGGACTATCTCGAACGGCTGGGGGGTGTGGCCTATCGAGAGAAGGTCTTTGCCTACATCGCGCGTGAGGATACGCCGCGCTCCGTGGCGTACCAGCTGAGCGCGATGCGTCGTGCGGGGTTGTCCAAGGTGCAGGTCCTGCACAAAAACGCCTGTTTCGCCGCGATGGGTGGGGTTCGGCCCGGCGAGTCATAGTCTTGGCCCCGCATAGCCGATACCAGAGAAGGAGCCGCGCGGGCGATACCGGCGTCGCCCCGATGGGCTACAGTATTCGTGAAGCCGAAATGGATGTCGGCCGACCGGAGCCCTTGGAGAAACCAGGATGGCCAACAGCGCAGTCGAGTCTCATTCCACCCCCTCCGACAGCCCCAAGAAGAAAGGCGATGCGCAGATCAAGCACTTCGTGCTCGACACGAACGTGCTGCTGCACAACCCCAAGTCGCTCTACCTGTTTGACGACAACCATGTCGTCATCCCCTTCACCGTTTTGGGTGAGCTGGATAAGTTCAAGAAAAACAACGACGACACCGGCCGATCCGCGCGGGAGGTAATCCGGCAGCTCGATGCGCTCCGCGCCAAGGGCACGCTGTCCGAGGGCGTCGAGTGGAACGGCCACGGCGGGACGGTCCGCGTTGAGTTTGCGGACCTGTCGACTTGCGAGAAGCGGCCGGACTGGTTTACCGAAGACACCCCGGACAACCGGATCATCGGGGTCGCGTGGTCGCTGATGCAGAACGGTGAGCACACGGTCGTGATCACCAAGGACATCAACGTCCGGCTGAAGTCCGATGCGTTGGGGATCCACACCGAGGACTTCGAGGCCGAGAAGGTCGATATCGATCAGCTCTACGCGGGCTACCGAACTTTGTCGGTGCCCAGCGAGGTGATCGATCAGCTCTACGAGGAAAAGCAGATCGAGATCGAGACGCTTCGGCCGTACCTCGTCGAGGAGCAGTCCGACGGCAGCACGAAAGAGGTCGCGTTGTATGCGAACCAGTTCGTACAGCTTCGCGATCAGTTTGATGACTCGCACACGGGGCTTGCGCGGCTGCTCGCGGACACCGACCACCTGATCCCGATCCAAGGTCCGCGTCGCCCGGTGTCCGGCATCATCGCACGCAATGTGCAGCAGACGATGGCGATGGACCTGCTGCTGGATGATGAGGTCAAGCTCGTCACACTGCTCGGGATGGCGGGGTCGGGCAAGACGCTGCTGGCGTTGGCGGCGGGGCTGTCGAAAGTGTTTCAGGAGCCCCGGTACGACAAGCTGTTGGTGGCGCGGCCGATCATGCCGATGGGGCGGGACATCGGCTACCTGCCGGGCGATAAGGACGAGAAGCTGCACGCCTGGATGCAGCCGATCTTCGACAACCTGGCGTACCTGATGTCGACCCGCGGCGCCGATGCGCAGCACGCGGACAGCAAGCCCGTCGAGTCGCGGGTGAACGAGCTGATGGCGTCGGGGCAGCTCGTGCTGGAGCCGCTGACGTACATCCGTGGCCGGTCGATCCCGCACCAGTTCCTGATTATCGATGAGGCGCAGAACCTGACGCCGCACGAGGTCAAGACCATCGTCTCGCGTGTGGGCGAGGGCACGAAGATCATCCTCACGGGCGACGTTGCGCAGATCGATAACCCGTACCTCGATGCGTCGAGCAATGGGCTGTCGTACATGGTCGAGCGGTTCAAGGGCCAGGCCTTGTCGGGCCACATTACCCTTGCCCGCAGCGAGCGGAGCGGGCTGGCGTCGCTGGCCGCCGACCTGCTGTAGCATTCAGCCGCGGCACCCCTCGGCGGCTTGATGCGCTATGATGACTGCGCGTCGCGATCCCTGATCTTCCGTGAAAGAACCCACCACGCCTCGGCGTCTGTAGTGTGAGCGCTGCGCATGGCAAAACCCAACCCGACCCCCGAACCCGCCTCCGTTCGGCCCGACCATCACGGCCCGACGGTCGAGCACCCCAGCCCCAAGCCGCTTCGCCGTTGGCGTCGGCGGCTGCTGCGTTTGGCCTTGTTACTCGTGCTGCTGGTCGTGGTTCTGATCGTTACCGGGCCGATGCTGCTCAGCACCGGGCCGGGCTCGCGGGTGCTGCTGTGGGCGGTCAACAAGCGGGTCGAGGGCACGGTGTCGGCGCAGCGTGTTTCGATCGCGTGGTTCTCGGGGTTGCGTTTAGACGGTGCGGCGTACACCTCCGCCGACGGGATGCACAACGTCACCATCGGCCGGGCGGACGCCTCGGAGGCGACGCTCTGGCGGCTTGTGACCGGCAACCGCCAGCTCGGCACCATCCGGGTGCGGGACCTGCACGCCATCACGACCGAGCCCGAGCTCGGCACGATGTGGCGCAAAGACCCAAGCCCTGGGCCCAGTGTGTCGGGTAATCGCTCGTCGAGCGACGAGCGTTGGGCGTGGGCCGAGGGGCTCTCGTTTACGTTGGATGTCGAAGGGCTGAGCTGGCGATATCAGGCAGCGGAGCTTGTCCCGGTGGATGTGGTGTCGTCTCGTCTGTCGCTGGAGTTGCCGGGCGACGGGGATGTAGTCTTGCGGAGTAAGGGGGCCGTGACGCAGGGCGACGAGTCGGGCCAGTTTACGGTTGATATCACCGCAACAGACATGGTCGATACCTACGGCCAGCTCCAGTCGCTGCAGGCGCAGTACGTGGTCGATGTGTCGCTGCAACAACTGCCGGTCGATGCGCTGTCGCGTTTTCTTTCGGGGCGGCGCTACAGCAATGCGGCGCTGGCGCATGTGCTGGGTACGCCCGAGCGTGTGTCGTCGGTGTTGGGCGGGCGGTGGCTCGCGGTGGACCTCGACGCGTCGGGGCAGCTCAACCAGATCGAGGCGACGCTGCGCCTCCACAGCGAACGGCTGAATGCCGACCTCGTGATGGCGCGGGATGAGCAAGGGCTCTTCGCGTCGCCCGAGTCGGAGCTTCGGCTGGACCTGACACAGGAGGCTTTGGCGGCGCACTTCCCCAATACCACCCTGGCAATGGTTGAGCCCGTGACGTTGCGGGTGGAAAGGCCCGAGCTGATGATGCCGCGTTCGGGCGCGGGTATTGACTTGGACAACATCCTGTTCAAGGCGGTGCTCCGCGCCGACGATTTGGCGTTGACGGATGAGAACGGCCGAGTGATTGCGCTGCGCGAGATGCGTCTGGGGGTCGGCACCGAGGCGCTGGGCGGAGAAGTCCTCGCGGCGTTGGAATCGCGGGTGACGCAGACGTCGGCGGATGCTTCGCGGAGTGTTGAGCAGTCGCTGGATGTGTCGGCGAAGCTGACGGGGCTGCGGGGCGATGAGCCGACGTTGATGATGCGCTGCCATGACGTGCCGATCGAGCTTGCTGATGCGTTGTTCGGATACGACGGGGTCCTGGTGATGTGGCTGGGCGACGTGTTGGATATGGACGCGACGGTCACGATGGGGCCGGGGCAGCAGCGTACGGCGTGGCGCTACGGGCTGACGTCGTCGTCGGACCGACTAAGCGGGTTGGTCGAGGGGGCATTGGATGGGGGGGTGCTGACGTTCCAAACGGATGCCGACGAGTCGATCGCGACGGAGCTTTCGCCGGAGGCGTTCGCCTGGCTGATGGGGTTTGCGTCCGGCGCGTCGGGGCAGCCCGCGTTGACGATCGACAAGCCTTTGCCGGTGTTTGTCACGGTGCGTCGCGGGTCCTACCTGGCCCCGGAGCGACGCCCCGGTGACCCGATTGCGTACTGGGACGCGAGGCAGTTGTTTATCGATGCGGAGATCGAGCTGACCGAGGCGGCGGTCTACGACCCACGGCGTGGCTACCTGTATGAGCTTCGGTCGGGGACGGTGACGATCACCCCCGGGCGTGAGCCGGGCCAGTTCGATTTTGTTTTCGATCTGGAGTTGTGGGTTCCGCCCAATGCGGGTGAGGCGGGGGTGATGGCGATGATGCGGATGGAGGTGAACGGGTTTGACGTGGCTGATGCGCAGGGCGGCATCCCGCGTGACTTTGCCCGGCTGCGTGAGGTGTACGGCGCGGATGGGGTGTTGACGCTGCAGAACGCGCCGTCGGCACTGCTGGACACGGTTATGGGTGGCGAAGGCGGTTTGGCTGCGGCGCTGGGCCCGATCGTGCAGGATATGGACCTGGACGTGACGCTGCGTGATGGCCAGCCGCGCAGCGCGACGATGCGGCTGAACTGGGATACCGAGGCCGACGCGCCGATCGACGGCGCGCACGCGACGATGGCGCCGGTCGATCTGGCGATCGATGACAATGGCATGATGCGGATCGCCGACGGGCAAGATGTCGAGATGCAGCTACGTGTCACGGAAGACCTGGGCGACTACTGGCTGGGCCAGCTCCACCCGGTGCTGTTTGATGCCAAGAGCGCCGACCGGCCGGTGCGGGTGGTGATCGACGGCGGCTCGTTCCGCTACCCGCTGGGCGATCCGACGATGCAAGGGGCGCACATCGACGCGATGGTCGACCTGGGCACGGTCGAGTTTGGGCAGGACAGCTTGCTATCTCACATCGTCGACTGGTCGGGCCACGACGGCGAACGCGCGGTGTTCGACCCGGCCCGTGTCACGATCCGCGACGGCGAGGTCAGCTACAGCGAACTCGCGCTGAGCGTGGGCAATGTCCGCTTGCAGTTTGACGGCGCGATCGACCTGGTCGAGCAGCGCGTCAGTGAGATGGCGATCCGCGTCCCGGCCGAGTCGCTGGTCAAGGTGTTCCAGGAACTCGACGGCGTGATCGAGCCCGACGACGAGTTGGTGATCCCGATGACCGGCCCGATCCGTCGGCCGGTGGTCGAGACCGAGGAGTTCCGGGCGGAGGTCGTGCGCCTGCTCGCGCGTCAGCCACGCGAACGCATCGAGCGCGAAGCGGACCGGTTCATCGAGCGCTTGCGTGATTCGGTGGCCGAGGAATCGGGCGATGCCACCGGGCAGGCGGTCGAGGATGCGCTACGCCGGCTGCTGGGAGGCGCTGGGGAGTGAAGCGGTCCGCGCCGCCCGATCGTTTTGGCGGTGATGCACGGCTGCCTTTAGAGTACGCCGATGCAGTACCGCCGCTTTGGACGAACGAATCTTCAGATGCCTGTGCTTTCGACCGGCGGGATGCGATACCAGGACGGGTGGAAAGACAAGCCGCTATCCGAAGTCGATGCTGCGGGCCAGGCGAACCTCGAAGCGACGATTGCCCGATCGATCGAGCTGGGCATCCACCACATCGAGACCGCGCGGGGCTACGGCGTGAGTGAGCGCCAGCTCGGGGTCGTCCTGCCGCACTATGACCGGGACAAGCTCATCGTCCAGACGAAGATTGCCCCGGAAGACGATGCCGATGTGTTTGTCGCGCACTTCGAGGAGTCGCTCGAGCGATTGCAGTTGGACCACGTCGACCTGCTGGGTGTTCACGGCATCAACAACGCAGAACTGCTCGATCAAACGCTACGCCCCGGCGGTTGTCTCGCCGCTGCGCGCGAGCTGCAGAGACAGGGCAAGTGCAGGTGGGTCGGCTTCTCCACCCATGCGCCGCTGCATACCCTATTGGAGGCAATCAACACCGAGGCGGTGTACCAAGGCCACGCCGGCTTCGACTACGTCAACCTGCACTGGTACACGATCTTCCAACGCAATTGGCCGGCGATCCAGGCCGCGACGCGGCGCGATATGGGCGTGTTCATTATCAGCCCGACCGACAAGGGCGGCATGCTCTATCAGCCCAGCGATGACCTTGTTGAGCTGTGCGATCCGATGCATCCGATGGTGTTCAATGACCTTTGGACATTGCGCAGGCCCGAGGTCCACACGCTCAGTGTCGGCGCGGCCAGGCCCGGCGATTTCGACTTGCATGTTGAGGCGGTGGGGCGGCTGGGTGAAGCCGAAGCGCTCTCGGGTTCGGTCTATCGGAGGATGTGCAGCCGGATGCTTGAGCGTTGTGGGGTCGAGCATCCCGAGGCGATGTCGCCGGGGCTGCCCGAGCCCGAAGAGACGCCGGGCGGGGTGAACCTGGAGGTGATGCTGTGGCTGCGCCATCTCGCGGTGGGCTGGGGGATGATGGATTACGCGAAGATGCGGTTCAACCTGTTCGGCAGCGGGGACCATTGGTTCCCCGGTCAGCCGCCGGCAGAGGCGTTGGGGGCGGTGACGGACGAGCAGCTCCGCGCAGCGGTGGCGGGGCACCCGTATGCGGATGCGATCCCCGGGCTTGTGCGCGAGGCGGTGTCGTTGTTGGCGGGTGAGCCGGTGAAGCGGCTGAGCGACGGGTAGCGTGAGCGAGGGCGGTGTAGGACCAGACGCTTCGCGGACTCAGCGTCGGCGTGGGGCTAAGCCAGTGCGCGGGCCTGGGGGCGAAGGGTCGGCTAGTCGTCCTGCTCCGCGATGCGGTAGGTCAACGCATTGTTGAGGTCGATGAGCAGCAGGATGTAGAGCACCGCGGCGTAGACGGCGGTGCCGAGGACGATCAACGCGGCGACACAGCTAACGAAAGGCAGAACCGTCAACACCGACGCAACGAGCAGCAGGATATAGAGCCCGAAGACTTTCTCGGCGCGCTCGGTGATCTGCGGGAAATCGAGGTGTTTGGACAGCAGCACGAAGAAGGCGAGGAAGCTGATCGTCCCGCCGATGCTGAGCAGCCCGCTGAGTAGCTCGAAGCCTGGCGACATGACATCGAACTCGATCAAGAGGTCGATGATGATTGACGAGACACTCAGCACCATCGAGACGAACAGGACCGGCCGGCCGCCGCTCTCTTTGGGCGCGGCCAGGCAGAGCAGCGAGCCCGCGAGCGATGCAAGGACGCCGATGACACCGAGGGCCAGGACCAGCGCGGCGGTCCACCCGCCGGCGAAGAAGGAGAAGATCGCCATGACAAAAGTGCCCGCGACCAACAGCGCCGAGAGCAGGTGCAGCCACATCCCGATGCGTACCAGCTTCATGCCGTTGAGCGGGGCACGGGCTTCTTTGCGTTCCGCGGCGGTGAGTTCGCTCACCTCGGGCTGGCCCATGTGTTTGCCGTGCTTGAGGTTGAGCCCGCAGTTCAGGCAGATCACGGCGGACTCGGAGATCTTGCAGTTGCAGCTTGGGCACTTGCCGTTGTTGGCCGGGGTCGCCATGGGCTCGGGCTCGTCGGGGTGCTGGCCGCCGGCTTCGAGGTCGAGCTGGTAGGTGCCGTCGTCAGCGGCGGGCGCGTCGAGCAGGTCGCCCGCGCCGCCGGGCTGGTCGGGCACGGCGAAGTTCACGCCGCACTTGCGGCAACGCACGGCCTGGCCCACGAGCCCAAGGTCCCAGCGGTAGCCCTTGCCGCAGCCCGGGCAGTTGACGCGTTGTGATGCCGAATCGTTCATGAAGAAGCCCCGTGTTGGTCAGGCAGACTCGGCCAAGTTAGCGTCTGTGTCAACCCGCGATCGCGGCGCGGGTGGCCGAAAATCCCACACCCGGCTATCTTGCCCTGTCCCACACCATACGAGCACGCGTGACATGGCCGTCCCACTCTACGGATTAGTCGAAAACAACCTCCCCCGCATGGCACAGTTCCGCGACGCCTTCGCCGAGGTCGCCGGGTCGGGCCAGTTTATCCTCGGCCCCGCCGTGGCCGAATTCGAGCAGCAGCTCGCCGACTACGTCGGGGTCAAGCACTGCATCGGGGTAGGCTCGGGCACAGACGCGTTGATCGTCTCGCTCATGGCCTTGGGCGTCGGGCCGGGCGACGAAGTGATTACCTCTCCGCTGTCCTACGTGCACACGGCCGGGAGCATCATGCGGCTGGGGGCGACCCCGGTCTTCTGCGATATCAACCCGCGCACCTACAACCTCGCGATCGAGTCGCTCGAGGGCTGCATCACCGAGCGGACCAAGGCGATCGTCCCGGTTCATCTGTACGGCCAGATGTGCAAGATGAAGGCGATCATGGAACTCGCCGAGCCGCGCGGGATCAAGGTGCTGGAGGACGGCGACCAGGCGATCGGCGCCAAGTGCGACGGCCGAATGGCGGGGAGCATTGGCGATGTCGGCATCTTCAGCTTCTTTCCGACCAAGAACCTGGCCGCGATGGGCGACGCGGGTGCGGTGGTGACCGACGACGATGCGCTGGCGCAGAAGCTGCGTAAGCTGCGGGTCCACGGGCTCGAGCCGTGCTACAGTGTCGAGACGCTGGGCGGGAACTTCCGGATCGACGCGATCCAGGCGCGGGTGTTGTCGCTCAAGCTGCCCGACCTCGATGCGCAGACCGAGCGTCGGCGGGAGCTTGCGGATCGCTACGCGCGGCACCTGGACGACCTCCAGGTCTCGACGCCGATGGAGGCCGATGACCGCGACCATACCTACAACCACTACACGATCCGTGTGCGGTCGGGCGGCCGCGATGCGCTGGCGGGCCACCTCGACGCGTGTGATATCGGCAACCGGGTGTACTACCCGCGTCCGCTGCACCTGCTGCCTTGTTTCGCGTCGCTGGGGTATGAAGAAGGCTCGATACCGGTCGCCGAGCAGGCGTCCCGCGAGGTGTTGAGCCTGCCGATCTTCCCGGAGATGACGCGTGACCAGCAAGACGAGGTGGTCGAGGCGATCCGCGATTTCTTCCGCGCGGAGTAAGGCCGGCCTGCTGGATTTGCCATGACCGAGCCCACCCCCAGCGCAGAGCCCACGCCCCGTCGCGCCAGCTCGAACGCGACGAATCCCGACGCGTCGGCTCTCCCGACGCCGCGGGGCTCGGACCCGCCCGGGCCGATCGTTCGGCTCCAATCACTCCACAAGGCCTTTGGCCCCACGCCCGTCCTCGACGGCGTCAGCCTCGACTTCCGGCGCGGCGAGATCACCGTCATCCTCGGCCCATCGGGCACCGGCAAGAGCGTGATGCTCAAGCACATGGTCGGGCTCATCAGGCCCGACCATGGCGAAGTCTTTTTCGACGGCCAACGCGTCGACACGATGCGCGAACCCGACCTGGTCAAGATCCGTAAACGCATCGGCTACATGTTCCAGCTCGGGGCGCTGTTCGATTCGATGACGATCGGCGAGAACGTCGCGTTCCCGCTGGTCGAGCACACCGACCTCGATGCCGAGGCCCGCCGCGCGTCGGTCCGTCGCGTGCTTGAACTCGTCGGGCTCGACGCGATGGCGGATAAGCTGCCGACGGACCTCTCGGGCGGGCAGCAGCGGCGTGTGGCGCTGGCGCGGGCGGTCGTCTTGCAGCCGTGTCTGGTACTGTACGACGAGCCGACGACCGGGCTGGACCCGGTGCGGGCGGATGTGATTAACGAACTGATCCTCGCGCTGGCGAAGACTATGGGTATCAGCAGCATCGTTGTAACGCACGACATGGCTTCGGCCAACAAGATCGCCGATCGTATGGTCCTGCTCCACCAGGGCAGGGTGATCTGCGACGGTCGGCCCGAGCAGTTCCGCGCGTCGGACAACGCGGTCGTCCAGCGGTTCATCCACGGCGAAGCCGACGCCGCCGACCTTGCCGCCATTCATAAAGCGTTTGAGCGAAATCGCAGTGAGCCCGTGAGCGACACGCGGTTAGACCCGCAGGGGGTGCGCGATGATTGAACGCCGCAAGCTCTACCGTGAGCGCCGCCGCAACATCACGGTCGGTATCACGATGGTCCTGGCCCTGGCAGGTTTAGGGTTTCTGTTGTTCACGTTCGGCTACCTGCCCGGCTTCCTGCAGCGCGGGTACACGGTGACGCTGGTGATGGACAACGCGGCGGGGCTGCACGATTCGAGCCGGGTGACCCTCGCGGGCATTGATGTCGGCACGGTCGAGATGGTCGAGCTGGTGACGGAGCCCGGCGAGCCGACGCGCTCGCGTGTGAAGCTGCGGATCCATGAAGAGGTCGACGTGCCCGAAGACGTCGCGGTGCGGATCGAGACGCCGTTGTTTGGTGGGGGGCCGGTGATTGCGCTGATGCCGCGCGGCCCAAGTACCAGCGTGTTGGCGAAGGACGGCTCGGCGGCGCTTTCGCAGGCGGATGTGGTCTACGCGGTCGCGCAGGTCGAGGTGGTGAGCCCGGTGCTGACGGATTTCCGTGATGCGTATGTCCCCTTGGCCCAGCACCTCA
This sequence comes from Planctomycetota bacterium, assembly GCA_039193915.1. Classification (GTDB taxonomy): domain Bacteria; phylum Planctomycetota; class Phycisphaerae; order Phycisphaerales; family Phycisphaeraceae; genus JAHQVV01. Next base: position 28,564 of record JBCCWH010000032.1, read on the forward strand.
ACGCGATGTTCGACGCGGAGGCGGAGTCGGACGGCCCGAACCTGCCGCGCGTGATGACGGCGTTGGAGCAGCGGCTTGGCCAGCTCGAGCGCGTGCTTGACGGGGCCGAGCAGTGGACCGGCAACGCGCAACTGCTCGAGGATGTCGCCCAGGCGGCTGCGAATCTGCGGGCCTTGTCCGAGACGCTCGATGGCCGCGTGGCCTCGCTCGAAGCACGCTACCTCGCGCTGGCGGATGAAGTCTCGGCTGTGATCGAGCAGGCGGGCGGGACACTCGACCACGCCGACGCCTCGCTCGCGAGGGCGGAGCAGTCGGCCCAGACACTTGAGGTGCGTTTGGTCGCGTTGGCCGACGATGCCTCGCATACGATGGCGACGATCGATGCGCTGGTCGAGCAGGCCACCGCCGAAGACAGCACCCTTGGGCTGCTGCTCAACAACCCTTCGCTCTACGAGAATCTCGACGACTCGGCCGAGCGCATGCAGCTCTTGATTGAAGACGCCCGCTTGTTGATCGCGAAGTGGAAAGCCGAGGGGCTCCCGCTGAACGTGTTTGACTAAACCCTCTCTTTGATCGTAACCGTGTGTGGGCGGCAGCGAACATGAAGTACGTGATGGTCATCCTTGGCGGTGCGGCCGACGAGCCCCAGCCCGCGCTGGATGGGGTGACACCGCTGGCATACGCGGCGACCCCCGCGCTCGACAGGCTGTCGGGGTCGGCGCGCCTGGGGCAGGCGCGTTTCCTGCCGGCCGACTCGGCACCGCTGCTGCCGCCGGGGCCTGACGCGGCGCTGTTGTCGCTGCTGGGCTACAACCCTGCCCGGCGATACCCGGGCCACGCGCCGCTCAATGCTTTGGGGCAGGGGCTCGTGCCGGCGGATGGCGATTGGGTATTCAATCTTTCGCTCTTGTCGGTGATCGATGGGCTGGCCCAGCCGACTGCGGGGCTGGCGGTGCCCGAGGGCGAAGCGCAGGCGCTCGTGCGCGGTTTGCTTGAACACCTTGATTGGTCCGGCGCGGTGGTACATGCCGGGGACGAGTCGGGCGGCGAGACGCCGATGCACCTGCTGGTCGATCCGGCGACGCGGGCCGACGGTGGGGCGGGGCGTGACTGGTCCGAGGTCGTGACGCAGCGGCCTGATGACATCGCGGGCCAGCCGCTGCGCAAGGCGATGCCGGTCGGCGGCCCCGCGGGTGATCGGCTGCGGCATCTGATCGAGCAGAGCGCGGCCTATCTGGCGGAGCACGAGTTGAGCCAGGCCCGCGCGGAGATGGGCGAGCCCGCGATCACGCACCTTTGGCCTTGGGGGCAAGGCCAACTGCCGCCGGGCGGGCGACCGCTCAAGCCATGGCGCGACAAGTTCAAGGTGTCAGCAGCGATCGTCTCGCACGACCCATCGATGTGCGGCGTCGCGAAGTTGGCCGGGCTTGAGGCATTGACGCCCGATCGGGGCGAGCGTGATCCGGAGACACTCGACCTGCTTCGCAAAGCGGCTTGCGAGGCGCTACTTGAGCACGACATGGTCATCGTGCATACCGACGCCCCACGCCGGGCGGCGATGCGCGGCGGGCCGCGTGACAAGTGCGCTGCGATCCAATGGGCCGACTCGCACCTGGTCTCGCCGATCTACGAGGCGCTTGAGGCCTACGGCAGCGCCTATCGCCTCCTCGTTACGCCGCTGCACGCGACCTACGCTTTGTCCCAGCGTGAGCAGGGTGACGCGGTCCCGTTCCTGCTTGCGGGGGAGAAGATCACCAACGTAGTTGCACGCCCGATGACGGAGGCAGACGCCGCAGAGGCCGACCTTCAAGTGCCCTACGGGCATGAGATGATGGAGTTCTTCCTCAAGGGCGGCATCCGGTAGCAAGCGAGATCTACAGTACCCCCAGCCCAAGCCCACCGTGTGCCCGCTTTGGGGCATACGGTGGGATCCCTCGGCGGCGAATCAAAACCCGCGATAGAGTGTCTACAACCCATCCCCAGCCACCTCACGCCGCCGGAGCTTCAACATGCCCAACGAAAACACCCCCAGCACCCACCCGCTCACCCGCCGCACCCTCCTCGGCACCGCAGGCCTCTCCTCCCTCGCCCTCGCCGGCGTCGCCCTCCCCGCACACGCCGACGACCACGAAGCAGGCGACCCCAACGACCTCCCGGGCCCCGACTCCTATGCTTCCGGGGGCCCCGAAGGCCCACACGCATTCATCGACGGCACCGGCCACGGCTGGCGCACCCTCGGACCCGACGACTTCGCAAACGTCAACGGCCACGACGACACCTGGCAGTGGCGCGATGACGGCTCCCTCCACTGCACCGGTCAGCCCCTCGGCGTCCTCCGCACCGCGCAGCTCTACACCAACTTCGAGATCTGCATCGAGTGGTGCCACCGACAAAAAGGCGGCAACTCCGGCCTCTTCGTCTGGTCCGACCAGGACGTCATCGAACAGATGACCGCCGCGGGCGAGCCCGGCCTGCCCAGCGGCATCGAGGTCCAGATGCTCGACGTCGGCTACGCCGAGGTCTACCGAGGCGACAACCCCGACCGCGACACAAGCTGGTTTACCTCCCACGGCGACGTCTTCCCCGTCCGCCAACAGCTCGACGTCTTCTCCCCGACCTCGCCCAACGGCCGACGCTCCTTCCCCACCGAAGACCGCGTCAAGCCCCACGACCACTGGAACCACTACTACGTCCGAGGCATCAACGGCGAAGTCCGCCTTTGGGTCAACGGCAAAGAAGTCTCCGGCGGCAACAACGCCAGCACCACCACCGGCTACCTCTGCCTCGAATCCGAAGGCGCCCCCATCGACTTCCGAAACATCCGACTGCGAGAACTCCCGTAAACTCCCCCGGTGGGATAGGCGTCCCGCCTGTCGTTCGGCGAAGCCGAAGAATAATCTCACGCAGAGACGCAAAGACGCAGAGCAGTTGGAACCGCAGATGCACGCAGATCAACGCAGATCGAGTCAACTACGCCGCATCCAGCCGCCGCGCCTCGCCTTCTCTCGCCGGCTCCACCACACGCTCCATCGGCTTCGTCGCCTCGATCTGCCTACTGACCGCGTACCGCTCCCGACTCGGGGCGAGCAGGGCGGGCTGGGCCAGGACCTGCTCCAGCCAGCGGTCCTTCAGTTCACGCGCAAACGCCTCCTGCTTCGGGTCAAACTTCTGCGCCGCACGCTTCACCTCCTGCTTCGGCGGCGCGGCCGGCTTGGCTCTTCCGCCTCCCGCGTCGCCCTGTGCGATGAGAATGTGTACGAGAAGTAACCGGCACGCCCCAAGCCTCGAATAGCCGGCGGCCTACGGACGCCGGTCTTATCTCGACGCGACACACCAAGACACGCCCGGCGTCCGTCGGCCGCCGGCTGTTCACGATAGGGCGCGCCTCGTCCAGATTCTGCGGGTGAGTTGGGGTAGCGGGCGCTTATCTGGCGGTTGTTTTTTTCCGATGAAACGGGTTATAGGGGCTGGATTGGCCTCCTCCGCCGCGGGTGTTTGTCTCGTCGGCTCGGGGGCGCCTTTTGTGATCGGTACAAGGAAACTCCGCGATGCATCCTCACACCCTGACAGGCCCCGTGCCGTGTGCCCGAGGTGGATGCCCTCGGCGGCGTGGTTTTTCACTGCTGGAGATGGTGCTGTCGCTGGCGGTGCTGGGGATCATCTTTGCGGCGGTGGGGTCGGTGTTTGTGCTGGCGTCGAAGGTGATGCCCGCGCCCGACTCGGCCCAGGCGGCGGGGGTACGGCAGTCGGCGGCGCTGTCGCGGCTGACCGAAGACCTGGAGGCCGCGACGTTCATCACCGAGCACTCGGCCAACGCGGTCACGATGGTCTTCCCCGACCGCACGGGCGACGGCGTGCCCGACCGCTACCGGTATGCATGGAACGGAAAACCCGGCAGCCCGCTGACGCTGAGCATCAATGGCTCCGACCCCGCGACGGTGGTGGGGGATGTCAACGACTTTTCGGTGTCGATGGAGACGCGGGAGGTGGTGGATTCGGTCCCCGCCCGCTCAACGGTCAGCGAGGAGACGCTGCTTTTTTCGCATACCACCGCCACGACGTCACGCAATTTCCGGGTCCGCGCCTACTACCGGACTGGCCAACTCATCACCCCGACTCTGCCGGCGGGCGCGACGAGCTATACCATCACCCGCGCGCAGCTCCGCGGCCGGCGGTACATGGGCGGGGCGAGCGGCATCAGCTTCGTCAAACTGATGGATGTGAACGGCCAGGTCCCCGGGGCGAACACCCTCGTGCAGGTCCAACTCAACGAAAGTTCTCTGGGTAGCAGCTACGGCTGGGCACCGATCCAGTTCGCCACACCGGTCGAACGCCCCGCGTCGGCCGCGACGGCGCTGACGATCGACAGCGGGATGTAGACCCACGGGTGTGAATTGCAGTACGACCGCGGCGCGGGGGCCGGGCGGCTGACCTATACCGATGCGATGGCGGGGGGGAACTCCAGGTGGTCGCACAACTCCGGGCAAGGCCTGATGATCCGCGTGTACGGCACCTACAAGGTCAGCACGCCCGGCGTCTCCCTGACCCGCACGGTCTACACCGGGGCGAAGGTGCGGCTGCAGGTGGGCACGGCTACGGCATACACGGCTAACGTCGCGCTCTACTGCACCCCGGGGCATAACACCTCGGCCTGGTGGGCGTCCTTCGACAAGACCCCGGCGAACACCGACCTGAGCGGGGACGGCGCGGACTGGGTGGCGCAGAGCGGCGCGGCGGCGGGGGCGTTCCAGAACGGTCGTTGGAACGTGGACGGGGTGCTGTACACCAAGCCGGACAGCACCTTCGCCCAGCCAATCTTGGTCGAGGCGACGATGGGCGCGGACGCCGCGAACCGCAGCGGCGCGATGTTGCAGATCAACGCGGACCAGGCCGGGGGGCAGGCGGCGGTGCTGACGGTGCAGGCCGGCCGGGACGCGGCGGGCAAGCACTACGTGCGGGTGTACGACACGTCGCCGATCGCGACGGCGGTCGTCGAGGCGACAGAACTAAGCGACAACCCGCCACGCATCCAACTCCTCATCGCGCCGGCCAACAACGCCGCGGCGCTCATCGTCAACGGCCAGCCGATCAGCGGCTTCACCTACACCCCCCGCAGCGCGACCGGCAACCCGGGGCGGGTGTACCTGTCCGAAGGCGTCGGTGGCGTGTTCGACGACGTCCGTGTGCATGTCGGGGGGACAGCGGTGGTGACGGGGCCGTGAGTGACTCGGGCATGCGCGTCGCGAAGTAGCTTCTTCCCTCTGCCATCTACCGAAAACGCGTATGACGCGAGGGATGGCGGGAGTGAGTCGTTTCTCTGCCACTCGGCCCGAGCAGTACCCCTCGCGAATATCCGAGGGACCCAACCCCGAGCCGCGACCGTTTGGGAGCGGACGCACGGGGTGGATGAAAACAAGTGGGTCGGTCCGCTCCCTCACGGTCGCGGCTCGTTGATGGCAAAACCAACGCCCCCCGGAAGTGCCGAACCCCCGGCCCCGGAAGCGGTCCGCCGGTAGGAAGATTGAACCACGAAGACACGGAGGGCAC
>JBCCWH010000033.1:0-32765 GCA_039193915.1 Planctomycetota bacterium
CTGTTTTTGAATAGACCAGTCATCACATTTCCTCTTGCCATTGTAAATCCAGCACAAAAACGAGGCTAACAAGGAGACACAGTTCCACAAGCCGACGCGCTATGCTGCGCGGCGCTGGTCCGCGTGGCGTTCATGCGTAAAGCAGCGCGATCGGCCGATCTTACGCCGAACGACTCGCTTAAGCCGGTGTGCCGCGGTGTCGATCGCGTGGTAGATGTCGGGGTCGACCTGCTCAATCATCACAGCCCCCGCGCCGTCGAGGTGGACCCGAACCGAGCAACGCATCTCCTGGCCGTGGCGGTGGCCGTGCAGGTCTTCGAGCCGGACATCGACCGCGCCGACCCGCCCGACAAAGTGAGACAGCGCCGCTTCCAGCCGATCACGGGCGTGTTCATCGAGGGCGCTGCTGGCATCAAGGTTGAGGGTTCGGACGTGCATCTGCATGAGAAGACTCCCAAAGAGGAAAAGAGATTTGCCGGAGCCGGCGTGATTCGGAAACAGCTGCTTAGCCGCCTCCTATCCTACGCCCAGCGACACGATTTCCAAACCGAAAACCGCTGAATCGTCGTTACCGGCCCCGCCCCCGGCTTCGCAACACGCTGTGCAGGGGATTCTGGGACGCGGCCAGCCCTTCTCGGACCACCCGCCCCAACCCAATCGGGCAGCCCCCGAGCGCCCTGAACCGCCCGCGACACGAATCGGACACGCATCACCCCCGCGCACCGCATAGCCTGTCGACGTGTCGCCACACCACCCCGCTTCAAGAAAAAACGACAGACCGATTTGACCGCACACGCTTCGCGTTGCGGGCACGCAAAGGCCGAAACTGTCTCACGCCTCACGCTCAGCAATAGCCGCGTCGCCACGCGACGCCGGGAACGCTACAAAAAACTGCCCGTGCGACGCCCCGGCACCGCGTAGCGGTGCGGCTATCGACACACCCGAAACCAGGGCTTATCACGACGAGCCCCGCCCTACTCCACGCGCACCAACACCGTGTCCCCCTGCTCGCCCGCGATCGTCAGGGTATCGTCGGCGATGCGGTAGGTGTAGTCGTTGGCGGGCGCATCCGATTCGTCCCCCGGGTCGATGCGCATCCGCCACTCGCCGACGACCGACCAGCCGACGGTGTGCGTCTCGTCCATATCCGACCGCGCGATCGTTAGCGTGCCGTCCCTGTGGAACGTGCGCGTCTCCGTCACCCCCTCCGGCATCGACTGCCCAAAGCGCATCGTCACCGACCACGCCCCCGACAACTCCGACTCCGGCGACTGCCCGCAGCCGACAAGCGCGAGCGCGAAGAACAACGAAAGGCAAGCAAGCAGTTTCACGGGTCGTTCCGACACCAGCGGGTAAACAAAGGTCCAAGCACCACGCTGAACAGCCGGCGGCCTACGGACGCCAGTCCGCGGCGTGGGTTTCGTCAGTCCAAGACCGGCGTCCGTAGGCCGCCGGCTATTCGGGCGCTTCACGCACACGCTACAACAAGCTACTCGGCGAATTCTTCGACCGCATCCTCAACCGCCTCGGCGGCGTCTTCCACCGCATCCTCAACCGCACGGCCCGCGCCCTCTGCGCCGTTGGGGACAGCGCCCCGGCCGCCCTGCGCCGCGCGCTCGCGCTGATGCTCCTCGTTGCCCTCGGGACGACGGCACAGGAGGATCTCTTCCTCCTCGGCACCGAACCCATCGGGATCGCGGAAGGTCAGGATCAGGACGTCGTCGAAGTGCTCGTAGTGGATATCGATGACCTCGCCGCCGGGCCGGGCCTCGGTGATGACGATGACGCCGCGGTCTTCATCGACGGCGTAGTTCATGACGTCGTCTTCGGGCTCTCCGTTCTCGAAGGCGTGGGCCGTGCCGTCGTCGCGGAACTCCAGGCGGAACTCTTCACCGACGGGGAGCCACTCGCCCCGCATCTGCTGGACGTACCACGTGCCGATGACGCCGTCCTCGTCCATTGCGCCGGCGTTATCGTCGGCATCGTCCGCATTGTCTTCGGCAACACGCCGCATCACCAACACCGGCGGCGCGTCTTCCCCGACGGGTGTGAGTGTGACTTCATCACCCTCGAACGCGGCCGAGAAGACGATCGGCTCTTCCTCTTCTACCTGGATCGTGTACAGCTCGGCGTCGGCGTCGTAGCTGTAGGTAAAGGGCTCGTTCTCGTCGCCGCCGTCGTCGAGCTCGCCGGTGCCGTCGGCGTTGAACGTCAGCGCGAAGTCGCCGGGGTCGAGGTCACGGTCACCCATCCGGAGGCCGACCCAAGTGCCCACGAGCGCGTATTCGTCGGCGGCGGCCTCGAGGTCGCCCACGCGGCGGTGGACGATGCGCATCGTCTCATCCGTCGAAACATAGAACACCAGGTCGTCCTGCATCACCAGCGTGAACTCGTAGCGGATGCCCTCGGCGTCGTGGACGACGATCGAGCCGTCCTCGACATCATGCTCCCAGCGGAACTCTTCGCCGCGCTCGCCCTCTTCGATGACCGTGCCCGTGCCGTCGGGGCGGTGCTCGTAGACGACGAGGTTTTCGGGGACATCTTGGCCATTGAACTTCACAAGCATCCAGAGCCCGACCAACGGCGAGCCGCTCATATCCACCGGCTCGGGCTCGGGCGCGGGGACCCCGGCGGGCACGTCATCGGCATCCTCAGCCATCGCACCCTCGGCGTCGCCTGCGACACGGCGTTCGACGATCGTCATCGTGCCATCCGTCGACACATAGGTCGCGACGCCGTCCTCGATCTCGAAGGTAAACGCCGCGGGCTCCTGGTCGGGGTGCGTGAACGTCGCGACGCCGGTCTCGAAGTCGTGCTGCCAGGTGTAGCCGTCGCCGGGCTCGCCGTTGACGGTCGAGGTGCCGGTGCCGTCGGCGTGGTTGTGGAACACATAGCGCTGGTCTTCGGGCATCGGCTCGCCGTTGAACGACACCAGCTCCCACCGGCCGACCAGCGGCGAGTCGCTCAGGTCGGCGGGCTCGGGCGCTTCGGCGGGTGCCTCCGCATCATCGGCATCGGCTCCGACCCGGCGGGCGACCAGCACGTCGTCGTCCCCGGTCGGCGTGAAGGTCGCGGTGTCGCCATCGAACACGACATCGATGGGGAACTCTTCCCGCTCTTCGCCAAAGAAGATCACACAGCGCTGCGCGTCGGCGTCGTAGGTGTACTCAAACGGCTCGGCGTCGTCGCCCCCCTCGATGATGGACCCGCTGCCGTCCGCATTGAACGTCAGGACGAAGTCGCCCTCGTCGATAGGCTCGCCGTCGAACGATTCGCCCATCCAGGTGCCGACCAAAGCGTTGCCCGCAGGGACGTCGTTGTCTTCAGCATCCTCCGCATCGCCGTCTTCCGCTACGCGACGCAGCTTCAATGGCGGCGGGCCGTCTTCGTCCGTCGGGGTAAACATGGCGGTGTCCCCGTCGACCGCGACCGCAAACGAGAACGCTTCTTTCCCCTCCATCAAAACCGTGCAGATGTTCTCGCCGTCTTCGCCGAAGGTGTAGGTGAACGCGTCGCCATCGAACCCGCGTTCGGAAAAGGTGCCGGTGCCGTCGTCGTTGAAGGTGATGTTGAACTCGCCCTCGGGCATGGGCTCGCCGTCCATCTCGACGCCGACCCACGAGCCGACAAGCGGGTTGTCGTCCTGGGCGTGGAGCGGCGCGGCGCAGAGCAGCGCAAAGAGTGCGAAGAGCGTTGCGAGTTGACGCGACATGGGTGATTCCTGTGTAGAGGTGAATAGCCGCCGCGTCACAACGCGGCGGGAGCGCTTGGACTGGACAGCCGGTGACCTACGGGCACCGGACGTCGTGGCGCGTCTTGACGTCGCATGTCCGGCGTCCGTAGGCCGCCGGCTGTCCCGATCCCCGCCGCGTTTGAGACGGCGGCTGTTGTACAGTTTCAGTATACCGGCACCACCCCGCCGATTACATGGGCTTTTTCTCGATCGTCGCGTCGTAGATGCTCAGGAGTTTTTCCTTGTCGAAGATCATCTCCTGGCGCGACATGCCGACGATGTCGTAGAGCTGGGTGAGCTCGATCGCGTCGACCGGGCAGGCCTCCTCGCACATGCCGCAGTAGATGCAGCGCAGCTCGTCGAGGTCGAACTTGATGGGGTACTTCTCGCGGTCGTCCCAGGGCGACTCGGTGCCGGTGATGTGGATGCAGTTGGCCGGGCAGGCCGTGGCGCACATGAAGCAGGCGACGCAGCGGACCCGGCCGTCCTCGTCGCGGTTCAATCGATGCACCCCGCGGAAGTTGGGGATGTGCTGGCCGCCGTCTTCGACGGGCATGTCCTCGCGGCGCTCGTCGGGGTACTCGAGTGTCTTGAGCCGACGCCCGCCGCCGGCCCACTTGCCGACGCTACCGGCCATGTGCTTGAGCGTGGTGCCCAGGCCCTTGAACACCTCAGGGAGGTAGAACGCCTCGGCGGCGTTGAGCGGGGGCAGGTCGACGTTGAGCGTGTCGTTGTCGGGGATCATGCCGCCATTGTCGGGTTTACACGCCCACGGTCAAACGCGATCCCCGTCGCGCAAAAAACAAGGTCGGCGATGAAGCCGACCCTGTAGAGGAATTGCGTTTGCGGCAGGTCAGCGCCGACGGCGGAGCATCGCGAGGCCACCGAGGCCGAGCACCGCGAGCGAGCCGGGCTCGGGGACAGCCGTGCTGTAGTCGGCGCGGGTGTCGCCAAAGCTCGCGACGAGGATATCCTGGTCGGCACCGTCGATGGTGCCGTCGCCGTTGAAGTCCGCACCCGAACGCGCGGCCACCGTATCGCCCCACGTCGCGAGGAGCATGTCCAGGTCTTCAGTATCCACGACGTCGTCGCCGTTCGCATCACCGGCGATGCGGAGAAGCTCGAAGTGGACCATGTAGCTGCCGTCACGGTTGCCGAAGCTGCTGCGTGTCTCACCGACTTCGATGTAGTAGTCACCATCGCCGTCGGCGCGGAACTCGTACTCAGCGGTCTGCTGGCCGGAAGACCCGAGATTCTGATAGAAAACCTGGGTGTTCTGGGTGCCCTCGATCTTGATATCGCTGTACTCCATCTGGAGCTCTTCGATGGAGATCATGTATAGGGCGCCCTCCCGGACCTCGGCACTGAAGAAGTCGACATCGCCTTCCTGCCCGATTTCGCCGAAACGGTAGCCGGCGGGGAGACTAGTGGCGTCAAACGTGCCGTTGCCGTGCTGGAGGACGGTGGCATTGGCCCTGGAGTTGGCGTGGTCATCGAGGACAGCGCCTTCGGAGCCATTGAGGTCGATCAGGAGGTGGGCGAAGTTGTTGTGATTGTTCGACTCTATCATCGCGTTGTCGGGGTCGATGATGATCTCGAACCAGTAAACGCCCGAGCCGTTGAGCCCGCCTGTGAAGTTGCCGCCGGACCTTGGCAAGTTGGAGACATCGATCTGCTGGCCGTCGAGGCCCGAGCTGTAGACGTCGCCGTAGCCAGCCGAGATGCCCTGCGTGCCGCGGCCGCAGCCGAAGTAGTTGGCCGAGCCGCCGAAGCTTGCGAGGTCGATCATGCAGAAGCTGGTCTTCTCACCAGTCGCGACGACATCGCCGATGCTGTTGCCCGGGCCGACCTCACGAATCCGCTGGACCGAGTAGCCCTCGAAGTGGAAGTGGCCGTGGTTGGGGTGGTTGATGAAGTTGCCGGCGAGGAAGTCCTCGTGCGTCCCGTCGGGGCGGTATAACCGCTGATAGATATCGATGTCGTTGTTGCCTGTCCCGCTCTGGTCCAGGTCGTCGTGTACCTCGAGGTGGCCCTCGCCGGTGTTCAGCGGCGTGGTCGTCGCGCTGAATTCGGTTTCACTGAAGTTGAGACGCCAGCCGTGGCTGTAGCCGTTGGAATCCGAGATCCAAGGCATCATGTCCGGGAGCAGGAACTCTTCAAACTGCGCCCGGGCTTCACCCGTGGCCAGCCCGGCGAGCAGGACACCCGTACCGATTGCAAGACCGGTTACTTTCCTCTGAGACAACAACTTAGACATGGATCAGCCACTCCTGAGATGTGAAGGAAGGGTACAAAAACAAAGCACGGCAAGAATATGCCGCCCACTTCCCCATGACTTCAACAAGGATAGGGGATAACCATTAGGCGATCAAGACATTCGTCAAAGAAAAATGCGGGATGCTTAGAAAAGCGACCAAAATCGCCACCAACACTTTCTCAGGGCAAGATCGCCCGGCCGCCGCCGCGCCCTAGTCACCCCGCCAGAATCGCGGGGCAAGCAGGACCAGCAAGGCAAAGACCTCCAGCCGGCCCAGCGCCATCAGCAGGCTGAGCACCCACATCGACGCCGGCTGCATCCAGCCATAGTTCTGCGTCGGGCCGACCGCGTGCTGCCCGGGGCCGATGTTCCCCAGCGTCGAGAGTGACGCCGTAAACGCGGTCTGGAAGTCGCATTTCGAGCTCGGCTCAATCAGCATGATCGTAAAACACCCCAGCCCGGTGAGCAGCCCCAACAACACCAGGTAGATCAGCGATGAAAGCTTGAGATCGTCATCGATCACGCTTTTGCCGACCTTCAGCGGACGCACGACATTGGGGCGGAAGGCCCGCTCCAGCGCCTGGTACATGACCTTGAGGATAATCCAGAAGCGGATCACCTTAAGCCCCCCGGCCGTGGACCCCGCGCAGCCGCCGATGAACATCAGCCCGATCAGCAGCCCGATACTCATCTCGGGCCAGAGGTCGTAGTCCGCCGTGCCAAACCCCGTCCCCGTCTGCATCGACATGGTCTGGAAAGACGCGTAGCGCAGGGACTGGAAGACGGTGCCTTCGACCTCGCTGCCTGTGGTCGTCGTGATCGTTGTCCCGAAAATGTTGATCGCGATGATGACCGAAACGACGACCTTCAAGAGCAGGTAGACCCGCAGCTCGACATCCTTCCACGCCACGGACCACCGGCCCTGCGCCGCGTGGAAGAACAGCACAAAGTTAACACCGGCCAAGAGCATGAAGAGTGTCGTCACCAGGTCCAGCCCCACCGAGTCGTATCCGCCGATGCTCGCGTCGTGGGTGCTCAGCCCGCCGGTCGACATGACGGAAAAGGCGTGGTTGACCGCCTCAAACCAATCCACCGCGCCGGTCAGCCGCATCAGCAGGATGCAGGCGACCGTAAGCCCGAGATAGATCAGCCAGAGCACCCGGGCCGTCTCGCGCACGCGCGGCCGAACCCCGCCCTGGTCGGCGGTCGACTCGACCTGAAACAGCTTCTTGCCGCCTGTCCCCGTCGAAGGCAGCACCGCAACAAAGAGGACGACGATGCCCAGCCCGCCGAGCCAGTGGGTCAGGGAGCGCCACAGCAGCAGGCCTTTGGGCAGGTCGCCGATGCGTTGGTTTTCACTGCCCAGGATCGTCGCGCCGGTCGTGGTGAGCCCGGACATCGACTCGAAGTAGCAAGCCGAGAACGAGCGGAAGATATGGTCCGGCCCGCCGCCGTTGGCGCTGGCCCAGAGGAAGAAGGGCAGCGCCGCGATCGCCGCGCCCAGCAGCCAACTCGTCGCGACAAGGAGAAGCGCCTCGCGCCGCCCCAGCGTCGCATCTTTCTGGCTCTTGCCGACCAGCCAGCACACGCCGCCCAGCAAGAGCCCCACCCCCACCGCGATCGCCAGCGCCTTAGACGCCTGTACCTCGGCCGGGCCGCCGCCGCCCGTCAAGAACGCCAGCGCCTCGTACCCCAACGCCGCCGCCATCGCCAGCGACATCACCGCCAGCAGCAGACCGAGTTGTCGCAGAACGAATCGGTAGTTCATCTCGACCGGCGATCGACGCCGGCTCCAACGGGAAACAACAAAGGCGGTGCCTGATGCACCGCCTCTCTCGACAAGGGATTATACCAAATGCCCCCGGCCCACTACACCGTCGAGACCCCCGCCGGCGCACGCTTGCTCAGCTTCGCCCCAAACAGCTTCGCCAGCCCCTTCTCGATCTCCGAGGGGCCGATCAGCACCGCCGTGTCCCCCTGCTCGATCACGTCGCCCGCCCCGGGGATGTACACCCGCTCCCCCCGGCTGATCGCCGCGACCAGGCAATGCTCGGGGAACTTGATCTCCGAAAGCGGCTTGCCGATCAACTGCGACGCCTTGGCGGTCACATGGACTTCGTACAGCTCGGCGATGCCCTCGCTCAGCGTCCCCAGGTGACGCAGGTCGCGGTGGTCCAGCAGCCGCAGGATCTCCGCCACCGCCGTCGCACGTGGGCTGAACGCGCGGTCGACGCCGACGTGTTCGATCAGGTGCAGGTACGTCGGCCGCTGCATGACGCACATCGACACCGTCGCGCCGCGCGTCTTCGCCAGCGCCGCGGCGAGGATGTTCGTCTCCTCGTCGTCCGTCGCCGAGATAAACGCATGCGCCTGGTCGACACGCTCCTCCTGCAACACGTCCGAGTTAATCACATCCGCGTTGATCGTCGTGACCCACTCGAGTTTAGGCGCAAGCTCCTTGGCCCGGGCCTCCTCCGAGATCAGCATCCGCACCGACAGGTTCAGCCGCTTGAGCTCTCGGCAGAGCCAGACGCTCTGCGTCGACCCGCCCATGATCATGATCTTGCGCCGCCCGGTCGACTCGGCGTTGTAGTACTTGCTCGTCTGGTCAAAGCCCTTGGCCTCGCCCAGCACCGTGACCACATCCCCCGCCGCCAGCTCCGTATCCGCGGCCGGCACAAACGACTCGCCCCCCCGCGTCACGCACGCGATGAGCGACGTCCCCGGGGTCTTGAGCTCGCGCAGCGCGACCCCCACCGCCTTGCTCGACTTGCTGACCTCCAGCCGCTGCATCTCGACCTTGCCCCGTGCGAAATTCTCCACCGCGATCGCCCCCGGGCTCCGCAGCGCCGCCGCGATCGCCTGCGCCGTCGTGTACTCCGGGCAGACCAAGTGGTCGATCCCCAAGTGCTTGGCGTAGTTGAGCCCGCGCTCCTCGAAGAAGCCCGAGTGGTGCACACGCGAGATCGCCGTCTGGCAGCCCAGCCCCTTCGCGACCGAGCACGACAGCAGGTTCACCTCGTCGTTGTTCGTCGCCGCTACAAACAGGTCGGCCTTGTCGACCCCCGCCAGGAGCTGCACCTGCGCCTCGGCACAGTTGCCCACCAGCGAGCCGACGTCCATCAGCTCGTCTACCTCCGCGAGCTTCGACGCCGACTGGTCGATGATCGTGATGCTGTGTCCGGCCGGTGCCAGGACCTCGGCCGTATGCCGACCGACCTCGCCCGCGCCGCAGATGACGATGTTCATAGCGAGATTCTAGTCGGGACTAAAGGTAGGGTGGGTGGAGGAAGTCCGCGACCGATACCCACCGCGCGTGACCAACACGCCGGCGGGTCGTGGTGGGTATCGCTCGCGGACTCGCTCCACCCACCCTACTTGCTAGCCGCTACTGGTTATCGCCCGGCAGCAACACGTCGAACAGTCGATCGCCCGGGAACGCCAGCGTCGGCGGCTCTTCGCGCGTCGTCGGGCCAGGCACGACGCCCAGCCGCCGCAGGTGGCCCGGGATCTGCGTGTGCTCCGGGTTGATCCAGGACGCCCACTTGAGCGCCTGCACCGCCCGGCCCGGGTCGCCGATCGCCTCATAAAACGCCGCGATCTCCAGGTAGATGTCCGCGTCATGGTTCTTGCTGAAGTACGCCGCCTTGCGGTACGCCAGCGCCGCGCCATCGACATCCCCCGACTTCGCGAGGAACCGCGCCTGCCGGGCGTAGTCCTGCCATGTGCCGTAGCGGTCGATCTGCGCCCGGAGGAAGGCGTAGAGCTCGTCGGGACGGTCCTGGTCGTAGAGCGACTGCGCCAGCGCATCGAGGATCTTCGGCGTCCACTCCGAATGCCGGTCCTGCACCGCGAGGGCCTGGCCAAGCTGTGTCTGTGCCTGCACCGGCTCGTTGAGTTCCAGGTGGCAAAGACCGAGGTAGTAGTGCCCCTCCCAGTCGGACCGCGCGTGCTGGGTGACTTCCACCAGGCGGTTGCGGGCGCTGATGTAGTCCCCCTTCTCCATCTCCAGACGCGCAACGCTTTTCTCGTGATGCGTGTTGTAGCACCCCGTCAACAGCAGCACCGCCGCCATCAGCACCGCCAACCTCGTCGTCATCACTCGCGTCATGGTTCGTTTCTCAAAAAACAATCGATCCCGACATACGCCGACCATCGGCATACACCCAACTCGGCCAACCGGGGAGGATATGATCGCCTATGCCCGTTGACAAACCCACGGCCCAACCCCGCCCGCCACGCCCCGTAAACCCACATCACCGCCCGGCCGCACCATGACCACGCACCGCTTCGCCATCCTCGAACACACCACCGGCCAAGGCGTCCACCACGACCTGCTCATCGAAGACCCCGCCCTGGACGACACCCTGCATGACGACGCCCACGCGCTCCGGGCCTGGCGTGTCGACCCCCACCCGCAACACTGGGCAACACTCGAAACGATCACACTCACCCCACTGCCCCATCACCGCCGACGCTACCTCACCTACGAAGGCCCGATCTCGGCCGACCGGGGCAGCGTCCGCCGTGTCGCCCAGGGCACCGCCGAGCTCTCGCAGTCCAGCGACGCAACCAAGACCCTCCGGCTCACCATCGCCAAGCAACCCCTCACGCTCACCTTCACCCCCACACACGAACCGCAATGGATCGCCAAGGTCGTGCTTGCTTAGCCAAGGCCGCGTTTGCCTGACCCAAGAATGCTTGGGCACAGGACCGCCATCCGGTACACTCAAAGCACACGCCGGATAGCCGGCCCTTTCCACCCCCTCTCTTCAACAGGAGCCTGACATGGCCCCGCCCGAACACGCCGACGACAACGAACTCCTCGACAACGCCATCCCTATCCCCAAAGAGGAACTCGAGGCCGACGAACTCGAAGTCGTCGAGGCCGACGATAATCTCGACGAACTCGCCCCGCTCGAAGTCGCCGGCGTGGTCGATGACGACGACACCGGCGCCAAAGCCGCGTCGAGCAAGATCCGCCAGTTCGCCCAACGCAAGCCCCACGAAGACCACTGGAACCGCACCCCCAACACCACCGGCCAAGGCGCGATCCACGTCAAAACCTTCGTCGCCAAGCTACGCCTCGAAGCCATCGAGTACCTCGACGAGCAGGTCAACGAATGGCTCGACGCCCACCCCGAGTACGAAGTCAAACAAGTCACCACCACCGTTGGCAAACTCGTCGGCAAGAACACCGAAGACGCCATCTTCATGAGCGTCTGGGTCTGACCCCGCCCGACATCCACCCCCGATCGCACCCCCGAAGCCCACGGATTTCATCCGTGGGTCTTTTCTTCACATCCTTGCGCCACAATCCTCAAATCTCTACGCACACCAACCCCGCGCCCCATCGCGCCGCAAAAGCGCGATAGAGTATCCCCGTCACTTTCCGAGGAATCACCGCATGTATCCCACCGAATCCGACCTGGCTCCGATCCAAGAGCACTACGACAACGCACGCTACCTCCAGGGCTATGCCGCCGCTCAGAAGCTCGGCCCGCTCAAGGACTGGCGCGGCGCCGACGCACGCATCCTCGCAGGACGGCTCGCCGGCAACCTCGGCTCCGCCCGCCTGGGCTACGCGCTCTACTGGCTCGCACACCGCGAACACCCCGAGCACCAACGCACCAAGTACTTCCACGCCTCCGGCTACCTCCGTCGCTTCGGCCCGTACCCCGCGCTCAAGCTCATGGCCAAGCACGGCGAACGCTGCGGCGACGACGAAAACGAACAGGCCGAATGGATCTCGCTCCGGGCCTACAACTACGCCCTGCTCCGCGACTTCGAGTCCGCCGACCGCGACATCAAGACCGCGCTTGAGATGGCCCCTAACCGCCGCTGGCTCGCCGTCCAGCACGCGTCCATCCTCGAGATGGAAGACCGCTACGAAGACGCGCTCGATGTCATCCAACGCTGCCGTGAGCAACACCCGTGGTACCGCCCCGTCGTGCAGTCGGCCGCGCACCTGCTCGAACTCAACGGCCAGCCCGACGCCGCGGTCGAACTCCTGCAAGACGCGTGCGCCCGGCTCGAAAGCGGCGACCTCTACATCCACCTCGCCGGACTCCTTCGCGACCGCCAGGAGCTCGAAGCCGCACGCAACACCTACGAAAAAGCCGCCGAGCACTACCCCCTGCTCGACCAGGTCAAGGGCGACTCCTGGCTCAACCAGGTCCGCAGCGATATCGCCTGCGAGCTCGGCGACCACGAGCAAGGGCTCGAACTCCTCAAGCGGATCGACGACCGCCACAAGAGCGAGTTCCACAAAAAGGTGCAGGCACGCCTCGAAACAAGCGGCACACACGGGGCCCGCCGTCTGCTCAACGTGCCCTTCGTCCGCCAGCACCATATGACCTGCGCCCCGGCGACGATGACGATGCTCTCGCGCCACTTCGGACGCGAGGCCGAGCACCTCGAGATCGCCGACGCCATCTGCTACGACGGCACGCCCTACCACGCCGAACGCACCTGGGCACAGGAGCAGGGCTACACCGTCCGCGAGTTCACCATCACCCCCGACGCCGCCGCCGCACTCATCGACCGCGGCATCCCCTTCGCCTACTCCACCGTCGAGCCCACCAACGCCCACCTCCAGGCCGTCATCGGCTACGACAACGTACGCGGTACCCTGCTCCTGCGCGACCCGTTCTACCCCTCCGTCGGCGAGGTCATCGGCGGGTCGCTCGAAGAACGCTACGGGCCCTACGGCCCCCGCGGCATGCTCCTCATCCCCCCCGACCAGCAAGACCTCCTCGACGGCATCGACCTCCCCGACGCGGGCGCATGGGACCTGACCCACGAGCTGCGCTGCGCGCTCGTCGAGCACCAGCGCGACCGCGGGCTCGCCGCGCTCGAGCAGATCGAGGCCCAGTACCCCGACCACACCCTCGCCATCGCGGCCCGCCTTTCGCTTGCCGACTACGACGGCGACACCGCCGCCCGAGCACGCCTGGTCAACCTCCTGGCGACCCGCTACCCCAAGTGCCCGGCGATGGCCTTGCGCCAATACAACTGCCTCCGCGAGCAAGGCCGACTCGACGAAGCGACCCAGCTCCTGGACACGTTCCGGGCCAAAAAAGAATGCCACCCCGTCTTCCTCGAAACCTACGCCGACCTGCTCAGGCGCGACGCCCGCGAGGACGCCCGCGCGGGCTACCTGCTGCGCAAAGCCCTGCGTCGCGGGTCGCGCAGCGCCGCGAACTACTACAGCCTGGCCGGCTACCTCTGGTCCAGGCAGGAGCAGGAAGAAGCCACCGAGCTCTACCGCTTCGCCGCCTGCCTCGAAAACCGACGCGAGGCCTACGCCATCGCCTTCTTCCGCGCCCAGCGCATCCTGGGCCAGGAAACGCAAACACTCGAACTCCTCGAAAGACGCCTCACCCGCTTCGGGGCCAAATCGGTCGGCCCGGCGAAAACACTCTTCGAGGCCTACCGCTTGCTGGGCCGAGTCCACGACGGGCTCGAAGTCCTCGACCGGGCACGCGAGCTAAGGCCCGACGACGCCGACCTGATGATCTTCCACGCCAACGAGCTGGGGGCCGTCGGCCGCTACGAAGACGCGATGCAGTGCCTCGAAAAAGCCAAAGGCCGTGCACACGACGCCGACTGGCACCGCTGCGCCGCCTACCTCGCACGCGACCGCGGCGACAACGCACAGTCCCTCGAACACTGGCTCGTCGTCGCCAAGCTCGGCCCGCTCGACGTCTCCGCCCACCAACAAGTCGCCGGGCTCAAGAACCGCCTCGAAGGGCCCGACGCCGGACGCGACTACCTCCGCCAATGCGTCGAACGTTTCCCGCACCACATCGGCCTGCTCCATGCGCTCTACAAAGAGGCGCAACGCCGCGACATCCAGGAGAGCGAAGAAGTCCTGCTCCAGATCATCGACAAGCACCCCAAAGACGCGTGGGCACGCCGAGAGATCGCGTTCAACCTGCTCCGCCAACCCGGCGGGCTCGACGAGGCGGCCAAGCAGAGCGAGGTCGCGTATGCCATCGACCCCTTGGCCGCAGAAACTCTCGGCCTGCGCGGCCGCATCGCTCGGCTCCAGGGCCGCAACGAAGACGCCGCCGCCGAGTACCGCAAGGCCATCAAGCGCGAGGTCGACTACGTCTACGCCATCGACGAGCTGGTCGACCTCGCGCCCGATCGCGATACCCGACGCCAGGCCCTCTCGTTTGTGCTCGACGAGATCCAGACACAGACCGTCTTCGGGGAATCGATCCGCACCTACGCGAGCACCGCCCGCCGAGCGCTCGACGACAAGCAGATCGAGCAGGACCTCCGCGCCATCCTCGACGGCCGGGAAACACTCTGGCAGGCATGGTCCCCGCTCATCGACCACCTGCTGCGCGTCGGGGACCTCGACGCCGCGCGCGACACCGCGAAAAAGGCAGTGGAACGCTTCCCGCTGGTGCCCGGGCTGTGGAATCGGCTGGCCGACATCGAGCGGGTGCGTGGCGACCGGCCTGCGCAGATCGCCTGCCTCGAACGCGCGATCGCGATCTCACCGGACAACCGGTTCGCCACGGGGGAGCTGGCCGAGGTCTATGAGTTCGACGGCAAGGCGAACAAGGCCATCGCGCTGCTCGAACAGGCCTGCGAACGCGACCCGCACGATACCGCCGCCGCCAGCCAGCTCGCCGACGTGTACTGGGCAACCGGCGCGCGGGAGCGTGCGTTCAAACTGGCCGCCAAGGCACTCGAGGTCGACCCCTACCGTGACCGGCTGTGGAGCAAGCTCCGGTACTACGCCCAGGCCTTGCAGCGCGAAGACGAGGTGCGCACACTCGTCCTCAACATCCCCAAGCAGCGCCCCGGCGAATCAAACGCATGGCTCACCGTGGCCTACCACCTCACAGGCAACGAGCACCTGCACGAACGGCTCGACGCCGTCGATCAATGCATCGAGCTCGCGCCCCGTTACGTCGAGGCCTACGACCTCAAAGCCAAGCTGCTCTGCCTCGCCCACCGCCACGAAGACGCGCTCGCCGCCTGCGACCCGCCCGCGCTGGGGGGCGACGTGCCTTACAACCTGCGCGGCCGCGCCGCGTGGGTCGAGGCCGAACGCGGCAGGCTCGACACCGCCATCAAGCAGATGCAGCAGCTCGTCGCAGAACACCCCGACTACACCTGGGGCCTCGAACAGATCTGCAACTGGTGCGGCGAGAACGGCGACACCCACGGGCTCACCATCGCAGCCAACAAGCTCGTCGAGCTCGAGCCCAACAACCCGATGTCGCTCAACTACCGCGCCTACGCCGCGATCACCGAGCTGGACAAAGGCGTCGGCAACAAGCAACGCCGGGAAATGCTCAAGGCCCGCGCCAAAGAAGATTTCGAGCGCGTCGCCCAGCTCGACCCCGCCAACAACTATTGCACCGTCAAGCTCATCGACCTGTACGTCAAGGACGAGGAGTACGACAAGGCCGTCAAGATCCTCGCGGGCGCCGAAGGCTACCTCCCCGACGAGAACCGGCTGACCAAAGCCGCGATGATCCACGCCAAACGCGGCGCGACTGAAGACTGCCGGCAGGCGCTCACCGACCTGTGCAAAGTGCCGACCAACAACCTCGGGCTGCTCGACACCGCCTTCGCACACGGCCGAGACGCCGGCGTCGCCGCGCAGGTCCTGCAAAAAGCCATCGACGACCCCGCGACCAACCCGGCCGTGATGTCGCAGTATCTCACCGAAGAACTCAACCAGAAAAAATGGAAACGCGTGATCCAGAAAGTCGGAACACTGCACGACAAACCCGCGCTCTGGGACCGCGCCGCCAGCGAAATCATGACCCGCTGGGCCAACGACCCAAGCCAGGGCAAACGGCTCGTCCGTTTCGTCCGCGACAACCAACAACGCATCGAACAAAGCGAACACACCTGGGGCGAGACCGCCTTCGCACTGGCCAACAACAACAAAAGCCGCATGGTCCTTGAGCACTTCAACGGCTGGCGCGAACGCGACAACATCAAGCCCTGGATGCTGACCAACCTCGCCTGCGCCCACCTCAACCTCGGCCAACTCGACGACGCCGCACAGGTCTCGGCCTATTCCCTCCAGCTCCCGCCCGACCACGCCTACCCGTTGCACCTGATCAACCTCGCGCACTGCGAAGCCGTGCAGGGCGACCCCGCGCGGGCGCACGAGCTGCTCGACCAGGCCGTCGTAGAGCACGAACCCGCCGCCATCCAGTTCGAACACGACATCGCACGCGCCGCCGCCACCGCCCGCACCCCAGGCCCCGGCCACATCCAACGCGCCTGGGGCTTTGCCCGCCAGGCACGGACCCGTTTCCCCGGGTACAAGAAAAACCTCGGCTCGCGCATCAACTACCAGCGCGTCATCAAAACCATCGGCCAGCAGGCCGGCGCACTAGGCAAGCTCCGCGCATGGCTCCACCTGCTCCTGCAGTAGGGCTACGTCAACACGGAAAACTCGCGTCGCGGGTGCCACACAACTGCCCCGCTTGCAGGTCTGCTGTGTGCGGATGAAGCGTTCAACGTCGTGTCGGCACACAGCAGGCCTTGGGCCAGTTGTGTGGCACCCGGAAGCACACCCGCGCTTTAGCAGGAACCGTTTTTGGCCAACGCGACTATTGCCGCTGCGTTTCTGCACGCTACCCGATGACCTCCAGCGACGGGATCGGCACGACGCACTTCCCGCCCCACGCGCGGATGAAATCCAACTGCGCAACGATCTCCTCACGCAGGTTCCACGGCAGGATCAAAATAAAATCCGGCTTCGTGTCCGCGATCATCTCCGGCGCAAAAATCGGGAGATGCGCCCCCGGTGTAAACCGGCCATGCTTGTAGGGGTTGCGGTCCACCGTGTAAGGCAACAAGTCCGGGCGGATACCGCAGCAGTTGAGCAGCGTATTGCCCTTACCCGGGGCGCCGTAGCCCGCAACAGTCTTGCCCGCCCGCCTGGCTTCCAGCAGGAAGGTGAGCAGGTCGGCCTTGACGGTTTCGACCCGCCGCGCAAAATCATCGTACGTCCGCAGGTCGGTGACACCGTCGGCCTGCTCACGTTCAAGCATGACTTCAACGCTGGGTCCCGGTGTCGCACGCGGGCCGTCGGTATGGCCGGCGTAGACACGCAGCGAGCCGCCGTGCGTCGTCAGCTCCTCGACATCGAACACCGTCATCCCGTGCGCCGCGAAGAGCCGGGATACTGTCGTGAACGAGTAGTAGCAGAAGTGTTCGTGGTAGATCGTGTCGAACTGCACATTGTCCATCAGCCTCAGCAGGTGCGGGAACTCGACGGTGATCACGCCGTCGTCCTTGAGCACCTGCTTCATACCCGCGACAAAGTCGTTGAGGTCGGGGACATGCGCGAGCACATTGTTTGCGATTAAGAGGTCCGGGCTTTCGCCCTCACCGGCAAGCTGCTCGGCGAAACGCTTACCGAAAAACTCAACCCGCGTCGGCACGCCGCGCTCCTCCGCGGCCGCGGCGCAGTTCCGGGCCGGCTCGATGCCAAGCGCCGGCACACCGCGCTGCACGAAGTACTGCAGCAGATACCCGTCGTTCGACGCAAGCTCCATCACCCGGCTCTGCCCGTTGAGCCCGAGCCGATCGATCATCGCCTCGGCGTAGCGTTTGCAGTGCGCAAGCCAGGAGTCGGAGAACGACGAGAAGTACGCGTAGTCCCCGCCAAAGATCGCCTCACCGCTGACGTATTCCTTGAGCTGGACGAGCCAGCACTGGTCGCAGACGTAGGCGTGCAGCGGGTAGTGCGTCTCGGGCAGGTCAAGCTCGGCGGCGGTGAGGAAGCTCTCGCACAGCGGCGTGTGGCCGAGGTCGACGAACGTATGGCGCAGCGGCTCGCCACAGAACCGGCAGCCCGTCGCGGGGGGCGGGGTGTCGGGCTGCGCGGCCGCGGCCTGGTCGGTTCGGGGGGAGGTGGTGTTCATCAGTTGTACCTGCGGTAAACAATATTGCTCGGTGCGCCGACGAGGTGTCGCTCGGCCCCGTCTTCGAGGGCACGCTGGTAGATCGGCATCGCGCCGTCGAACGCGTCGATCGTGCGGTCGATATCTTCATCCGTGTGGGCATAGGCGACGACGAGCGACGGCCCGAGCACACCCCGCCGGATCAACTCCTGGATGAGCAGCGAGCGGTACGCCTGCGACGGCTTGCCCTGCGGATCAAGCGCACCGAAGACGAGGTTGCACGGCTTGCCGTGGACCTGCACGTAGTCCGACAATCCATGCCCGGCGACGACACGCTGGATCCCCGCCGCCAGCCGCATGCCCTTGCGTTCGAGCGCTTCAATCACAGGGTTTTCAAGGTAAAAACGGATACACGCAATCGTCGCGGCCAATGCGTGGGTCTCGGCCCCGTGCGTGGTCGAGAGCAGGAACACCCGCTCTTTGTCGTGGTGGATCCCGCCGAGCTCCATGTACGCGCGTTTGCCGCAGAGCGCCGAGCACGCAAAGCCGTTGGCCATCGCCTTGCCGAAGGTGCTCAGGTCCGGCTCGACATCGAAAAACTCCTGCCCGCCCGCGTTGGCGAGGCGGAACCCGCAGATCATCTCGTCGAGGATAAACAGAGCGCCGTGTTCATGGCACAGGTCCTTGACCGCCTGGAGGTAGCCCGGCTGAGGGTCGTCGTACTTCACCGGCTCCATGATCACGCACGCGATCCGCCCCGTGTTCTCCTCGAACCGCCGACGCAACGCATCGAGGTCGTCGTACGGGAACGTGACCGTCATATCCTTGATCGCCTGCGGGATACCCGCGTCCATCGGCGTCGTGCCGATGAACCAGTCGTCATACGAGAAGAACGGCTGGTCGTGGCACAGCGCCACCATGTCCCGCCCGGTCACCGCCCGTGCGAGCTTGACCGCCCCGCTCGTCGCGGTCGAGCCGTCCTTGGTGAACTTCACCATCTCCGCATAAGGCACCGCCCGCAGCACCGCTTCCGCGCAGCGCAGCTCCAACTCGTGTGGCCTCGTGAAGCTCGCCCCCAGCCCCATCGCCTCACGCGCCGCGGCCACGACCGGCTCAAAGTTGTGGCCAAGCCCCACCGACCGCCCACCCAGGCCGTACTCGATGAACTCGTTGCCATCCACATCCCAAACATGCGCCCCGTCCCCACGCGCGATCACGCCCGGCGACAACTCGGGGTACTGGTCGTCACCCTTCGCGTAGGTGTGGCAACCGCCCGGGATCAGCCGGTGGATGCGTGGCTGGAGTTCTTTCGATCGGTCAAACTTCATCGTGCTCTCTGTTCCCTCTCAAACCGGTTGCCTTTGATCACCCGAAACGTACTGCCGAATCTGCGCCCGGCTCAGCGCTGCCACCGATTCGCCGCGCGACCACCCACGGTACCACTGCGCCGTCAGCGCGATCGCCTGATCCACGCCCCACCGCGGCCGCCAGCCGAGCTCCCACATCGCCTTGTCGATACAAAGACGCAGCACCCCCGCCTCGTGCGGCTGCGACGGGTCACTCGCATCGACCCAGCGCCCAAGCTTGCCAGACTCGCCTTCGTCCCACACCCCGAGCGCCGTCTCGACCACCGCGCGCACGGGCAACTCTCCGCCCGGCATCGGGCCGAAGTTCCAGGCGTCACACCAACGCGGGTCGTCCGAAGCAAGCATCCGGTCAGCGAGTGCCAGGTATCCGCCCAGGCAATCCAGAACATGCTGCCATGGACGGACCGCCGAAGGCGCCCGCACCTCCATCGGCTGATCACCGCATAGGGCATGCATCAAGTCAGGCACCAGCGCGTGCGGTGTAAAATCGCCCCCGCCGATGACATTGCCCGCACGCACCACTGCCAGCTTTACGCCGTGCTCTGCCAAGCGTTCGCGATTGAAAAACGACCGGCGGTACGAAGTCGTCAGCATGTCGCACGCGGCCTTGCTCGCGCTGTAGGGGTCGTACCCGCCCAGCGCATCGGTCTCGCGGTAGCCCCAGACATGCTCGCGGTTTTCGTAGACCTTGTCGGTCGTGACGACGATCACGACACAGGGCCGGCCCGCCGCTCGCACTGCATCAAGCAGCGCGGCCGTGCCCATCACGTTGACGCCGTAAGTCTCGTGCGGGTCGTCATAGCCCGTGCGGACGACCGACTGCGCCGCGAGGTGGAGCACCACCTCGGGCTCGGCGTCACGCAGCGCAGCCGTCAACGCCGAACGATCACGCAGGTCGGCTTCATAATGCGCGGCGAGCGTTTCTCGCACCCCGGCGAGCTCGAAGTGGCTCGGGTCCGTCGGCGGGGCAAGGGCATAGCCAGTAACGCGACAACCCAACGCGTTGAGCCACAGCGACAGCCAGGAGCCCTTAAAGCCCGTGTGCCCGGTCAAAAACACCGACCGCCCCGCGAGATGGCTCAGCGAAACATCATGCATCGATCAACTCACACTCCAATCCGAATTCTGTAAGGGCTTGGGCGATCTCATCACGCCACAACGGATTACTCACCACAACCACCGAAGGCGGCGAATCGACAAGTGCGGCCGGCGCGACCACCCGCTGCCCCGCGCGCGGGAGGTAACGCCCCTGACGTGTCGGATTGATATCCACCACCCGGCGGATGTGCCTTGCACCGGGCACGTTGTTCAGGAAATTGATCCCCTTGCCGCCCGAGCCCCAGAGCACAATGTCTTGCCCGGAATCTGCCCAGCCCGAAAGCCGACGGCCCCAGGACGCTAGACGCTGGCGCTGCGCCACGTCGAACGCCGCGAGACTCGCCGGAAGCCCCATCGGTTCGCGATCCACCTGCGTCTCGGCGAGCGTGCCGGCAGGTTTCGTGACCGCTTCAACACCCAGGCACTGCGCGTTCACCTCACAAAGCGCTGCCTTAGTGACCTCAAAACCCGACCGTTCAAACAACCCGCGCATCGTCGGCACGTCGTAGTGCGCACACTGCTCGTAGTACACGCTCCACCCGGCACCGGCATCGAACACGTGGCCACGGTCCGGCGATTCGAAAAACACCGGCGTGCCACCCGCCGAGGGCAACGCACGGCGGATCGAACGCAGAAACACTCCCGGCTCGGGCACATGCTCAAACATATCCATCCCACACACCAGGTCGCACGACAAACCCGCGTGCTCTGGCCCATACATCCCACGGACCCAGCGGATGGTGTGCTTGCCCACCGACTCGACCCCCTCTTCAGGCACCGCCGGGTCGATCCCGATCCCGTCGCAGCCCGCGCGTTCACAGAAGCGCCGCAGGAAGTGCCCAGCCCCACAGCCTACCTCCAGCACCGTCTTGCCCGACATCGCATACCGCTGCACCAGCCGATCAATAATCGTGTCGAGGAAACGCAGGAACAACGGCGACGCAGCTAACGACGTGTCGTAGCCCGGGGTGTAGTCGAGTTTGGCCGGATCAAACGCGGCGTTGAACACCAGGCCGCATCCGCCACAGAAGCGTAGATCGATGTCGCCGACCGGCGCCCGACGCGCGGCCTCGGCGTCCGCGTAGGTCACCCCAACATGAACGGGCTGGTCCACGAGGTGGTGGAACCCGACCGCACCCGACGCGCCGCAGCCCGGGCAGGCGCTTGCGTCTGTAGCCGAATGGGCAGCATCGGCCCGCGCTACTTCGCCGAGCTTGGTCAACTCAAACCACCTTCCTGGCCTGGCGTCGGGCACCACGCCCCGCCCCTAGCGGCACCAGCCTCCGCAAGCCCGCCCACAGACGCGAACGCCCCACCGCCGCGCAGGTCAGCCGACCCCACTTGCGGATTTGGAACGGGTACAGCAAGACCCATCCCGTGCACCGAATCGACGTGTACACATCCGGCGACAAGCCCCACGCCATCCGCAGATAGCCCCGCACAAACGCGAACCGGTGGAAACCATTGCCTTCGCGGTCGTGCGTCGAGGGCAGCGCCGACGCCGCGTGTCCTCCCGCGCGGCCGTCCCGCCCCGCCTGGATCGTCGGGTGGTCCTGCTCGAAGCAAAGCGTCTCGTCCACGATGTGGTACCGCCCCTGCAACGCGAGCCCAGCCATCATCACCTTGTCCCAGCCGTAGTGATACTCCAGCAGCCCGGTCTTCCGCAGCGCGTCCAGGCGCATCACCGCAAACGACCGCGCACCCCAGCCGTGCGTGAACAACACATCCGCGAATCGGCGGTGCACAACAGGCGACGTCCCCAGCCGCCCATCCCCCGCCGGGTCTACCCCGTAGAGGCGTCGGCCTTGCGGATCAATGTAGTCCGACCGCGTATGGCAACATACCACCGTCGCGTCCGCATCAAGCACCGACACGCACCGCTCCAGAAACTCCGGCGCGTGAAGAACATCGGCGCAAGACCACTTAAAAAACTCACCGCGTGCCATCTCTGCGACACGGTTACAGTTCCAGTACAGCCCCATGTTTTTTGGCTGACGCTCATAGCGGATCCGGGGGTCACGCGCGGCGTAGGCCCGGCAGATCTCCGGCGTACGGTCGGTCGAGCCGTTGTCCGAGATAACAATCTCAAAATCAGAAAACGTCTGCGCCAGCAACGCGTCGATCGCACCTGGCAGATCGCTCTCACCATTGAAGACCGGCAACCCAACGCTCACACGCGGCACATGCCCGGGCTCGGCTATCGAACTGTTCACCGCACTGGACATCGCCGACCCCTCACTCTTCCCGCTCCAATCAATCCATGAACACCGACGCCCCAAACGCAGCCTGCGTATCGTAACTCGGCAGTCGCCAACGGATGGGCCGCTACGCGTCCGGGACACCCCCATCACGACTCCCCCAAGCCAAGGCCTGGCGTTTGGAGATGCGCCACGTCCAGCGAGTGATAGACGCTCCCTCTCCGAACAGATTATGACACACGGACCAGTCCCCTACAAGACTCACCCCAACCTGCCCTGAAAACGAACGCCCGGCCGAGGCCGACGTGCAATCGAAGATAAAATGGGCACTCTCGCAGGCCAGCACGACCCTCAACGACATCACTCGCCCAGCCGGCCATGCGACAAGCCGTCCACCGCAGGGGGCGTCGCGTGGATCGGGGCGATACGCCGGCCGAAGGCAGGACAGTCATCTATTGAGGCTAAAGCCGAGGACACACCACGTCCGTGCCAAGACCGTGGCCGAGACACCCGCCTTTCACCTTGGCTTTGCGAAGCAGCTCATTGCCCCGCGAGCATCCCCAGCCGCCACATGAGGAACATCCGGCCGTCGGCGACGTCGCGGACGCGGAGGTCCAACGGCTTGCCGCCGCCGTGGCCGCCGTCCTGGTCGACCCACAGCAGCACGGGGTCGGCGTCGCCGTTGTGCTGGGCGGTGTACTGCATCAGCGCCGCCATCTTGCGGGCGTGCAGCGGGTGGACGCGGGTGTCGTTCTCGCCGGCGGTGAAGAACAGCGCGGGGTAGTCGGCCTCGGGGTCGACGTTGTGGTACGGCGAATAGGCGTGTAGCCACTCAAAATGCTCGGCGATCGCCGGGTCGCCGTACTCGGGCACCCAGTAGCGTGCCATCAGGAAGTCCTGGTACCGCAGCATATCGAGCAAAGGCACCGCACAAATCACCGCCTCGAACAGCTCGGGCCGCTGCGTCATCATCGCGCCCATCAAGAGCCCGCCGTTGCTCCCGCCGGAGATCGCGAGCTTGTCGGGGTTGGTGTAGCCCTCCGCGATGAGGTACTCGGCGGCGGCGATGAAGTCGTCGTAGACGTTCTGCTTCTCGCCCAGCGTGCCGGCCTTGTGCCAGTCGTCGCCGTACTCCCCGCCGCCGCGGAGGTTGGGGATGGCGTAGACGCCGCCGGCCTCGAACCAGGGGAAGCGGGTCGCGCTGAAGTACGGCGTCATGCTGATCCCGAACCCGCCATAGCCGCTGAGCAGCGTCGGGTTCGTGCCATCGAGCTCGAGCCCCTTCTTGTGCACGATAAACATCGTCACGTCCGTGCCGTCGGCGGATTGGTACGTGACTTGTTTCACCTCGACCAGCGACGGGTCCACCGGCACCTCTACGCGGTGCCAGAGCTCGTATTCGTCGATCTTCGGCCTTGCGCTGATATCAAGCCGGTAGATGCTGCTGGGCGTGTTGAAGGATGTAAAGCCGAGGTAGGCCTCGGAGCGGTCGAAGCGAGTCGTCAGTGAGGCGCTGCCGATGCCGGGCAGCTCGACCTCGCCCAGCGCCCGTCCGCCGAAGCTGAACCGCTCGATACGGGTACTCGCGCGGTAGCTGTACTCGGCGTACAGGTCGTCGGCCGACTCCTGGACGCCTTCGAGCACCATGTCGTCGCGGTGCGGGATCAGCGGGGTCCAGTTTTCGCGGGCCGGGTTGTCGGTATCGACGCGGAAGACCGCGCCGTTGGGCGCATCGACCTGCGTCTGCACCAGTAAACCCAGCCGATCGAGGAAGACGGGGTAGCTGTTGGCGTCGGCGCCCTCGATCATCGGGACCATTTCAAGCTCCCCGCCGCGTAGCCAGTCGGCGACGTTGATAAGCCAGAGGTCGTTGCTCGAGGTCGAGGTGTAGTAGCCGATGACGCCCCACCGCCCGTCGCGGTCCATGTCGAAGAAAGGCCCCCAAGTCGTCGCGAGCGGGCCTTCCTTGTACTGCTCGAAGAGCACGCGGTCCTGGCTGTGGTGTTGGCCGATGACGTGGTACTTGATCTGCGCGGAGTAGGGGTTGTTGACGTCTTCGAGGCAGGAATAGAAGAAGCTCTTGCCGTCGGGCAGCCACTGGACGCGGCCGACCTTGCCGGGGATCTCGTCGGCGAGCCAGGTGCCGGTGGCAACGTCCATCAGGTTCAGCGTACTGTTCTCATCGCCGGCCTCATAGGTGCCAAAGGCAAGCAGCTTGCCGTCCTGACTCGGCACCCACCACGACAGCGCGGTCAGGCCCGTCTCGTCCAGCGCGTTGACGTCGAGCAGGACGCGCGGCTCGCCGTCGTGGCCTTCACGGACGTAGAGGACGGCCTGGTTCTGGTCGCCTTCGCGCTGGGTATTGAAGTAGAGGTTCTCACGCATCGCCGGTCGGCCGACATAGCCGACGGACATCAGCTCGCGCAGGCGGGCTTCCACGGCGTCGCGGCCCGGGAGGCTATCGAGCACCGCGCGGGTGTGGGCGTTCTGCGCGGCGGTCCAGGCGTCGACCTCGTCGGTCGCGTTGCCCTGTTCGTCGCCTTCGAGCCAGCGGTACGGGTCGGTGATCTCGACGCCATGCAGCGTGTCGGTGACGGGGCGTTGCTCGGTGGCGGGCGGCGCGGGGATGGCTTGGGCATCGGCGTGTTGCGTCATGGCAATTGGGGGCGTGAGCGCAAGGGCAAGGACAGCGGCAAAGGGTGAGGTGCGTTTCATGGTGCGTATGGTACGCCGCGCGGCAGATGGGTGTTCGGTAAGTCCGGCCCCGGCGGAGGCCGCTTTAGCAGCCGGTGGATTGCGTACATTTTTCAAACCAACGGCCGCTGAAGCGACCTCCGCCGAGCCGCATCAACACCTCGAACATCCGGCGACACGCATTAAAAAACAAGCCGCCCTTGCGGACGGCCTGCTCTTGTTGACTCCGATTTCAGCAAGCCTAAGGCCTACTCCATATCCATCTCTTCCTGGAGCGCTTCCCAATCCGTAATCGCCTGAGCCAATTCGTCGGCGAAGGCGGCGACGGTCGCGTCGTCGATCGTGTTCTCGCCGACATTGAGGACCAGCGCATCGAGTCCCTGCATCGCGGCGATCGGGCCGTCGCCCTCGACCAGCGTGTCCAGATCGATGGTGATGTCGGCGGTGTTGTCGATCATCTCGACGCCGTCGATATCCTCGGCTTCGCCAGGCAGGACGTAGTGCTCGACGATCTCGATCCCGTCCATCATCTGCTTCATCATCATCAGGTCGTCGGGGCCGGGCTTCTCGTAGTTCGCCATCAGCTCCATGATCATGCCGCCGTTGACGGTCAGGGTGCAGCCGTCGCCATTCTGGGCAAAGGTATAGTCGGCGAACATCTCTTCGGTTTCGCCGCCAGGCCCGGAGAGCTCATTGATGTCCTCGAAGTACATCGTGAAGCTGACGTACTCGTAGCCGCCGTCCTGCCACTTCTCGGGGGCGGTGAAGGCGACGACACCCTGCGGCATCTCATCGCCCGTCATGTTCTCGAGCGTAAACTCGTCAAGCGGGTTCTCGCCGGCCTGCTGGACCAGCATCTGGCTGACGCCGAGCGTAAACTCGAGCTTGCCCGAACCGTCAGGCATCACCGTGACGATCTGCTTCATCTTCACACAACCGCCGGCCAGCAACACGGCCAGCGAGAGCATCAGGGCCGTCAAGGTTCGCATCAGCATCAGAAATCTCCAGGGAACAAGGGGGGAAGGTTTTAGGTTTACTAATAGGAATGACGCCGGGCACACGCCCGCGCGTCGCACCTATCCTACGCCAGAACGCACCCGCAGGTTGCAGCATGAAGCAGATTTCACACCGGCCCCAAGGCGTGTACGATCCACCCGCCCCCGGAAGGCGTAGATATCGCATGGCACCCCCTCCCCAACGAGCGCGCTTGATCCTCGCATGGCTCATCGCATGGTGCCCGGCCCTCTCCACCCACGCCCAAGACACCCAAGCCGCCCAGACAGGCACGTTCACCACCCGGTTCGACGAGCGCAGCCCACTCTCCGGCCTCGACGCCATGGCCGAGGTCGGACGCTGGGACCGCCGACAACTCCCCGACTGGGACATCGAAGACATCGAGTTCCAGATGGTCGTGCCCGACGACTACACCGGCGAGGAAGCCTATGGGCTGCT
This sequence comes from Planctomycetota bacterium, assembly GCA_039193915.1. Classification (GTDB taxonomy): domain Bacteria; phylum Planctomycetota; class Phycisphaerae; order Phycisphaerales; family Phycisphaeraceae; genus JAHQVV01. The sequence continues at coordinate 26,694 of JBCCWH010000033.1, forward strand.
GGTGTTCATCCACCCCTACGACGATGTCAACGCGACCAGCCCGCGTGCGTTTTTCTTTGGGCGTGTGATCGAAGATGTCTTAGCCGAGCACAACATCATCTGGGTGTCGTACGACGATGCGGGCAACGGCGTGCTGCCCAACAAACGTCTGGGCCTGGCGCTCGACGCGGTACACAACGTCTCACAGCAATACAACATCGACGCCAAGCGTGTCTACGTCTCGGGCATGTCCGGCGGCGGGCGCATGACGTGTATGGCCGGGGTGTACTACCCAGAGGTATTCACGGGCGCAGTGCCCATCGTGGGGTCGATGTACTTCCGCCAGGTGCCGGTGCCCGAAGACCCGGAGCTGCGGGCGCTGATCCGCCCCGAGCCAGGCGAGCACGCGGTCTGGCCACGCACGCTCTGGGCGCCGCGCCGCGACGTGCTGCGCGAGATGAAGGCGAGCCAGCGCTGGGTCCTGCTCACCGGGGATGCGGACTTCAACATGCCCGAGATGCGCAGCCACTTCGAGCATGGCTTCCAACGTGATGCGTTTGAATATGCCCACTACCTCGAAGTGCCCGGCATGGACCACGCCTTCCCCGACGCCGACTGGTTCGAGCGCGCGATCGAGCTGCTCGATGCCCCGCTCAACGAAGAAGCGGACGCAGACGGCAACAACGTCGGCGACACCCCGCGCCAGCGACGCAACGAGCAGCAGGCCCAACGCCGGCTTCAGGCGGCCCAGCGCGTGCTCCAGGCCGACCCCGACCGAGCGCGACGCATGCTTCAGCGGGTGATCGAGCTCTACCCCGAAACCAACGCGGCCCAGCGGGCAGGCGAACTGATCGCAGCACTCGAGAACCAAGCCGAGCCTGCCGACGAGTAATCGTCATGACCGGCAGGACGTCATTTCCGTCCGGATATACCCGCCCCCAACAAAGCAGGGCGACGCCCGGAAACGCCGCCCCACCCCGAATAATCTGCATTGATTGTCTCTAAGCGGCGTTCCCAGTGATGGGAATCGGCCCCTGCGCTTTCCGTGGCGCGGGGGCAGGCCGCCGATACGATTTCACATACACCGATGCCGGTGATACGTTGTGACCGGCTAACGATTCCCAGACTCCGGGCCGGAGACACATCCATGCTCGCAAAAACGCTTCAACGCATCATCGACAAGAAGTTCACATCCGCTAAAGAGATCAGTGAACTTGCCGGCGTGAGCCAATCCACCGTCTACCGCTGGATCGCCGGACAGTCTCAGCCCGACTTCGACTCCATCCGCCTGCTGGTCCGCCTGCTGCCAGACATGCGTGCGCAGAAGGCGCTGCTCACCGCGTTCACCGCCGGGACCGACTGGCACGCGACGCACATGAACCTCGAGCTCGACGTCAACGACGACGGCAAGGTCGACGCCGACGACGCCCTGGACGCGAGCTGCCACGCCCTCAAGACCGCGAGCGAGACCTTGCTCGCGATCCGCGAAGCCAGCAAAGGCAAGATCCTCACCGGCGACGAGACGATCGAACTCATCACCCACCTCAACCAGACTGTCCGCAACTGCACGATCACCCAGCGCATCCTCGTCGACATGGCCGAGCAGCGCAAGCGGCGGAAGCTGAAGCTGGCGGAGTGAGGCGCATCCCAAGAAATCTGCAGCCGTATCGTGGGTGCCACATAGCGAAGCGATGTGCAGGGGCACAGGTGAGATAGCACATCGCTGCACGATGTTGCAGCCGTTGCGCCTTGTTGTGTCGTGGTCCACACCCTGACCCAGGCACTCACAGCACCACAGGGAACAAGACCTTGTAGGCCGCGATGAGCAGGATCCCGCCGAGCAGGGAAACCGCCCCGCCCAGACGCAGCAGCGTCGACGCGCGGACCTCGCCGGTGGCGAATGCGATGGCGTTGGGCGGGGTGCTGACGGGCATGGCCATCGCGAAACTGCACGCCAGGGCGCACGCCAGCGCGAGGTGCATGCGTTCGTCCGCGCCGACCGCCAGGGCCATGATGATCGGGACGATGAGGTTGGCCGTCGCCGTGTTACTCATGAAGGTCGAGAGCAAGATCGAGACCACGACGACGCCCGCAGCGAGGACGAGCGTCCCGCCGGGCAGCCCGGTCGGGTCGGCGTCGGCGATGAGCGCGGTGAGGCCCGAGGCGTTCATCCCCACACCCATCGCAAGCCCGCCCCACATGAGGATGAGGATGTTCCAGTCGATCGTGTCCACGTCGTGCTTGTCCAGGACGTGGAGCATGGTCAGCGCGGCCGCGGCGAGCAACGCGACCGTCCCCGCGCCGATGCCGTGCCACTGCCCGGTGAGCCAGAGCGTGACCGCACCCAGCAGCACGCCGACCGTCAGCTTGCCGTACCAGGAAACCTTGCCCGGGCCCTCGACCCGCTCCAGCTTCAGCCCCGGGTCGGGCTTGTGCAGCATGTAGAGCGCCACGCCCGTGACCGCCAGCAGGATCAACGCCAGCGGAATGCCGACCAGCATCCAGTCGAGGAACGACAGCGCGTAGCCGGCCTTGTTGATCGCGGCGAAGGCGACGGCGTTGGGCGGCGTGCCGATGGGCGTGCCTACCCCGCCGATGTTCGCGCCAAAGGGCACCGCCAGGATCACCGCGCGGTGGTACTTGTCGTCGCTGGGCAGCGACTTGACCAGCGGCGCGATGATCGCCAGCACCATCGCCGCCGTGGCCGTGTTACTCATCCACATCGACGCGAAGGCGCTGATGCCCAGCACGCCGTAGATCAGCAGCAGCGGGCTGCCGGAGAACGGCCGCAGCACCTTGGCCGCCAGCGCCCGGTCGATGCCGTGCTTGGTCAGCGCCCGGCTAAGCAGGAACCCGCCCATAAACAGGACGATAATGTTGGACCCGAACGGCGAGAGGAAGCCCGACGCCTTGACCGCGTAACCCTCGGGCAGCGGCGAGATGCCGGGCAGCGTCGCCGCGACACCCCCGTCCGTGGCCAGCGACAGGATCATCAAGGCGATCACCATCAGCGAGGTCGCAAACAACGGCAGCACCTCCAACGCCCAGAACACCGACGCGACCAGGAAGATGCACAGCATCCGCCGCTGGGGCTCGGTCACCGTGTCAGGCAGGAGGTAGTACAGCGCTACCGTCAGCACCGCCGTCACCGCGATCGCGATGACTCGGCTACGCGGCGGGCGGGGGATTCGGCTGTGGGCAAGCTCGGCAGGTTGGATCGGCATCGGCGAGAGGATAGCAGAAGGCCAACTCAACATTCGCGCTAGATTGCGCCCCCGCTCGGGTAGGATGAGATACCACACCCAGCCTCCGATCGAGACCCGCCGATGTTCAATACCAACCCGCTGATCCGCCTGGTGCTTGGCCTTGCATTGCTCGGCGCTGCGACAGCCCGCGCCCAACACGAGCCGACCGACGCCCCGCCCGAGACAGGCCACCTCGAACTCACCTTCGATGAACGCCACCCGGACAGCGATATCGAAACACTCCTCGCACGCTTCCGGTTCCGCGGAAACCCGAACGATGCGCCCGACCCGCGCGTGCACGCGACCGAGTACAATCTCGAAGGCCAGACGTTCCAGGCCTACATCCCCGACGCCTACGACGGCAGCGAGCCCTTCGGCCTCCTGGTCTGGGTCGCCGCGGACGACCGGGGCGAGATCCCCTGGCCCGAGGTGTTCGACAACCGCCGACTCATCGTCGTCAGCGCGGACGGCGTCGGCGATCGGCAGAACATCTGGAAACGCATGGGGCTCCAGCTCGATGCGGTCCACAACATGACCGCCCGGTACCACATCGACCCGCAACGCGTCTACATCTCCGGCTGCTCCAAGGGCGGACGCATCGCCAGCCAGCTCGGGCTCGTCTTCGCCGACGTCTTCGACGGCGCGATGCCGATGGACGGCTGCGACTGGTACCAGCAGATCGAAGTGCCCGGCCAAGACAACGTCTACTACCGCTCACGTTTCCGCCGACCCGCGCACCGCCTGCTCCGCATCGCAAAAAGCCAAAACCGCTACGTCCTCATGACCGGCGAACACGACGAAAACCGCGGCCAGACCCAAGCCTTCTTCGAACTCGGCTATGAACGCGCGGGCTTCGAACACGTCTGGTACCTCGAAGAAGAGGGCGTAACCCACTGCCGTCACAGCGCCGCCTTCGTAGAGCGTGGCCTGGCGTTGCTGGACCAGCCGCTCGAAGACGGCACGATCGAGCCTGAATCGGAAGACAACGCCGAGGCGGATGATGAAAGCGGCCGCGACCGCCCGGCACGCGAGCCCCGAACCCCACGCGTCGAGACCGCGGCGCAGCTACTCAACCTCGCGCGCAACTACCTCGACGCAGGCCTCAACGAACGGGCCAAGGAAAAGCTCGAAACGCTGCTGGAGCTGTACCCCGAGAGCGATGAAGCCCCGATCGCGCAGGAACTCCTGAATGCTCTCTAACACCCTGTCCGCTCGGACTGGTTGCTTAAGCAACCAGTCCAGACACCCTAATCTTCGACCACTCCACCATCCTCAATAGGCACTTCCCCGTAGTGCTCCGCCATAAACGACCGCACCGGCGCAACCGCCGCGCGGAAGGCGGCCTCTTGCGCCTGCCCCGCCTCGTCGTCCACGAAGCCCGGCTCGGGGTAGCTGCCGAACTCGTTGAGGATCAGCTTGGCGAACAGGTCGGCAAACGACTCGTTGGGGTGGTAGATATTGGTGCTCGGGCCATAGTGCGCGGTGTAGGACGGCTCGTCGAGAAGCATGTGAGTCAGCGCCTGCCCGGTGCCTCCCGCCGCAACCGGCCGCCAAACACCATCGCCCTCCAGGCGCAACTCCACCGCCAGCATCAGGAAATCGTTCGGCATCCGCGATGCCCGATCCTCAAACCGCGCGACAAAGATGTTGGGTTGGATGTAGCGCGGTGACCGGCGTGACCCGACCGACTGCACCCAGCGCGTGTCCACACCATCGGGATTGATAACCTGCATCGCTTTCAGGCCGTCGCCGTACTCGATCGATTCGACGTGGACCAGGCCCCAATGCTCGGTATAGAACTGCTGGAACGGCTCGGGGTTGAGCCGTTGCAAGACGTGGATCTGCTCATGCAGCATCAGCTCGACACCCCGCATGATGATCGCGTGCATCTCGTCGCGGTCGTCGCTGTGCGCGTGGGTGATGAACTCCACCACGCCCTCGGGCAGCACGATCGCGTGGCCGCGCGTGTGCGGCAGGCCCTGCTCGACCGCGGTCGTCACCTTGATGAATACCCACGGATGTTCCGAGAACCGCGGGAAGTCCCACGACGCCAGCCCGGCCGCGAGCGAGGCGATGTTGGCCACCGCTTCTTTCTCCTCGTCGGTGAAGTCCCGCACATTCTCCGCGTAGTGGCGCTTGAAACGCTCGCGCTGCTCGCCAAGTGTTTCGCCCTCGATCGTGATGCCCGACTTCAGCTCCATCTCATGGTGGCAGAGCAGCGAAAAGTACGGCTCGACCGACTCATCCACGATCGCCGCCCGAGCCGCGTCGCCTTCAAGGAAGGTGATGTCGTAGTCGTCCTGCGCGGACGCGGGGAGCACGCACAGCAGCGCGGCAGAAACGAGCAGGAACAATCGAACGTGCATGGCTGGCTCCAGAAAACTGCACAAAGTTAGCCGTCGCCGGCACGGCGACGCGGGGTCCACAGCGACGCGCTGCGCTCTGCGAGGCGCGGGGTGTACTGCGAGGCGCGGGGCGCACTGCGAGGCGCGGGGTGTGCGGCGCGTCGCCTTACAGGCGACGGCTAACATCCGCGATACATTGAATCAGTTATTCGGCAGCTTCTCGCCCGCCGTGATGGTCAGCGTCACCGCCTCGCCGTCCCCGCTGCCGCAGCTTCCTGCGTCGCCCTCGATGTGCAGCTTCTGCGCCCGCTGCGTGGACCAGTCGGTCACCGCCAGGTCGGGGGAGGCTGGGTCATCGCCATGCACCTTCAGGAAGTTGTACCCGTTGTCGCGCTGCGCGGGGGTGAACCCGGCATCGCGGATGAGCCGACAGAGCAGTTCTTCGTTGAGGCAGTAGGTCGTGCCGGCCGCGCTGACGACGTTCTCCTCCATCATCACGCTGC
>JBCCWH010000034.1:0-31712 GCA_039193915.1 Planctomycetota bacterium
GCACGCCTGCGGCCTTGTTTTCCGTGCCGACAAAGCTCTCGAAATCTTCGCCGACGACCCCCGCCAGCGGCGAGTCCATGATGACGACCGGCTTGCCGAACTCCTGGGCCGGGCGGAGCAGGGACTCGTCGTTCAGCGGCGCGAGGATCAGCCCGTCGGCCCCTTCGGTCCGCAGCAAGTTCACCAGGTCCACCTGCTTGGCGACATCGCTCTCTTGCGTCGGCGACTGGATGATCAGCTCCACGTTCTTCTCTTCCGCCGCCCGCTCGGCCCCACGGATCACCGCCAGCCAGAACGAGTGCTCCCGGCTCTTGGGCACAAAGGCCAGGGTCTTGCCGGCTTCCGCGTCTCCGCCGCCGCCGCAGCCGGGCAAAACGAGCCCTGCGGCCGCGATCAGAAAACACAGGCTAAGGGCCAACGCGCTGGGCTGGGTCAGGCGGACGGTGGGCATGGTGACGTACTCCGAACAGGGTGGGTTGTGGATGTGAAGGTCGAGTGTATTGCGGCGGCGGGGTCGGGGTATCCGACGCGTCGCGGCTAAGACCCGCATCATAACACAGCCTAGGGGGCGGCATCTTGCCCGTCGTTGCCGTCAGCGTGTCGTACTTCGGCTAGGGGTGTCCCTAGGCTCTGTCCGAAAACGGTGGGATGGCCGTCTAGGCCGTCGATTGAGCTTCGTGACGGGCGGGACGCCCATCCCACCTTTGGTTTTCAGACAGAGCCTAGTCGCATGCGCCCGCGCCCGGGGCTGAGTCCGCCGGGTTGTTGGCCGGGGAACACCGCGATGTCGCCAGCGGCTTGGGGTGCTTTGCGGGGTGCGGGGATAATGTGTTCGGGGCGGTGTAATCCAAAGCACCTTGTGGCAGACTAGTAGGGTAGGATCGGTTTCGTCTTAGCCCTTGACCCCCTGAGAGAGACAGAGATGCCACATTCGTTGTTGGACACCTGGCCGTCCTTGCTGCGTCGTAGTTTCCGACGGATGTTGATGGGGCTGGGCGTTTTGATGGCGGGCTGCGCGGTGGCGCAGCAGGCGGAGGCGCCTTCTGCTGAGACGGCGCTGCTGGAGAAAGGCTTCGAGCCCGCGTGGGTCGCCGGGCTGGGCGAGCGTGGGGAGCCGCGGTGGTATTCGGGCGAGGAGTTGGCGTTCATCGGCCAGCCGGTGGGGGGGCTGTACGCGGGGCAGGTCTATTTGGGCGGGGACGGTCGGCTGTGGTATTGGGACATCTTCAACCAGGCGGTGATCGAGCCGGGGAGCGCTGGCGACAAGTTCTACAACGAGCCGATGCCCCCGGAAGATTATCGCTCGGTCAGTTCGGGCTTTGTACTTGATCTCGGCGATCGGGCGGTGATGATGGATGGCCGGGGGTTTGCGGATGTGCGTTTCCGGGGGGAGTACCCGATCTCGCGTGTGCAGATGCGTGACGACGCGGTGCCGGTGTCGGTAGAGCTGGAGGCGTTTTCGCCGTTCAGCCCGACGCAGAGCGATGATTCTTCGATCCCCGCGACGATCCTGAGCTACACGCTGACGAACACGACGACTGAGCCGGTGACGCTGCGGGTGGGGGGCTGGCTTGAGAACGCGGCGGACCGCGCGGCGCGGCGGGCGGGGGTGCTTGTGCATCGTGCGGTGCCGGTCGAGGGGGCCGTGGGTGTGATGATGTCGGGGGGGCATCTGGACGGGGCGGATGCGCGGATGCCTGAGATTGCGGCGGACTCCGGGTCGATGGCGTTCGCGCTGCTGGGGGCAGCGGGTGAACTGCTTGATGCGGGTGCGTTGCCCGAGGGCTGGCGAGTCGCGCTTGATGAGGCGGGCGACGCGGTCCCGGCCGATTCGGCGGTGCTGGCGACGCGGACGATGACGCTCGCGGCCAACGAATCGGTCGAGGTACGCTTCGCCGTCTGCTGGTACTTCCCCAACGGGCACCTGGGCTCGCTCTTCCCCGGGGAGATCACCCGGCGGTCCGAGCAGCGCAACTACTACGCGAAGTTCTACGCCGACGCGGGCGAGGTCGCGGCGGACCTGGCGCAACGGCATGACGCGTTGGTCGCCACGACGCGGCTCTGGCGCGATACCTGGTACGACAGCACGCTGCCGGTCTGGTTCCTGGACCGCACGTTCCAGAACGCGAGCACGCTGGCGACGACCGCGGCCTTCCGCATGCACGACTCCGGTAACGATGCGCTCGACGGGCGGGTGTACTTCTGGGAGGGGACGTACCTGGGCCCCGGCTCGTGTACGCACGTGACGCACTACGAGCAGGCGTTCGGCCGGCTGTTCCCCGATGCGGCGCGGGCGCAGCGCGCGGTCACCGACTTCGGCGTGGGCTGGAATGATGAGCTGGGCTATGTGCAGTACCGCGCCGAGTGGAACGTCGGCCAGCACTTCGGCATCCCCCACGCCACCGACGGCCACGCGGGCACGATCCTCCGCACCTACCGCGAGCACACGACCAGCATCGACGACGCCTTCCTCCGGTCGGTCTGGCCGCGTGTGAAACGCGCGACGCAGTTCATGATCGACCAGGACGCCGGGCGTGGCTTCTTCGCGCAGCACGTCCCCGAACATGCGCGCAACCAGGAGCCCGACGGCATCCTCGAAGGACCGCAGTACCACACGCTCGACAAGTACTGGAACGGCGTGATCCCCTGGACCAGCGGGATGTACCTCGCGTCGCTGCGCGCGACCGCCGAGATGGCGCGGGACATGGGCGACGACGCCTTCGCCGACCAGTGCGAACGCATCGCCGAGATGGGCAAGGTCAACCTGTCCGAGCGGACGTTCCACGAGGCGTTCGGCTACTTCGTGCAGCACCCCGAGCAAGGCGGTGAAGCGCTGATCAATACGAACATCGGCTGCCACATCGACCAGATGCTGGGCGACTACTGGACCCACCAGGCCGGGCTCGAGCAGGTCTTCCCGCGTGAGCAGGCACGCACGGCGTTGGCCGCGATCTTTGAACACAACCTGTACCGCCGGGCGGATGACTACCGCGAGGATGCGCTGATCAAGGTGCACCGGTTCTATGCGGACGGCGACGAGCCGGGCACGTTTATCTGCCCCTTCCCGCACGGCGGGGCGCGTGACGCGGTGCCCTCCGACGGCACCAACTGGGACGGCCTGGTCGCGGGGTACTTCTCCGAGTGCATGACCGGGTTCACCTACCAGGCCGCGGCGCACATGATCGACGAGGGGCTGGTGCTCGAAGGGCTCGCGCTCTGCCGGGCCATCCACGACCGCTACGCCGAGGCCCCGCTGCGGCGCAACCCGTTCAACGAGATCGAGTACGGCAACCACTACACCCGCGCGATGTCCAGCTACGGGGCGTACATCGCGGCGTCGGGCTTCGAGTACCACGGCCCGCGCGAGCACATCGGCTTTGCCCCCAAGCTCAACGCCGACAACTTCCGCTGCGCGTTCACCGCGGCCGAGGGCTGGGGTACCTACCAGCAGGGGCGGGTCTTCACCAAGCTCGAATGCCGCGTCGAGGTGAAGCACGGCGTGCTGTGGGTCAAGACCTTCGCCGCCGAGCTGTCCGGCGATTACGCCGGGACCACCGCCACCCGCGTCTCGGTCAACGGCCAGCCCGCGCACGGCTTCACGCAGGACGGCGACCGCGTCATGGTGGACCTGGGCGAGAGCGCCGAGCTCTACGCCGGTGAGACGCTGGTGGTCGAGATCTACTCCGACCTCTGACGATCGAAAGTGTCGTTCAGTACCTCAAGTTCAAGGTGTATGACATGGAAAACGAAACCGCTTGTAGCGATACTGATTGCCAATGCACTCCGCTGACGATTAGTCGACGCGCCTTCCTTGCGGGGATGGCGGCTTCGACGGTGCCGGGTGTGCTGGGGTGTGCAATGCCCGTCATGGCTGGCCCGTTCCCGAAGCAGTTGGACCCGGACAATCCGATCCCGCTGGACAAGAAGCTCGATGCGGCGTGGGTCCGTTCGCTCACCGAGCGTGGCACACCGACGACCTACCGCGGGTGGGAGCAGCTCAAGCACATCGGCATGCCGATCGGGGGGATCGGCTGCGGGACGGTGTACGTCGGCGGGGACGGGAAGCTCTGGTGCTGGGATATCTTCAACGAGCACCACGAGGGGTGCATCCCCAACCAGATCGCCAACGAGCCGAGCATCTCGCCGTATGCGGATGTCGTGCGCGAACGTGACGGGGCGAACTTTGTCCGGCCGACCGACGAACAGGCCTCGCCCTGGAAAATCAAGCAGGGCTTTGTGCTTGACGTCGCGGGGCAGAAACGGCCCCTCGATCGCCACGGGTTTAGCGACATCACCTTCCGGGGTCAGTACCCGATCGCCGACGTGACCTACGCGGATGCCAACTGCCCGGTCGGTGTCTCGCTCGAGGCGTTGACCCCGTTTATCCCGCTGGATACCGAGCGGTCGAGCTACCCGGCCACGGTCATGCGCTACACGCTAACCAACACCAGCGATGCGCCCGTCCGCGCGACACTGACTGGCTATATTGAGAACCCGGTGCTGCGTAAGAACAACACGCTCGCGGGGGTGCAGCGCCGGATGATGTGCTACCACAGCGAGGCATTCCACGGTGTGCAGGGGACGGCCGAGACGATCCCGGTGGAAGACGTCGGCCCGGCACCGCGTGAAGATATCGTGTTTGCAGACTTCGAAGGCGAGGGCTGGGGGGACTGGCAAGCCCAGGGGCGGGCGTTCGAGGGCGGCCCATTCCACCGCGACGACCTGAGGCCGATCCAGCAGTTGACGGGGTACTCCGGCGAGCGGTTCGTCAATACCTACAACACCCGCGCCGCCCGCGCGGGCGAGAACCCCGACACGCTGACCGGGTCGCTGACCAGCCCGGCCTTCACGATCAATCGGCGGTTTGTCCATGTCGCGATTGCCGGTGGCGACCAGCCCGACACCGCCTATGTCGAGGTCGTCGTCGCTGGCGAGTCGGTCGGCCGCGTCACAGGCCACGGCGATAACGCGCTACGCAGCAAATCCATTGATGTCTCGGCCTATCAGGGGCAAGAGGCCCGCATCCGGATCGTCGATCAGGAAACCGGCGGCTGGGGCCAGATCACCGTGGACCAACTGGTCTTCTCCGACCGCCCGGCCCCGCAGGGCACCGCGATGGAGGCGCTGCCCGACTTCGGCTCGATCGCGATGGAAGTCCGCGACGCCGGGGCACGGACCGGGCTCTGGGACGATAGGCAGCAGACACTCGTCGAGGAAGACACCCGGAGTGTCACCGGCCCGTGCAACCGCGAACAACTCGGGGCGTTGGCCGTCGATGTCGAGTTGGCGCCCGGCACGAGCCAGGAGGTCACGTTCATCGTCGCCTGGCACTTCGCTAACACGCATCTCGGCGGGCGCAAACGCTGGTACGCGGCGCGATTCCGCGATGCGAGTGATGTCGCCCAATCGATCGGCCGGGACCTGAACGAACTCACCGCGCTGACACGCCTCTGGCGGGACACGTGGTACGGCAACGCGGACGCCGAGGGCAACGACCAGGGGACACTCCCGCACTGGCTGCTCGAACGCACGCTGTTCACCGCAGACACGCTGCAGACCAACAACTGCTACCGCTTCGACGACGGCCGGTTCTGGGCGTGGGAAGGGATCGGCTGCTGCGGCGGGACGTGTACGCATGTCTGGCACTACGCCCAGGCCGTGGGGCGGTTGTTCCCCGAACTGGAGCGCGACCTGCGCGAGCGGACGGACTATGGCATGGGGTTCCGTGAAGCCGACGGCCGGATCGACTTCCGCGGCGGCCAGGCCGGGCGTGACGCGACCGATGGTCAGGCCGGCGTGATCCTCCGGACGTACCGCGAACATCAGGCCTCCGGTGATGATGCGTTCCTCAGGCGTATCTGGCCCAAGTGCAAGAAGGCGCTGGAGTTCCTCGTCGCGCAGGACGCCCGCGACGGCGAGCCCGACGGCCTGCCGGTCGGCGAGCAGCACAACACCCTCGACGCAGAGTGGTTTGGCAAGGTGCCCGTGCTGGTATCGCTGTACCTCGCAGCGCTTCGGGCCGGTGAGGAGATGGCACGCGCCGCAGGCGACGACCAAGCCGCCCGCCGATACCGCGCGATCTACGACCGCGGCCAGCGCAACGTCATGTCGATCTATAACGCCGACTTCGGCTACTTCGTCCAGGAAGAAGACCCCAACCACCTCGACGCGATCGGCGTCGGCGACGGCTGCTACATCGACCAGGTCATGGGCCAGTGGTGGGCGTACAACCTCGGGCTCGGCCGGGTATACGACGGCGAGGCGATCCGCTCGTCGCTCCACAAGCTCTGGGACCACAACTTCTGCCCCGACATGGGCCGACTCCGAGACTCGATCGAAAACCCCGGCCTGCGGGGACGGCCCTACGCACTTGCCGGCGACGCCGGGCTGGTCATGTGCACCTGGCCCAACGGCGGCAAACGCGACGACTGGGAAAAGCACTGGCAGTACGGCTACTTCAACGAGTGCATGACCGGCTTCGAGTACCAGGCCGCCGGCCACATGGTCTGGGAAAGCGGTGAAGACCCGACACTGCTTGAAAAGGGGCTGGCGATCACGCGGGCCATCCACGACCGGTACCACGCGGCGATGCGCAACCCCTACAACGAGATCGAGTGCAGCGACCACTACGCCCGGGCCATGTCGAGCTATAGCGTCTTCCTCGCGGTGTGTGGCTTTGAATACGACGGGCCCCGCGAACACCTTGGCTTTGCACCCAAGCTCACGCCCGACCACTTCCGCGCCCCGTTCACCGCCGCCCAAGGGTGGGGGGCCTACCAGCAGCAGCGCGTCTACGCGAAGCTCGAGTGCCGGATCGAAGTGAAGCACGGCGTGCTGCGGGTCAAGACCTTCGCCGCGGAGATGGCAGGCGACTACGCCGGCTCCACCGTCACCCGCGTCACGGTCAATGGCCGGTCGGCGCACGGCTTCACGCAAGACGGCGGCCGCGTGCTCGTGGATCTGGGCGAGGCCGTCGAGCTACAGGCCGATGAGACGCTAGTCGTTGATATCGTCTCCGAACCCTGATCGGCTACGCGCGTGCCCGCTCGTCGTGGGCACCGTGTTTCTTTCAACTTTCTCATCGACAAGGAACCTGTTCATGCGTTACTCCCTGCTGCCGCTGCTACTGCTCTCCGCGATGCTTTTCACCGGCTGCTCCGCCTCGGTCGCGGTCAAACACTCCGCCGACTGGGAAGACAAGGTGGAGTACATGCTCCCCGTGATGGGCCACCGCAACTTCATCGTCATCGCCGACTCGGCCTATCCGTTGCAGTCCAGCCCGGGCATCACGACGCTCTACACCGGCCAGGGCCAGGTCGAGACGGTCGAGCAGGTCCTCGCGATGATCGAGGACGCCGACCACGTCAACCCGATCATCTACGTTGACGCCGAGATGGCCGCCGTCACTGAGGCCGACGCCCCGGGCATCGATGCCTTCCGCGGCGAGCTCAACGCGCTGCTTGAGGGCAAGCCCGTCCAGCGTCTGGGCCACATGGAGATCATCGAGAAGCTCGACGCCTCGGCCGAACTGTTCAACGTGCTGATCCTCAAGACCGACCTGACCCTGCCCTACACCTCGGTCTTCATCGAGCTGGACTGCGGCTACTGGGACGGCGACCGCGAGCAACGCCTTCGCGAAGCGCTGGGGCAACGCTAGGTTGTGTCTGCTGGCTCTACCTGGTGGCCGGGGTTGAGCGCAGCGAACCCCCCGGAACGACGCCCCCACCCGCTCCGGGGGCAGGCGGTGTCTGACCCCGGCCACCACACGGCGAAGCAAGGAGCCGTCAGGCACGACCTAGTCGCTGTTGGTGGGGGACGACGCGAGGTCGGTGGGTGGGCTTGCGTCGAGGTCGTCGATCGAGGGGGCGGCGGGGGTGTCGTCTTGCGGGGGGATGGAGATGAGGAGGAAGGTCTGGACGGGCTTGCGGGCGCGGGTGCCGGTGAGGAGGACGCGGCCGAAGTGGAGCGGGAGGGGCGGTGCGATGCGGGTACGCCGGATGGAGGCGGGTTCGTTGCGGCCTTGCGGGTCGGCGGAGGGGTTGGTGTCGCCCGGGTCGTTGGCGGTTTCGGGATCGCGGGTATCGGTTTCGCTGCGGTTGTTGGTGTTTTCGTCTTGTGGGGTTTCGGGGCGGTCGGGCACGCCGAGCCAGAGGTGGGGCGGGGGTGCGGCGGGGTCGTCCGCGAGGGCGGGGCTCGGGGCGTGGGTTTGCCAGGTGATATCGAGGTCGGGCTGGGGCGTGTCGGTGTGTTCGTCGTCGTCGAATGCTTCGCCGATGGGCCAGGGCCAGTAGAGCCCGACGATAAGGAGGCGGTCGTCGGTCAGTTCGACACGGATGGCCAGTTCGTCGTACATCCGGCCTTCGAGTTCGCGTTCCAGGAGGTCGCGGGGCTGGAGCCGGTTGCCGTCGGGTTGGGCGTGGTGGGGGGTGAGGACGACATAGGTTTTGCCGTCTTCGATTTCGAGTCGTGCGAGGAGTTGGAGCTTGCCGTCTTCGCCGCCAAGGATCGTTTCGTTGTGGGGCGGTGCGGGGGGGAGGGTGAGGTCGACGGGGATGCGCATGCTGTCGCGGAGGCGTGGGGTGCGCATCACGGCGACGGGGTGGGAGCTGGTGTAGACCTGTGTCTCGAAGAGTTCGAGGACTTCGGGCATGTGCTCGGCGAAGGCTTCGACATCGTCTTCACCGAGCAGGCCTAGCCGGAGGCCGTTGGCGTGCCAGATGCTGCGGGTGATCGCGGGGAAGGCGTCTTCGTCGGTGACAGCCCATGCGTTGTCGGTGGACTGGTCGAGGGGGACATCGATGCGCTGGACGATGGCGTGGATTCGGTTGGGTCGTACGGCTTCGTCGGGGCTTGGCCCGAGGTCGGGCAGGGGGATGTCGGACTGCAGGTCGCTGAATCCGACGTCAGGCGCGTCTGAGTTGGGCGTGTTGTTGCAACCGGCCAGGCACAATATCAGCAACGCGACAACGAGCGCGGCGAGAAGCCGGTAGGGCAGATGATGGAGTTGGTGGGTTGGCGGCGTAGCCATGTTGGACGCGCATTGTAAACGGCAACAGGCGGGCGTAGTGGGTGGATTTTACGCCGGTGTAGAAAAATCCCCCGGCCTCGGAGTAGGCCGGGGGATTAGGCTTCGTCAGTAGGGATTGAACGGGTTCGAGTCAAAAATTAAGAACGATTCATGTCGCGTTATCGGTCAACGCGTTGGGGTTCAGGCGACCATGTCTTTGACGGCCTTGACGGGACGTGCCCGGACGGTCTTGGACGCGGGCTTGGCCGGCATGTGCTTGGTTTCTTTGGTGAAGGGGTTGTAGCGTGGGCCTGCGGGGACGCGAGGCTTCTTCTTGACAACGAGCTTGCAGACGCCGGGGACGGTGACCTGGCCGTGCTTCTTGAGGTTGGCCTGGTTGATGGCGTTGAGGGTTTCGAAGACTGCGGCGACCTGCTTGCGCGAGAGTTCGGTCTTCTCGGCGATGGTGCGGTAGATCTCGGTCTTGGTGGGTGCCTTGTCGGGGGTCGCGCGGACCTTGATGGCGGGGGCGGCTTTCTTGGCGGCGGCTTTCTTACGGGCCATGGTTGCTCTCCTTAGCGGGTATGTGGACATTTCCTTGACGAAGCGTGGATTGATATTCCGTTGGTACGGTCTCCGATCGATCACGCGGTGGGATTCTGCCTGTTTTTCTCGGGGATTTCAAGCGGACCCCGCCGTTTTTCCTGAAATAGCAGTGGTTTCGATCGCGGAGTGGGCCGTCCCGGGAGGGCGGGGCCAAGGCGGCTTGCCAATATGGCAGACCGCAGTGCACAAAAAACCCGCTTGGCAGGGCGGTAAGGCCTATTTGAGCCCTGATGGGATGCCGATGATGCGTTGGGGTGGCACGGCGCTTGCACTTCTTGTCGCGAACGCCCGAGCGTGGGCATGATTGAGTTATCCACATCGTCGCGGCAATGAAACGCCGTCGGCGACGCGAAAGGAAGAAGTCAGACATGAGCAAGACCATCGGAATCGACCTGGGCACGACCAACTCTGTCGTCGCCGTCATGGAAGCCGGCCAGCCCAAGGTCCTCATCAACAGCTCGGGCAACCGCACGACACCGTCGATCGTCGCCTTCACCGACAAGGGCGACCGGCTTGTTGGCCAGCCCGCGCGGCAGCAGCAGGTCACGAACCCGACCGGCACGATCTTTTCTATCAAGCGGTTCATGGGTCGTCGTCACTCGGAAGTAACCGGCGAAGAAAAGATGGTGCCGTACGAAGTCGTCGGCGGCAGCGATGAACTCGTCAAGGTTTCCGCCAAGGACAAGACCTACACGCCTCAGGAAATCTCCGCGATGATCCTGGGCGACCTGAAGAAGACGGCCGAGGACTACCTGGGCGAGAAGGTCAGCAAGGCTGTGATCACTGTGCCCGCGTACTTCAACGACTCGCAGCGTCAGGCGACCAAGGAAGCGGGCGAGATCGCCGGGCTCGAGGTCGAGCGGATCATCAACGAGCCGACCGCGGCGGCGTTGGCGTATGGCCTGGACAAGAAGACCGAAGAGAAGATCGCGGTGTTCGACCTGGGCGGCGGCACGTTCGACGTTTCCGTCCTCGACATCGGCGACGCCGACGGCACGACCGTGTTCGAGGTGCTTTCGACCTCGGGCGACGGCCACCTCGGCGGCGACGACTGGGACGAGGCGTTGATCAACTACCTCGCCGACGAGTTCAAGCGGACCGACGGCATCGACCTCCGCGACGACGCGATGGCGTTGCAGCGGCTTAAGGAAGCGGCCGAGAAGGCGAAGATGGAGCTCTCCACCGCGCAGTCGGCGGCGGTGAACCTGCCGTTCATCACTGCGACGAACGAAGGCCCCAAGCACCTCCAGATCAACGTCACCCGGGCGAAGTTTGAAGAGATCTGCGACGACCTCTTCGAGCGGATCAAGCAGCCCGTGCTGACCGCGCTCAAGGACGCGGGGCTCTCGACCGGCGACATCGATGAAGTCGTCCTGGTCGGCGGCTCGTCGCGCATCCCTAAGGTGCAGGCCATCGCCGAGGAACTCTTCGGCAAGGCGCCTAACAAGTCGATCAACCCCGACGAGGTTGTGGCGCTGGGTGCCGCGATCCAGGGCGGCGTGTTCGACTCGGGCGGCAAGAGCGATGTGCTCCTGCTGGACGTGACCCCGCTGTCGCTGGGGATCGAGACGATGGGCGGCGTGATGACCAAGCTCATTGAGAAGAACACGACGATCCCGACAAGCAAGAGCGAGACCTTCTCCACGGCAAGCGACAACCAGCCGAGCGTGACGATCCATGTCCTGCAGGGCGAGCGCGAGTTCTCGAAGGACAACCGCACGCTCGGGCAGTTCGACCTGTCGGACATCCCGCCGGCCCCGCGCGGCACGCCGCAGATCGAGGTGACGTTTGAGCTCGACGCCAACGGTATCCTGAACGTCAAGGCCGTGGACAAGGCGACGAACAAGGAGCAGTCGATCGAGATCACCGGCAGCTCGGGCCTGTCCGACGCCGAGGTCGAGCAGATGAAGAAGGACGCCGAGGCGCACGCCGAGGAAGACAAGAAGAAGCGTGAGCTGGTGGACCTCAAGAACCAGGCCGACCAGGTCGTGTTCCAGACCCGCAAGCAGCTCGACGAGTACGGCGACAAGGTCGAAGCGGATGTGCGCGGCAAGATCGAGTCGTCGCTGAGTAACCTTGAAGACAAGATCAAGGGCGACGACGCCGATGCGATCAAGGCGGCGCTCGAAAACCTCAACAAGGAAGTCATGGAGCTGGGTGCGGCCATCAACGCCGCGGCACAGCAGGACGCCGGCGGCGACGCCCAGCCCGGCGCTGATGCCGCCGGCGGCGCGAGCGATGACGATGTCATCGACGCTGAGTACGAGGTCAAGAACTGACCGAACCCGAAGGCCCCAGGCTAAGCCTGACGATGCAGTCCTCGACAGCCCGCGCTGATGCGCGGGCTGTTTTTTGAACGTGTACGAATCGTCGCGCGGTATAGCAACCGGTTGAGCCACCGCCCAGCGGGCGGCGCTGGGTGCCCCCGCAACCCGACGCGCCGCCCGTTGGGCGGCGGCTAAACAACTTCTCGTACACGTTATAAGGGCGCAAACAAGGCCCACCGCGATATACTGGGGCTGTCTTTACCACATCCAGTCAAGGGGTTTTTGTCATGACCATCTCGAAGTTTGTCGTTCCTGCTGTTGCCGCTGCCGCGTTGGCGTTCTGCCTCGCTGGCTGCCAGACCGCGTCGAAGAAGGCGGACGAAAAGGCCGACCGGGCGGAGAACCGTGTCGAGAATCGGGTGGACAGCGAGACCGATCGCGCGATCGACCGCGGGGTGGACCGCGTGCTCGACGGCATCTTCGACTAAGAGCGATTCACAACGTGGTCGGGGGACAGGCATTCTTGCCTGTCGTCAGGCTGTAGGCCTGAACGGCGCAGGGGTGATTCGGCTTCGCCGAATGACAGACACGAATGTCTGTCCCCCTTTTTTTGTTAGGCGCTGCGATGAAGCCTGGGCCCTACTCCGCGAGGTTGTAGTTCTCGCGGAGGAGTTCGGCTTCGCTGTTGCGGCCGGCGGCGTCGAGCAGCCGGGCCTTGGTCCTGATCCAGTTGATGTTTTGGCGGTCTTGCTGGATGACGAGTTCGATGATGCGGATTGCTTCGTCGTGCTCGCCGTTTCGGCTGAGTGCCTGGGCGAGGGTGTCGCGGAAGTTGACATCGTCGGGGTTGCTTGCGCTGGCGGCGCGTGCGAGGTCCACGGCCTCACCGAGGTCGCGGCCCAGCGCGACGAGGATCATCGCGAGGTTGTTCTGTGCCAGCGGGTTGCCCGGCTGGAGGCGGAGGACTTCGCGGTAGCTGGCCTCGGCGTTCTGGAGGTCGCCGCTGCGGTCGGAGATACGGCCGCGCAGGAACCATGCGCCGGCCGGTGCGCCGCCGGCGTCGGTGGCCTGCACGATCTGCACGCGGGCGCGGTCGATCAACGCGTTTTCACGCAGGCGGTCGCCGGCCTGGAAGTTGGCCTGCGCTATGAGCAGGCGCTCGATCGGCGCGTCGGCGGGGATCGCCGCTTCAATCGCGTCGAGCCAGCGGGTCGCGGTCCGCGCGCTGGGCACAGCCCCCCCGGCGAGGTCCATTGCGAGCTGCCGCCAGACCGGGCCTTTGTCGAGGTTGGGCTCGAGGATGTACCGCCAGGCGACGTCGATCTGCCCGTCCTGTACGAGCGCGGTCGCGTACTCGCCGAGCAGCGGGGTGTTGGCTTCCGGGTTTGCCATCGCTGACGCGATGTATGGGTCGAGTGTGGCGAGCGCGTCCTTCACCCGGTTCAGGTTGCGTTGGCACATCGAGATGTAGACGTCGGCCTGTGGCTTCTGGCTGGGGATACGGCGGCCCCAGCTCTGCGCGGCATTGCGGGCGCGGCGCCAGCTACCGAGGCGCGCGAGCGACTCGGCGGCGAGGCGGGCCGAGTTGCCATCGGTCGGGTTGCCGTCCATCGTGCGCGAGGCGATCTCGGCTGCGGTTTCGTACTGCTTCACGTCCGCGAGCAGTGACGCGGCGAGGTGCTGGAGCGGGAGGTAGCCGGGGTTGTCGTTTGCGAGGTCGGCGAGGTCGCGTGCGACGGCGCCGGTCGACCGGTTTGCGCTCGAGGCGTTCACAATGAGCCGCAGGGCGCGGATGCCCACTTCGCGGTACTGCGGGGTGTCGACGAGCGACACCGCCATGGGGCGGAACCGTGGATCGACGGCGACGGTGTTGAGCAGGTCGGCGTTGGCGGCGACGGCCTTCAGGGTCGGGTCGTCGGGTAAGTGCTCGAGTGCCTCGGCGGCGTCTTGGACCGCGATGTCGGGTCGGCCATAGGAGATCGCGAAGGTGACCAGGGTGTGCCACCGCTTGTCCTGGTCCGGGACGGATCGGGCGGCGGCGCGGAAGTGTTCCAGGGCCTCGTCGCGTTGTTGGTTGCGGTACGCGTGCCAGCCCAGGAGCGTGTGCCGTATGTCGTCGGGCATCTCGACGTCGTCAATCATCGCGACGATCTGATTGGCCCGCTCGCGTCGGCCGGTTTGCCAGTAGTAGCCCGCGGTGTAGTCGATGATGTTGGGCGTTGGGTTCTGGAGCATGCGTTCGCAGAGTTCGTCGACTTCGCCCACCCGCCCGGTCATCCGGTAGAGGTTGCCCAGCAGCATCTGTTGCTGGTCGATCGCGGGGTACTGCTCCTGCATTTTTTCGAGGATCGGGATGAGGGTGTTGACTTCACCCTCGCGGTCGCCGTTCCTCGAGAGGAGGATGAGGGCGTTGAGGCGGAGGTTGTAGTCGGCGTGTTCGTTGCTTGCGACGGTGAGGAGTGGGCGGCGGGCCTGGATGTATTTTTCTTCGTTGTGCAGGATCTGGCCGAGCTGGTACTGGATCCACATGTTGTCGGGCGCGAGCCCGGCGGCCTGTTCGATGCTGCGGGTTGCGGCGACGATGTCACCCCGGAGCTGCTGGCAGCGGGCGAGGAGGCGGTAGGGCTCGACGCGGTTGGGCGCGGTGGCGATGACGTCCTGAAGCAGGTCGCCGGCGGTGCGTGCGGAGGCGGCGGGGTTCTCCGAGCCCAGGAGGTAGCGGGCGCGTTCGATCTTCCAGCCGATGGAGTCTTCACCCGCGAGCTCGCGCATGCGGTTGATGGCCTGGTCGGCGAACGCGCGGTGGCCCGCGTCCGTGCCGACGCCGACGGCCGCGAGCGCGAGCCGCTGCACGTCGAGCTGGTCGGGGTAGTCGTTGGCGAGCTCGATCCACAGCCGAGCGGCGTCGGCGTTGCCCAGGGCCTGCGTCAGCTGCGCCTCGGCGACGCGCCAGTGCAGGGACGGTGACTCGGGCATCATGCGCTGGAACAATGCGGCGGCTTCTTCGTCCGACGCGCTTCGTGCGAGCAGCATGGCCTGGTCGAGGGCCGCGCGCGGCGATGAGCCGTAGGCGGCTTGTACCCGGGCGTAGATGGCCTGTTCCATATTGAGGCGGTAGTTCTGGCTGATGTTGGCGAGCTCGAGGAGCGTGGCCTGGGGCAGAACGGTCTCGCGGTCGAGGGCGTTGCGGATCCGCTGGGCGGCGCGGTCGCGCTGGTTGGAGCGGGCGAGCAGCTCGACGGCCGCGACAAAGGAGCGGGGCTCGTCGGGGAACTGGTCGAGTACGCGCTCGTCGATGAAGTTGAGGGCTTTTTCGATTGCGAGTTCGTCGTTGGCGTTGGCGGCGCGGGCCTGGGCGACGGCGAAGGTCGCGGCGTAGGCGTTGACGGAGCGGCGGCGCAATGCGCGTTGCGCGGCCTGGGTCGCTTCGTCGGCCCGGCCCAATTCCAGCAGCAGCTCGGCGCGCAGGAAGTAGGGGTGCGCCCAGCTTGGCCGGTATTTATGCGTAACTTCAAGCGCGGCAATCGCCGACTCGCGCTCGCCAACGGTGCGGTAGGCCTCGGCGAGCTGGTAGTGCAGGTACGGGTTGTTCGGGTTGTCTTTGCAGGCGGCGGTCAGGGTCTGCACGAGCTTGCCCGGCTGGGCGGGGCTGGCCCACCAGGCGCGTAGCGTGTTGGCCCAGTGCTGGGCCAGCGGGTTGTTCTCGCGGTTAGCGAGGCGGTTGGCGAGTCCTTGGGCCGGCTCGTTCTCGCCGAGCCGGTGGTAGCTCATCGCGGTGAGGGCGAGGACGTTGGGCTCCGCGGTGTCGCGGTCGAGGGTTGCGGCACGCTGGACGACGCGCCGGTCTTCGAGGGCCTCGAAATCTCTCAGGAACAGCTCGGACTGTAGCGGGGTATCAAACCCGGGCCCGGCGACACGTTGCAGGTAGGCGTACGAGTCGGGGAACCGGTTGAGCATGTCGAGCGAGTCCACCATGATGCGGGCGAAGTCTTCGTCGGGTGGGTTGCGGTCGCTGGCGGATCGGATCAGCCGATCGGCTTCGAGCTGGTCGCCGCGCAGCAGGTTCGCGCGGGCGAGGATCACTTCGGCGCGGGGGTCTTCGGGGTTCTCTCGGAGCAGGGCGGTCGCGCGGTCGAAGAAGTCTTTGGGGTCGCGGTGGAGCTTACGCATCAGGCTCGCGACATCCATCTGCGTGCGGACATCGAGTGGCTCGAGGCGCGAGGCGGCGAGCGCGTCTTGCAGCGCGTTTTCATCGTTGTCGAGGAGCATGTTGAGTGCGGCGCGGGTGCGCAGCAGCTCGACATCGTTCGGGTGGGCCGCGAGCAGCCGGGTCGCGGTGTCGAGGGCTTCGGTGTTGCGTTCGGCGGCCATGAGCAGCTCGAGCAGCATCTGCCCGGCTTCGCGGTTGCCCGGGTCCAGCGACACGACCTGCCGCAGGGCGTGGAACGACAGCTTGATATGCTCGGCGTTATCGAGGGGGACGGCCTGCCGGGCGATGACGTAGCGCCACATCGCGTCCGCGTTGCCCTGGATCCGGCGCAGGGTGTTGGTCGGTGTGTCGCGGTCTTCGATCAGCTCGATGACGCGCTCATACTCCCCGTTCTCGAATGCGATCGCGCTGTCGATGACGCGCTGTTCCGCGGCGGCGTTGCTGCGGTTGCGCTGCACCGCGTAGGCGGTCGCCAGGCCACCGAAGAGCAGGACCATCGCAAGCCCGAGCAGGGTGAGTCGGCGGTTTCGTCGGCGTCGGCGTTCGCGGTCATAGGGTGGCATCGTCAATCTCCGGTCTGAATCGAGCGACGGTCTAAGCACGTCGCGGAAGGGCTAGGGGGTTGCGTCCTGGCCTGCGCTGCCGATCGCCTGGATCAGGTCGGCGTAGGCGGTCAAAATCTCGTTGAATGCGCGGTCGCGCTCGGCTTGGGAAAGCGATGCGTCGCGGATGAACAACTGGCACTGCGCCGCGCCGTGGTGCCGACGCAGATAGTCCGCCCCGGCCTCGTAGATCGCGTCGATGTTCCGGACGATCCGGCCGTCGGGCAGCATCATGAAGTGCAGCACGTACCGCTCGGCCGCGCCGGGCAGATCGCTCAGCGCAAAGCGGTACTCCATCCCGGGCACGTCGAGCCCGCCCGCCCGCCAGTTGCGTTCGTGCGATTCGAGCGGGACGTAGCCGTTCACCTGCGGGTAGCACTTGGGCGGGTAATGACCCGCCAGGTCGCGCGCATCGCGGCACTGGACGATGAGGAACTCCATCGGCATCGCGTAGTCCGGGTGCGACAGCCGGAGCCGGATCGCGACGTTGGGCTTGAGCAGCTCCATCGCGCCGGACTCCATCGTGATCTCTTCCGCGGTCCAGCCGGTGAACGTCTCGGGCATCGTCTCTGCCGCGGCCACAACGCGCGCGTGGTACGCCTCGGCGTCTTTGGGGGTCGGCAGCGTAAAGCTGTAGGCAAAGACGCCGATCAGCAGCGCGGCGGTGCACAGCGGTGCGGCGAGGTACGGGGTGTTCCTGATGCTCATGCCGCGCCTCCCTCGTCGGAGAGCCGGGGGACGACGGGGGGTGTGGCTTTTGTCGGCGTCGTTGTGTTTGCGGCTTGCGGGTCGGCTTGTTCAACCGGCCCGGCCCCGCCGTCGCCGCGCATCACGGGGACCTCGGCCCATTCCAGGACCGCAAACACACCCATCAAGAAGCCATACGCCAGGAACACCATCGCCCACCCGCTCAGGTCGTGCACCATGTCGCCGGTGCCCTGGTCGGCGTGTGCGTAGACCAGGGCGGTGGGCACGACGCGGATGATGTTGCACGCGACGGCGAGCACCGGGCTCAGCCCGATGACGAGGAACCGCACGTAGCCCTTAAGCGGCGTCGCCATCGCATAGCCGTAGCAGACGAGGAGTAGCGCAAAAACCATGCGCATGCCGTTGCACGCCTCGTCGATACGGACGACCGCCTTGCCGTTGAACGAGAGCATCATGCCCGTGCGTTCGACGTTCTGGCCGAAGATCACGAGGACGGCCTCGGCCGCGATCGCCGTGGCCTGCTGCATCGGCATCGCGATCTCGCTTCGGATCCGGCCCGGCACAGGCACGAAAAACAGCGCGACCATCACTGCCGGTAACGCCTTGAGCATCACCTGCGTGCCCAGCGCTGTCCACACCGCCCCCACGAGCAGCACGACCGCGCCCAGGTGCCAGAGCGACTGGATCGCGTTGAAGTACCCGTGCCACGACATCGCCCAGCCCAGGGCGACCAGCAGCGTGCCGTAGAAACTTGATGCCGGCAGGGTCTTGCTCAGCTTGTCCTTGCGGACCGCCAGGAGCAGCAGCATGATCGGCACGACCAGCCAGACCTGGCTCGATTCTTCGTCGGCCCAGGCGATGTGCGCGATGTCCAGCCAGGCCCCACGCACGGACAGCACCGCCGCCGCACCAAGCGCGATCGCGCACCCGATCCGTCCGGCTGTCCAGCCGCCCTGTTTGCCGAGCCGTGGTGTGTCTGGCATGCCCTGATCAATTCCCGCGTCGATGCGGATTCCTGATTGTATATCGGCAAATCCCGCCTCGGCTTGGGTTCGTTGTGGGAATCTGACGGGGCGGCGCACCCGATAAAACACGTCCCAGCCCCGCATGCGAATGCGGAGCTAGGCTCTGTCCGAAAACGGTGGGATGGCCGTCTCGGCCGTCGATTGAGCTTCGTGACGGGCGGGACGCCCATCCCACCTTTGGTTTTCAGACAGAGCCTAGGAGGATCCGCACGCGGCGGTGGGGCGTATCGCGTGCAGCCGATCTGCTACGCTGGCGGTTGTGCCCGACCCGACGCAACAACCCGCTGCCGGATCGCCCGGCGACCCCGCGTCCCACCCCCGGCTGGACGTTTTTCTCGGACGCAGGCTCGGGCTCTCTCGACAACGCGTCCGCGACCTGCTCGCCGCAGGCCATGTCCGGGTCGATGGCCAAACCGCCACACTCAAGCAGAAGGGCAAGCCCATCGGTCCCGGCCAGGATGTCACGGTCGACAAACTCGCCGGCGACGGGCAGGCCGAGCCGAAGCCCGACCCGGCCCTCGAACTCGAAGCACTCGCGGAGGGACCGGGTTGGGTCGTGGTCAACAAGCCCGCCAGCGTGCCCGTCCGCCCGCACCGGGCCGACGAGACCGGCACCGTCATCAACGCCCTGGCGGCGCGCTATCCGCAACTGATCGGCGTCGGCGAAGGCGGGCTGCGCAGCGGCGTCGTCCATCGGCTCGATACCGACACGTCGGGCTGCCTCATCGTCGCGACCGAGCAGGACGCCTGGAACCAACTCCGCGCATGCTTCGCCGAGCACCGCACCGCCAAACGCTACACCGCCTTAGTCCATGGCAGGTTGCCGCAGGGCAGCGAGCAGCGCGAGACGCTCTACCTCCGCGTCGCCCGCCGAAAAGACGCCTGGGTCCGTGTCGCCGACGTCCCCTTCGACGACGCCCGCCGATGCACGCTCACCTGGAAAGCGCTGCGCGGCAACGACACCGCGACGCTCATCGAAGTCGACCTCGAAACCGGCTTCCTCCACCAGATCCGCGCGATGATGGCCCACCTCGGCCACCCGGTCGTCGGCGACGACAAGTACGCCCCCGGAAGAGAAAGCCATGGCGCAACACGGCAGATGCTGCATGCGTCGGCGCTGGTGATAGAAGAGGTGGGGGTATCTGTGGATTGTGGACTGCCGAGCGAGATGCACTGCGTGATCGATGCGCTTGGTGTTTAGGAAACGCCGCAAGGCGCGCGGAGCACGCCGAGGATAACAACGGTGCCACACAGACGGTGCCGGGTGCCACACAGCGTCCCGCAGGGCGCTGTGTGCGGTCTTGGCGATACATGCGCGGGTACCCGCTCGGCACATAGCGCCCCTGGGGACGCGATGTGGCACCCGGTACGGATAGCGAGGTAGAATCGCTACATGCCCGACGACCCGAAGCAGCCCGGTGATTCTGCCTACTTCTGGGCATGGGCGGTCTGGTGCCTGTTGTGGACCGGCTCGGCAGCGCTAATGGGTGCCGCCTTGGTCGTTATCAACTTTTTTGCTCAAGTGGTGCCGATCTATGTCGCGCACTACGGGTACGCGGGTGCGATCGTCGTGCTGATGTTGGCACTCTTCGGAATCGCCTGTGTGGGGCTCTACCGGCGTAGCCGTGGGTTGCCGGCGTGGGAGCCCTGGCCGATCGCGAAGATCGCGCCGGTGATCGAAGAACTGTTGGATCGGATAGAGCCGACCAAGTAGGCGCATGACATTTGTTCAGTAGTCATGCGGTTGCCACACAGCGTCCCGCAGGGCGCTGTGTGCGGTCTTGGCGATACATGCGCGGGTACCCGCTCGGCACATAGCGCCCTTCGGGACGCGATGTGGCACCCGGCGGGGTGTATTGCGCTGTGTGTGGTTATTCGCCTTCGCCAGCCGGCTCGGGGGCCGTCGGCGTTTCATCCGGCCCAGGGAGGGAGACGATGTCGCTGGGGTTCTCGGCCTCGGCGGCGTTGCGGTCGCGTTGGGCCTGGGCGGAGAGGCGCATGCGCTCGGCGTGCATGTCGGCGAGGTACCAACTGTGCCAGGTCTTGTAGCCCAAGGCTCGGGCGACCGCGGGGTCGAGGCGTCGGCCTTCGGAGACGCGGCCTGTGGTCGGGTCGATGATGCCGGCGCCGACGGTGACGGGGGTGTTGGTCTCGAAGGCGTCGCGGTAGGCCTGCTCGAGGGCACTGAGACGTTGGCCGTTGGGGGCGTTCTCGGTGCCAGCGCTGCCGGGCCCGGGGTTAGCGTTCGAGTTGGGGTTGCTGGCGACGTCGTGCGCGTCCTGGAGCGCCATCCGTCCGGGGACGATGTTGCCGGCCATCTCTTCGCGGATCGCCTGGCGTAGGGCGTCGTCGGTGCTGAGGCGGGACTGCACCTCGGCGAGGAGCTCTTCGAGCAGGCGATCGGTGTTGTCGTCGCCGGCGTTCTCGATCGCTGCGAGCAGCTCGTCGCGCATCGCCTGGGCCTGCTCGGGCTGGGTCGCGAGCAGGTCGTGCATCTCGGCGAGCATGAGCCCGACGCGTTCGCGTTCTTCGAGCATCGCGAGGATCTGGTCCAGCCGATCGCTGTCGGATTCGGGCTGGGCCTGTGCGAGCTGCTCCAGCGCGGCGCGGAGCTCGCCCAGCGCGGCACGGGCGTCGGTGCTGTCGAGCAGGGCGGCGAGTGCTTCCTGGCTGTCGAGGACGCTTTCGAGTTGCTCGGCCGAGGGCAGCGCGGCGAGGCGGTCTTGGATCGAGGCGATCGCTTGGAGCGTGTCCTGGTCGCGCTGGGCGGCGATGCGTTCGACGGCATTCTCGATCGCGGCGACGACCTGTTCGCTGCGTACCTGCTCGTCGAGCTTGGTGAGGACCTGGTCGAGTTGGTCCGACACGTCGCTGGGCATCGACTCGCGGAGCTGGGCGATTTCTTCGAGGAGCTGTGCGCTGTTGCGCGACTGCTGGTCGAGGCGGGTGATCGCGGCTTCGATGAGCGCTTCGGAGCCCTCGGGCCGGGACGCGATCATCTCGCGGAGCTGGGCGACTTCGCCGGCCAGCTCGTTCTGCTGGTCGATGCGGGTGAGGATGGCCTGCATCATCTCGGCGGTCTGCTGGGTGTTTTCCGTCGCGGCGGGCCGGCTGCTGAGCTCGTCGAGCACTTGAGCCATGAGCGCTTGCGTACGCTGTGCATCTTCGCCCACGGCTGCGCGGAGTTCTTCGGCGATCTCGACGGCGGTGGGGCGGTTCTCGAACTCGGTCAACACCTGCTGCATCAGCGCGGCGAGGTTGGCGTCGGCGTCCGCGTTGCCAGCGGCGGCCTGGTCCATCGCCTCGCGGAGCTGCGCGGCGAGGACTTCGCCGTCGGGCTGCTTGTCCAGCTCAGCCATGACCTGTAGCATCAGCCGCTGGGCCTGGCTCGCGTCTTCGTTCATCGCGCTGGCGACGGTCTGCTCGATGTGTTCACGCGTCCCGCGGTACTCCGCGAGGATCTCACGCATCATCGCCTCCTGCGCCGCGTACGGGTTGCCGATCCCGGCGAGGACCCGCTGAGCGATCGCGTCGCTGCTGGGCATCGCGTCGAGCGCTTCAAGCACACGCGAGACCAGGACCTCGGTACGCTCGGCCGCGGCCAAGGGCGTGTCTTCGGCTCGGAACTCCGCGAGTACGGTACGCACGGCGTCGCCGGTCTCCTCGGCATTGGTCTCGATCGCCGCGCTTAGCCGGGCGATGAGTTCCTCGCCGTCGGGCTGGTCGGCGAACTGTGTCTTGAGCTCCGTGAGCAGGGCGTACACCGCTTCGCTGTTGTCGGTCTCGGCCTCGTGCGCGAGCATCTCGCCGAAGCGTTCGAGGGAGGCCTGCTGTTCGAGCGACCGGCGTTCGAGCGCCTCCATCTGCGCAAGCAGCGGGCGGTTGATGTCGTACAGCTCGTCGGTCGCGTGGGCAACGGCGTCGGCGTGTGCGTCCAGGTCGCCTCCGACATCCGCGAGCCGATCCATCAGCGCCTCTTCGACGCGGCTGCGCGCGGCGAGGGTCTCCTGGAGCTGCCGTGTCGCCTCGGCGTTCTGCTGCTGCGACTCGATCAACGCCTGCTGGAGCTGCGCGAACTGGCTGTCGCTGCGCTGGTTGTGCCCGCTGAGCAGGTCCATCTTGTAGATGCCGTAACCCGATAGCCCGATGAGCGCCACCGCCGCCGCCACCCCGCCGCCGACGAGTACCCCGGGTTTGCGCCAGCCCGGCACCTCCGCGCTCTGTTGACCCAGCATCGCCAGCCGCTCGGCGTGTTCCGCAGGCATCCGGCCCATGACCATGACCGTCGAGCCGACCTGGATGTAGTCGCCGTCCTTGAGCTTGGCGGTTGCGCCTTGTTCGAGTTCTTTATGGTTGCGGTGCGTGCCGTGACGCGAGCCCAGGTCTTTGATGTACCACTGCCCACCCTCGCACCAGAGCTTGGCGTGTTCCCGGCTGACCTTCCGGTCGTTGAGCTTGACCTGATCGCCTTCCCGGCCCAGGACGATGTCCTTGCCTTCGAGCAGCTCGTAGATCCGGCCCTTGTCCGGGCCACCGGCGATAATGAGGATCAGCACGTGGGGTCCTTTATACAGTGAGCGTGCGGCGATCGCGGGGCCTGTCGGCCGGGTCCATTCCCAATCAGCGGCGTATCCCCAAGTGTGTAAGTGTAGCCCGGGGCGGGGATTGTTCAAGAAAAGACGCGGAAAGCAGGCCTGAGTTCCCGTGAATCGCCGGTTATCCGGTCTCGACCGATGGGGCGTTCGAAAGACCCGCGTTTAGCAGGCCCCCACGAGGTAGCACACCCAGTCGCCCTCCGATGGCGGGCCGTCGAGCACGCTGAATCGCCCTTCGGCATGCCCAGCGTCCGCGCTGTCGTCGGCGGGGGCTTGTCCCCAGGCTTCGGCGGTTGCGAACCCGGCCTCACGCATCAGCCGGAGCACGGCCGCCATGTCCCACAAACGCCAGTCGTAGACAAACGCATCGCGCATCACCGTGCCGTCCGCCAGGGTGAAGTGGATACGGCAGTCGATACGCTGGGTAGAGGCGTCGTAGCGACGCTGCTCCCAGGTGTAGGTGAACGGCGGGGTGTCGACGTCGTCGGGCTCGATCACGCGAGACTGCTCGCTGGGTCCGCTCCCGGCGGCGATGCCAAAGAGGTCGAGGATGATCAGGCCGTCGTCGGCGAGACACGCTCGGGCGTGGCGCAGGTACCCGAGCAGCGAAACCTCGTCGTGGTAGATGAGTGTTGAGAAGTTCAACGCCAGGGTGATATCCGTCGCGGGCCCGGGCACGTGCATGACATCGTCGATCACGATGTGCAGGTCCTCGGCGCAGCGCGGGCAGCCGCGGGTTTGGTCGTCGGCCCACCGCGCGGTGGGTTGGTCAAGCTCTATCGCCATCGCCTGACGTTCGGGGTCGGAGCGCACCCAGGCCGCCGCTGTCGCGCAAGAGCCGGCAAAGTCTTCGCGCAGCAACAGCGGCTCTCGAACCTCGTCGCCTTCGGCGGAGTCGTTCCGGTAGTGCGCCCAGGCACGCTCAGCAAACGCGACCTCGGCCAACGGGTGCTGGACCGATAAGCAGTAAAACGCGAGTGGGTGGGGCGTCGGCGGCATGGCGGGCGTATCGTACGCGGGCAGGACAAGTCATGGTCTGCCAAGCGCCGTTGGCCGATACATCAGTACCGCTATGCACCTCGATCAACACAGCACCCCCGAGCACGAACGCCTGAAGGAAGACGCCGCGCGTACCCACAACTGGAAACGCTGGGGCCCTTACCTCTCCGAACGCCAGTGGGGCACGGTCCGTGAGGACTACTCGGCCGACGGCGACTGCTGGAACCACCTGCCCCACGACCACGCCCGCAGCCGTGCCTACCGCTGGGGCGAGGACGGGCTCCTCGGGTTCACCGACCGGCAAAACCGCTTGTGCTTCGCGCTGGCGCTGTGGAACGGCAAAGACCCGATCCTCAAGGAACGCCTGTTCGGCCTCACCGGACCCGAGGGTAACCACGGCGAAGACGTCAAAGAGAACTACTACTACCTCGACTCGACCCCGACTCACAGCTACTGCAAAGCGCTCTACAAGTACCCGCAAAACGCCTACCCCTACGACGAGCTGGTCGAAGTCAACGCACGGCGGGGGCGCGACGAGCCCGAGTATGAGCTCAGCGACACCGGGGTGTTTGACGAGGGCCGATACTTCGATGTGCAGCAGGAGTACGCGAAGGGCTCGCCCAACGACGTGTTGATCCGCGTGACGGTCACGAACCACGGCCCCGACCGTGCGCCGCTTCACCTGCTGCCGACGTTGTGGTTCCGCAATACCTGGGTGTGGGGCTGTACGCAGGAGGAGTGCTCGGTCAAGCCACGGATCGAGAAGGTGGACGGCGATACGCTGGTCGCATCGCACGAAACCCTCGGGCGGATGGTCATGCAGTTCGAGGCGGGGCCGACCTGGGGTAAAGACGGGATCGACCCCAACGGGCCGATTGTCCTGTTTACGGAAAACGAGACGAATAACGAACGGCTCTACGGCACGCCGAGCTCGTGCCCCTATGTCAAAGACGCGTTCCACGATGCGGTGATTCGCGAGGACCACTACGCTGTGAACCGGCGGGGGGTCGGCACGAAGGCTGCGCCGTGGTACGTGCTCGATCTCGAGCCCGGCGAAACCAGGGTCGTGAAGCTTCGGCTGTACCACGAAGACGAGGCGCCGCAGGACGCGCTGGGCGCGGGTTTCGACGAAGTGTTCGCCAAACGCGAGGAAGAGGCGGACGCCTTCTACGCCGAGACGATCGAGCCCGGACTCGATCCGGAACGCACCGCGATTACCCGGCAGGCCTACGCGGGGCTGCTCTGGAGCAAGCAGTTCTATCACTACGTCGTGGACGCCTGGGTCGATGGCGACCCGAACATGCCCGCGCCGCCCAGCGAGCGGCAGAACGGACGCAACGCGGACTGGCCCCACGTCTATAGCCGGGACATCCTGTCGATGCCCGACAAGTGGGAGTACCCGTGGTTTGCGGCGTGGGACCTGGCGTTTCACATGATCCCGTTCGCGCGGATCGACCCGGCCTTCGCGAAGAAACAGCTCGCGCTCTTCCTACGCGAGTGGTACATGCACCCCAACGGGCAGATCCCCGCCTACGAATTCAACTTCTCTGATGTGAACCCGCCCGTGCATGCGTGGGCGGTCTGGCGCGTCTACAAGATGACCGGCCCGCGTGGCGAACGCGACCTCAACTTCCTGGCGTCGTGCTTTCAGAAGCTACTCATCAACTTCACCTGGTGGGTCAACCGAAAAGACTTGAACGGCCGGCACGTCTTCAGTGGCGGCTTCCTTGGGCTCGACAACATCGGCGTCTTTGACCGCAGCAACCTGCCCGACGGGCTGACGCTGACGCAGGCGGACGCGACGGCCTGGATGGCATTTTATTGCAACACCATGCTGGCGATGGCGCTGGAGCTGGCCGAGAGCGAGCCCGCGTATTCAGATATGGCCAGCAAGTTCTTCGAGCACTTTGTCGCCATTGCCGACGCCATCAACGACCTGGGCGGCACCGGGCTTTGGGACCATCAGGACGGTTTTTACTACGATCAACTCACCACAAACGGAACCAGTACCGAGCTACGCGTGCGGTCGTTGGTCGGCCTGCTCCCGCTGATCGCGGTTGAGGTGATTGATAAGAAGCGTGTCGAGAAACTGACGGGTTTCAAGCGGCGCATGGATTGGTTCCTGAAGAATAGAGACGACCTTGCCAAGGCGATTTCGTATATGACGGCCGAGCAGGGGCACGATGACTTGCTGCTGCTTGCGATCCCCTCGCGTGAGAAGATCGAGAGTGTGGTGCACTACCTCCTTGATGAGGACGAGTTCCTGTCGCCCTACGGCATCCGGTCGATGTCGAAGGTCCACGAGCGACAGCCGTTCCGTCTGGAGCTGAGGGGGCAGACCCATACGGTCGCCTACCAGCCCGGGGAGTCGGACACCGCGATGTTCGGCGGCAACTCGAACTGGCGGGGGCCGATCTGGTTCCCGACAACGTTCCTGCTCGTTGAGGCGCTGCAGCGCTACGACTATTTCTATGGCGACCACTTCAAGGTCGAATGCCCGACGGGCTCGGGGAACTATGTCACCCTCGGCGAGGCCGCGGCCGAGATCAAGCGACGCCTCGCCCGGCTCTTCGTCTGCGACGACGACGGCGGCCGCCCGTGCCAAGGCGATGAGAACCGCCTGGCCGGTGTGCCGGGGTTCGACGGATTGGTCTTGTTTCACGAGTATTTCCACGCCGAGACCGGCAGGGGGCTGGGCGCGAGCCATCAGACCGGGTGGACCGCGCTGATCGCGGAGTGCATGCGCACGAAGCGCGAAGCCCGTCGATAACCCTCCGCGGTGCCCGGCGAGGCGTCGCTAGGTCTTTCGCTTTTCCCGTGGTACCCTATCTCTTGTTGTGTTGGTCTACTTTCTTCATGATCAGGAGATTGCGATGTCGATTGCTACACGTTCTTTGTTCCCCGCCGCCGCGCTGCTTGTTTCGCTCGCAATGCCCGCACTCGCCCAGGCGGAAGAAGGGTACGACCTGGTCTTTGATCGCCCGCACGAGGCGGGGGCGCGGTACACCGTCTCCGGCGAGGCCCACATCTCCGAAGAGATGCAGCAGCGCGTGAACGGCCAGGCGACCGAGTCGCAGTCCACGGCTTCCGAGATCAATCTCGAAGGCGTCGTCGAAGTCCTCGCCGTCAATGAAACGGGCGGTGTGACCCAGTTGGCGATGACCGTGGGGGAGTATGACATCGAGATCAACGATCAAGGCGTCGAGTTGCAGCAGGACCGCCGGATCATCGGGGCGGTTGAGGGCGACGAGGCGCAGTACCGATACGAGAACGGTGACGCGATCGAGGGCGAGCTGGCCGAGTTGCTGGACATTTTCCTTGACGACCTGCTGGACGACGAAGGTGAGGCCGAGGACCCCGACCGGATCATGAACATCGACGGGCCCAAGTCGCCGGGCGACCGCTGGGCGATGGACCATGCGTATATGGTGCAGAGCGCCGTCGAGGTGGGGCAGTTGTCGCTCGATGCAGACAAGATGGAGAGCGAGGTCCACTTTGTCGAACTCAACGAAGACAACGACTTCGGCACGGCGATGGCGGTTATCGCGATGTCGATGCGGGCGGAAGACTTCTCGTTCCCGTCCGATGACTTCCCGGAGTGGTTGGCGATCAAGGAGTCGTACATCGAGATGGAGGGCGGTGGGATGCTGGCGATCGACCCAGAGATGCACCGCAGTCGGCACGATGTTGAGATGGAGATGGCGTTCCTCGCGTCGGGCGAAGTGCCGGGGCAGGGGGCTCAGGTTGAGGTCGAGTTCGAGGCCCATCGCCGCAGCAGCGTGACGCTGAGCGAGATGCCGTAGCGTCGGCCGAAGTGTTTGCTGGTATGCGTTTGGGGGCGGGTCGTGCTATGCTACCGCTCCGCGCATCGCACTCGTAGCTCAGTTGGATAGAGCACTGGTTTCCGGAACCAGGGGTCGCAGGTTCGAATCCTGCCGGGTGCATTCTTTTGCCGCCGATACGCAGTGAATTGCCTGCCTGCGTGGATCGGTTCGATTTTGGGGCATGTCTATCGACTTGGGTTGGTCCTGCAAACGCGGATGCGTTTCGGGGTGACGACATCTATGCGCATGGCTTGGCCGCGCGGTGGCCTGTTGTGTGGCCGGCCGTGACACGCGATGGGTTGGGGCTGGCTGCTGGAGTGCATGATGCGGCGGGTTAACCCGTTGGTTGTTCAATGTTGCACTCTTTAGAAACATTTTGCTTGACAGGGTGGGCTGTGGTGTGGAGGATGCCGTCGCTGATGTGGCGGGTGGACTTTCCCGTGTTCAGATCGTGTGTGGCTCGGCCTCGTGTTCTTTGTGGAGGCCGATCGTGTTCAGGGAATTCCGGTGTGTTTACCGCCTTGCGTCATTTTGGGTCTTCCGGGTTTCCGGTCTAGGAGCTAAGGCATGCCTCGATGGTTTCTGTGTCTGTGTCGTTGGGCTCGGTTGAATGCAGTGAAAGAACACCGGCGGGATCAGGTGCGGTATGCGTACATCCCCGAGCGTTTTCGAGCGGGTGTGGATCCCATGTCGGCGCTTGTCGTTCCTGGAAGCGGAAGGGCTGGAGGAACACTGCCGCGCCTGGCCGATGCGGCTTCGGTTTCCGAGGATCAGGATGCTCTTCGAGAGGGTGGTTCCGGGGGCACTTCCGGGGGTGAGCGTCAGCGGGTGGAGACACTTGAGCCGCGTTTGTTGTTTAGTGGTACTCCGGGGGCGTTGCCGAGTGGTTTGCCGTTGTTGCATAGCAACGTGGGCGCGACGGGGACGATCTTTTTGGATTTCGATGGAGACCCCGGAAGTGGCAACCTCGCGTATGACACGGACGGGGACGCGTCGACGTTTAGTCAGTCGGAGGTGGATGCGATTACGCTGGCGCACGGGCGTTTGTCGGAGTATTACGCGGCGTTTGATATTGATGTGACGACGGAGCAGCCTGCGGATTTGTCGGCGACGCCGACGGCGTGGGCTTCGATCCGGAGCAACAGCGCGGGCAGCGCGTACGCATACGTGGGGACGTTCCCGAACAGCGCTTCCGGGGGCCCGCAGGCGTTTATTGGTCAGGACTTCCTGGGGTATGAGCTGGACAACGCGATCGCGCACGAGGTGGGGCACGTGTTTGGGCTGGGGCATCAGCACGGGTTCAACCTGTTTGGCGAGGAGACGCAGGAGTACCGGACGGACGCTTACGAGGGGCCGATCCTGGGCGGGTTTAGCGGTGTGATTCATCAGTTCGTGCTGGGTCACGCGCACAACCCGGCGGCGCTTCAGGACGATGTGGCGGGGATCGCGGCGGAGCTGGTTGCGCAGGGCAGTAGTGATGGGTTCCGGGCCGATGATCACGGCGGGAGTTTGCTGACGCCGACGACGGGCGCGACGGCGTTGACCGCGAACGCGGGCGCGTTTGCTGCGGAGGGGATCATCGAGCGGTTGAGTGATGTGGATGCGTACGCGTTCGCGTGGACGGGCGGGGTGGTTCAGCTTGATGTGTCGGGCAAGGGGGTGTCGTCGTTGAACCCGGTGGTGCATGTGTACGACGCTTCGGGGGTGTTGGTGGGGTTTGATGAGCCGGACAGCCGGACGGACCAGGACGTGTCGGTGACGATGAACCTTGCGGGCGGGACGTACTATGCGCTGGTGTCAGGGTGGGGCGACTACGGTGACTTTGGTGTTTACACCTTGAATGCCGCGGCCGGGAGCGGTACGCCCGCGGCGCCGGTGACGCCGGACGCGGGTGTGGTGCTGGGTGTGGACGCGGCCAACCTCGGGACGGGTCAGGTCGGCCTGACGTGGGGCGCGGTTCCGGGGGCGACGGGCTACCTTGTTGAGCGTTCGGAAGACGGGGTGACGTATAGCGCTGCGTCGGGCGCGTTGGGCAGCGGGGTGACGTCTTATCTCGATACGGGGTTGTCGGCGGGCAAGACGTATGTGTACCGCCTGACCGCGCAGGGCGCGGGCACCGGCGGTGCGGACCTCTACTCGGCCCCGCTTGCGTTGGCGACGCTTCCGGGGGCGGTGACGGACCTGCGTGTGATGTCGCTATCGGCGGACACGCTGGTGGTGGACTGGCGTGATGTGCACGGCGATAACGGCTACCGCATTGAGCGTTCGACCGATGGCACGACGTTTACGCAGGTGGGCACGGTCGGCGCGAACGTGAACAGCTTCACGGACAGCGGCCTGTCATCGGGCACGCTGTACCACTACCGCGTGACGAGCCTGTCGCCTGTGGCCGGCAGTGGGGACGGCGGTGCGGCGACGTCGGTGGCGTTTACGCGGACGGCGGGGTTGCAGGCGTCGGTGGTGGGCGGGGACGTGGTGTTGCAGTGGACCGACGGCGCGGGCGAGACGGGCTACGAGGTGCAGCGCCGGGCCGGTGGCAGCGGTTCGTTTACGACGCTTGCGACGCTGGCGGCGGACGCGACGACGTATACCGATACGACGGGTGCTGCGCTGACGGAGTACGAATACCGTGTGGTGGCGCAGTCGTCGGCGCAGCCGGGCGCGCCTGCGCGCAGTGCGGTGGATGTCTTGGTGGCGTTGCCGGGTGTGCTGCCGGGCGTGCCGGGTGTTCCGGGGGGCGCATGGACGGGTCAGGACATCGGTTCGGTGGGCGGGATCGGCGCGGCGGGTGAATCGGGCGGGACGTTCACGGTGGTCGCGTCGGGCAGGGACATCTGGGCGGTCAACGACGAGTTCCACTTCGTGCACCAGACGCTGGTCGGCGACGGGGAGATCGTCGCGCGGGTGGCCACGGCCGAGCACGTCGACGACTGGACCAAGGTCGGCCTGATGATCCGTTCGTCGCTGGAGACGGACGCGGCGAACTTCTTTATCGGGGTGACACACGCCGACGGCAACGGGCTGATCAGCCAGCAGCGCCTGACCCAGGGTGCGGCGACGCAGTCGCAGGGGGTGGGCTCGGTCGTCGCGCCCCAGTGGCTGAGGCTGGTGCGCCAGGGCGATGTCATCACCAGCTACTACTCGGCGGATGGCCAGTCGTGGACGCAGCACCAGCAGATGGATGTGGTGATGGGCGAGGCGGTCTACATCGGGCTGGCGACGACATCGCACGACAACAGCGCGCTGGCGACGGCGACGTACGACAACGTCCGCGTCACGGCGTCGGCCGGGCAGTGGGCGCTCGATGAAGGCCAGGGCGCCGCGGCGGCCGACACGACTCATGGCCACAACGCCACGCTCACCGGCGGCGCGGCGTGGGCCGACGACCCGGCGGTCGGCTCCGCGATCGACTTCAACGGCAGCGACGGCTACCTCGCCGTCGGCAAGCACGATGCGCTCAAGTTCACCGACAGCTTTACCGTCTCGGCGTGGGTCAACGCCGACAGCTTCGGCGCTTACGAGGGCATCCTCGGCTGGGTCCACGACTCGGGCTCCAGCGAGTCGGGCTACAGCCTGCACCTGCGCGCCGACGGCCAGCTCGAGTTCGGTTTAGCCACCGGCACCGGCAGCAACGGCATCACGTACCTCGCCAGCGGCAGCGTGCACAGGCTGACGGCCGGCCAGTGGTCGCACGTCGCCGCGAGCTACGACGGCGCGACGATGCGCCTCTACCTCGACGGCGCCGAGGTCGCGACGCAGGCCAAGACGGGCCCGGTCAACTGGAACACCGAGGGCGACGACGGCTTCGAGATCGGCCGGTGGAGCGACAACGACGAGACGTACTACTTCGACGGCAGGATCAGCGAGGC
>JBCCWH010000035.1:0-31253 GCA_039193915.1 Planctomycetota bacterium
ACCGCAGATGTGCTGTCTAATCGTTCCGGGGGTTAGCCGTCGCCGGCACGGCGACGCGCAGGGGCGATCTCCCCCACCCCGCGCCGGTTGTCATACCCCTGCGCGATCGGCATCCGCCGCCCAAACCCAAACGCCCTGCCCGTGATCTTCAAACCCGGCGCGGCCTGCTTGCGTTTGTACTCGTTCAGGTCGATCAGCCGGGTGATCCGCAGGATCGTCTCGGCGTCGCAGTCCATCTGCTCGATGATCTGCTTCGCGGTCTGCTCGCGTTCGATGTAGCGCTCGATGATCTCATCAAGCACTTCGTACGGCGGCAGCGAGTCCTGGTCCGTCTGGTCGGGGCGCAGCTCCGCGCTGGGCGGCTTGGTGATCGTGTCTTCCGGGATCACCGGCCCGCCGAAACGCTCAAAAAGCGGGCAGTCCGGGGTGTTCATCCACTTCGCGAGGTCGTAGACCATCGTCTTAGGCACGTCCGAAAGCACGGAGAACCCCCCGCACATGTCGCCGTAGAGCGTGCAGTAGCCAACCGCCAGCTCGCTCTTGTTGCCCGTCGTTACGAGCATCGCGCCGAACTTGTTGCTCAGCGCCATCATGATGTTGCCACGCACGCGGGCCTGGATGTTTTCTTCGGTGACGTCTTCGGACAGGCCAGCGAACACCTCGGCGAGCATCTGCTCCATTGCGCGATGGGCAGGCTCGATCGGGATCACATCGAACGCGACGTCGAGGTTCTCGGCGAGCAGACGCGCGTCCGTCACGCTCCCGCCGCTCGAATACCGCGAAGGCATCCCGAACCCACGCACGTTCTCCGGCCCCAGCGCTTCGACCGCGACGGCGCACGACACGGCCGAGTCGATCCCGCCCGACAGCCCCATCACAACCTGCTTGAACCCGCACTTGCGGCAGTAGTCCCGAAGCCCAAGCACCAGCGCTGCGTACACCGACGCCAGCCCTTCGCGCGGGGGGGTACGCGTCGCCGTGCCGGCGACGGCTAACGTGTCGGCGCGGGCTACCTCAGCTTGCCCGTAACCCGCCCGACCCCCTTCTTTGTTTTCCGCTTGGCCCTCCACCACATCAGCGATAAGAAGATCCGGCTCAAAGTCTTTCGCATGGGCGACCACCTTTCCGTCTGCGCCGAACACGCACGAGTTGCCATCGAACACCAGCTCGTCGTTGCCCCCGACCTGGTTGCAGTAGACCAGCGGCAGCGCGTAGCGCTTTGCGACCTGGCTCATCAGCTTCCGCCGAAACGCGTGTTTGCGGATGACATAC
Source organism: Planctomycetota bacterium (assembly GCA_039193915.1). Taxonomy (GTDB): domain Bacteria; phylum Planctomycetota; class Phycisphaerae; order Phycisphaerales; family Phycisphaeraceae; genus JAHQVV01. Next base: position 1,273 of record JBCCWH010000035.1, read on the forward strand.
GGCGACGCGGAGCAGTTGATGAACAGCTCCGCGCCGAGCTTCGCCAACTCGTCGATCGGGTTGTCGTGGTAGAGCTGGCGTGAGAAGGCGTGCTCGTCGTTCCACAGGTCTTCGCAGATGCTGATGCCGAGCTTCACCCCAGCGAGCTCGGCGAGGTCCAGCCGTGGCCCGGGCTCGAAGTAGCGGCGCTCGTCGAAGACGTCGTACGTCGGCAGCAGGTGCTTGCGGTGGTAGCCCGAGACACCGCCTTCGACGCACAGCGCGGCGGCGTTGTAGAGCGTCCGGCCACGCGCTTGCTCCGAGGGCAGGGGCAGACCGATAACCGCGGCGATACCCCGGCACTCCGAGGCGAGTTCAGCGACCGCCGCGACACACTCGTCGACGACGGCCGGCTTGAGCAGCAGGTCCTTGGGCGGGTAGCCGATAATCGCGAGCTCTGGGAACACCACGAGGGCCGCACCGCGTTCACGCGCTCCGGCGATCGAGGCACGAATCAATTCCGCGTTGCCGGCGATATCCCCTACCATCGGGTTGATCTGGGCGAGTGCAAGTTTCATACGGTTATCATTAATCCTCAGCCGGGAAAACTACGACTACCATTCTAGGGCTTTGCCTCCGTAGGCGATCCCGGGCCTGCCCCAGGCTCATCGGCCGGCCCCGCGCAACATGCACCCAAGGCGACTCTCATGAAAAGAATGCTCCTCCTCCTTGCCGCCTCGACCTGTGCCGCCTCCTTCGGCTGCCAGCAGGACCGACTCAGCCGGGTCGATCCGCGCCAGCAACGCATCGACAACCTGATCCAGCAGGCGCACGAGTTCAACGACCAGGGGCTGACCGACTCTGCTTTCGCGGCCTTCGGGCTGGCGCTCGAAGAAAACCCCCGCGTCGTCGAAGCGCACCTGGGCATCGGCGATATCTACAAAGAACGCGGCGACTACGAGCGTGCCTCGCCGCGCTACGAGATGGCGGCCGCGATCGACATCAACAACTACGACGCGCACTACAACCTCGGCGTCTGCAAGCAGGTGCTCGGCGACCTGCCCTTCGCCATCCGCAGCTACCTCCGTGCTCTCGCGATCAACCCCGACTCGGGCGAGGCCAACCGCGACCTCGCCTCGGCCTACATGCAGGACAACAAGACCGGCCTCGCGTTGGCATACGCCGAGCGCGCCGCCGAGCTGTCGCCCGAATCGTACGGCGCGTGGGCGAACCTCGGCTTCGTCTACATCCGCATGGGGGAGTTCGAGAAGGCGGTCGACGCGCTTCGCGCCGCGACCGAGCTCGCGTCCAATGACACCGAATCCACCCGCGTCATGCTCGGGCTCGCAGACGCGCACATCCGGCTGGGCAACTACACCCGCGCGATCAACGTGCTGCAGTCCGTCCTCCGCACCGAGCCGACCTCGACCGCGCATGAACGCATGGGCGTCGCGATGTTCAAGCTCCGCCGCTACGACGATGCGCTGAGCCACTTCAAGCAGGCCATCGAGTACGACGAGACCGACACCGCCGCGTACAACGGGCTCGGCGTCGCGTACATGACGCTCTACATCGAGGGCGGCCGCGAGAACATCTGGCAGCGCGACGAGGCCAAACGCGCCTGGAACCGCTCGCTCGAACTCAACCCGAACCAGCCCGCGATCGTCGAGCTCGTCGCGCGGTATGAGAACATCTAAGCGGCCTCATCCACCCATCGACCTATGAAGCCCACGCTCGCCGAGCGTGGGCTTCTTGCGTCTGAGCTACCATGCCGCCATGCGCGGAACGATCGAAGACTGGCAACGTGTCACGGCAGACACCGCACTGCTCGAGCGCGCCGCAGAGGCCGAGGCGGGCGGGGTCGGCGCGGTCGCGAAACTGCGTAAGACTTATGACGAGACGGCTGTCGCCCTCGCACTGGAGCTGGTGAAAGCCCGCGGCAAAGCGGCCGCCAAGTTTGGCCAACGGGCGAAGTCGATGGTCGCGGACGTGCCCGGTATCGAGCAGGCCAGCGGGCACACCGTCGCGGCCTACAAGGCAGAACGCTTCCGGGCTGCGCTGGGCGAAGGCGTGACGGTTGCGGACCTGTGCTGCGGCATCGGCGGGGACACGGCCGCGCTCTGCGACGCCGGGCTCGACGTACTGGCCGTGGACCACGACCCCGTGCGGGCGTGGATGGCTGGGCACAACAGTGGCGGACGCGCCGAGACGGCCTGCATGGATGTCGCCGACTGGCCGACCCCGGAACACAAGGCGGGCACACATGCGATCCACCTCGACCCTGCGCGGCGGGACGAGGCGGCCGGGCGTCGCCTGTGGAAGCTCGACAACCTGCGGCCGCCCCCGGAAGTCATCACACGCCTGATTGAGCGCGCAGGCGAACAAGGCGCGGCGGTCAAGCTCGGCCCGGGCGTCGACCTCGATGCGATCGAGGACCGCTGGCCCGATGCGGGCGTCGAGTTCATCGCCGAGGGCAACCGGCTGGTGCAGGCTGTGCTATGGACGGGCAAGCTCCGGCGTGCCGAACGCAGCGCGACGCTGATCACGCGTACAACAAACAAAGATGCATGGCGACCGAGTCCGGCTCCCTCCCCCTTCCAAGGGGAGGGCTGGGGTGGGGGTCGGCAGTCAGACCCGGAACACCAATACACGCAAGCGGCAGCGCCTGACCCTCCCCCCAACCCCCTCCCTCCCAGCAGGGAGGGGGAGCCAAAGCAGGCACCACAATCAACTGGGATTCGTGTCGATCAAGAAACCCACACCCTCGACGGCACACCCGGGGACGCACCGCTCGGCGCGATCGCGCGTTACCTCTACGCCGTCCACCCCGCCGTCGAACGCGCCGGGCTGATCCACCTGCTCGCGCACCAGCACGACGCCCCACTCATCCACCGCAAGCTCGGCCTACTGTCTCGCGACACGCCGACCGACTCACCCTGGCTTACAGGCTTCGAGCTGCTCGCCGAACTGCCTTGGCGGCCTAAGAAGGTCAAGCGATGGCTGACCGACCACGACGGCGGGATCATCGAAGTCAAGACCCGCGGCAAGGCCGTGGACCCGGACGCCGTGTCGCAGCAACTACGTGGCAAAGGCGGCACGCCATACACCGTGTTCGTGCTGCGGTTCGATGTGCGTGTGGTAGCGCTGGTGTGTCGGCGGGTATGATCGCGCCACATATCACCACCTACGAGGACAACACGATGCCAGCTAACGACGCTTTCCCCGATGACGAAAACGGAAACACGCTCAAGAAGATCGCGGAATATGGAACCGACCTTTCTCAATGCTACCTGATTGATTTCAACCACTTGCTTCCAGATGAATCAGCAGCCAAACGCTTCCGCGAAGCCGCAAGAGCGCTCGGCTATCAAGTCGAAGTCTATCAGCCCGAAGACGAAGATTTTGAAGAAGGGGACACGGACTGGGATATCTGCTGCAAGAAACAGATGATACCGACACACCAAGCGATCACCGCGGCCGAGAATGAGCTTGCCGGACTCGCGGAATCGTTTGGGGGACGCTCCGATGGCTGGGGCTTCATGGCTGATTGAGCAACGCGAGAAGATCGAAACCCTTGAACCGGGCCGGACCGTAAGCAACCGTCGTAGCAGCAAGCGCTCGATAATCTCCACTACGGTCTTCCAGCAGGCGTTTGTAGCACCGCGCGAGCGCTGCATCCTGAGTCTCGCCGGGCTCGGGCTGGTAGCCAGCCCGCCACAGCACGGGCTTGGGCTCGCGGAGGTAGAGCCCGACCATCTTCTCGCGCACTTCCGGGGGGGCATCGAAGTAAACGACGCGCGTCTCGGCCCGGAGACGTTCAAGGATCGCCTCGCCCGTGTAGATCACGCTGCCGGTGGTGTCGAGGACGACGTGGGTCTCGGGCGGCTGAGCGGCAGCGGTATCGAGGGCTTCTTCGGTGACCTCGCGTTCGAGCGCGAGGTATTGTTCTTCGCGCTCGGCGTAGCCGGGCGTCCAGGGCATACCCATCCAGCGCCCGACGGCGTGGACCGGGTCTTCGTCTGGCGAAACTTCGATCAGCTCGCCCAGACGCTGGGCGATCATCGCGTCGCAGTCGAGGTGCAGCCAGCCCTGCTGCGCGAGCTGCTTGGCCCAGTGGGACTTGCCGACGCCGGACATGCCGATGAGGGAGAGGGGGCGGTGGATGTTCGATGTTCGATGTTCGATGTTCGAGCCCTCGCATGGATCCAAGGCACCGGCATCGCGCAGCGATGCGGCTATCGGGTTTTAGATATTCAATACATCGCACATCGACCATCGGACATCGCACATCACTCCACCGTCATCACACCTGCGCCGAAGGTGAAGCCGCCGCCAAAGGCGCAGACGCCGACGGTGTCGCCGACGGCGAACTTGTCGTAGGACTTGCAGATCGACAGCGGGATCGATGACGATGATGTGTTGCCGTGGTTGGCGAGCAGGTCGATGACTTTTTCGTGCGGGACTTTCAGCCGGGCACGCACCGCCTCGGCGATCCGGCTGTTGGCCTGGTGCGGGACGAGCCAATCGACCTGATCGATCGGGAGCCCCGACTCCTCGAAGGCCTGCTTGACCATCTTCGTCATCGCGCGGACGGCTTCGACAAAGACCTTCTGCCCGTCCATGTGGACATGGCTGTGGCCTTGGAACCCGACGGTGAGGACGTTGCCCTTGTCGGCCTTGCCCGAGAGGACGGGGCGCTGCATGACCAGGCATTTGGAGCCGCGGTCGCAGACCTTGTCGTCGGTCGAGCCGCGCACGATCGTCGCGCTCGCGGCGTCGCCGAAGAGGATCGCGGTGCCGAAGTCCTTGGGGTCGACGACGCGGGAGAGCGCCTCGGTGGTGACGACCAGCACGGCCTTGTGCGGCTGGGTGATGATCGTGTGGTACGCGGTATCGAGCGCGTAGAGCCAGCCCGAGCAGGCGGCGTTGACGTCGTAGACCATCAGCTCGTGCTTCGCCTCGGGGTCGAGCTCGCGCAGGATCATGCAGGCCATCGACGGCGTGTTGAGCGGCGGGGTCGTGGTGTGGCAGACGATGCCGGTGAGGTCGTCGAGGGTGAGCCCCTCGGCGGCGAGCGCCTTGCGTGCGGCCTCGGCGCCGATGCCCACGGCCGTCTGATCCGGCGCGAGGATCGGGCGTGACGCGATGCCGGTGCGCTGGATGATGTCGTCGCTGGTCCACTCGGGGAAGCGCTGCTCGAACCGTTCGTTGGTGAGTTTGTCGCGGCCTTCGGCGATCTGGATCGGTGAGAGGTAGATCTTGACCTTATCGCCCACCGCATCGGTAAGCTCGCGGTCTTCGGACGTAACGGGCGCGGCGGGACGACCGATGACCGGGTGGCCCAGGTCCTCGCGTGTCTGGCGTTTGATCACTTTTTCGCCGGGCGCGGCCTGCTCGGTGCGGATCTTCAGGAGCGGCGTGCCCACATCGACCTTCTCCTCTTCCGCGACCATGATCTCGGCGATGGTGCCGTCGTAGCGCGAGTTGATCTCGAACACGGCCTTGTCGGCCTCGGCCTCGGCGAGGAGCTGGCCCGAAGCGACCGCGTCGCCGACCTTCACCTTCCATGCACTGATCGTCACCGCCTGGTCCGCGGGGCTTGAGCCCTCGGCCTCGACGACCTCGGTGAGGCCATCATCCTCGGCATGCTCATGCTCGGGCCAGGTGATGCTCAGCCCCAGCAGCTCGCACGCGGTCGTCAGCGTCCGGCGGTAGCTGGGCAAGACTTCGAGCTGGTTGGTGTAGTTGCACGGCGTGTAGGTATCGCTGCGCGTGACGCGTTTGGCTTTGACATCCCCGCCGAGTTTCTCGAGGACCGTCGCGAGGATCTCCGAGCCAAAGCCGAGCGTGAGGTTGTCTTCGTGGACGACCAGGAGCTTACCGGTCTTGCGGGCGCTTCGGAGGACGAGGTCCCGGTCCCAAGGTGCGATGCAGCGGAGGTCGATGAGGTCGACGCCGATGCCGACACTGTCGAGCTTCTCCGCGACCCCCATGCCGATGGTGACGGTGCTGCCCCAGGCGACGAGGGTGAGGTCGTTGCCCTTGCGCAGGACGCGAGCCACCCCGACGGGCGCGAGGTGTTTCTCGACGTCCTTGCTGGTGAGCTTCCACGGCGCGCGGTCGTTGAGGCAGACCTTGGGGTAGAGGAAGACGGTCGGCCGGCCCGACTCGAACGCGGCGTTGAGCATCGCGGCGGCGTCGGAGGCGGAGCTGGGCATCATCACGTCGATGCCGGGCATGTGCGCGATGATCGATTCGAGGGTCTGCGAGTGGAACGGCCCAAGCCCGGGGCGGTACGCGCCGCAGGTGATCATGAGGATCAGCGGACACTCGAACTGGCCGTTGGTGCGCCAGTACATCGTGCCGACCTCGCTGAGCAGTTGGCCGATACCGGTGGGCAGGAAGTCGGCGAACTGGATAAACCCGACGGGCCGGCCGCCCGCGATCGCGCGGCCGATGCCCGTGCCGATGATGGTCGACTCGGCCAGCGGCGAGTTGACCACGCGGCCGGGGAACTTCGTGGAGAGTCCTTTCGTCACGCCGAAGACATCGCCTTTGGGGTCTTCGATGTCTTCGCCGTAGAGCGTGACGCGTTCATCATTGGCGAGCCGGTGACCCAGGACTTCGCGCATCGCCTCGATCATCGTGATCGTGTCGGGGGCGTCGTGGTCGGCCGGGTCGGCGCTGCCGAGGTACTCGTGGTCGCTGCGCGACGTCGGCAGCAGGTGCTCAGGCAGCGGTCGGCTGGCGGTGTGGGATGCGACAGGGTCGCCGATGCGGCGGGCACGCTCGGCGGCGGCGCGGCAGTCGCGCTCGACTTCCTGGTCGATCGTCTCCAGCGTCGCGGCCGGCTCGCCCGCGGCGATCAACCCCTTGCGCATGTTCTCGATCGGGTCGTTCTCGGCGTGGATCTGGTCGATCGTCTCCTGCAGCCGGTAGATACGCTGGTCGTCGGCGTTAGAGTGGCTGCACAAACGCTCGACATGCATGACGCCGATGCGCGGTGAGCGCAAGGCGCGGACCTCGCCGACGAGTTCACCGATGCGCGGGACGTCGGGGAGGATGTCGGTGCCGTCGAAGTGGTGGATGTCAAGGCCGAAGAAACGATCGCCCTCGTGGCCGGGCGTGTTGTAGAAGGTGTTGCCAGACGTCTGCGTCGAGATCGCGTAGCCGTTGTCCTGGATCCAGAACAGGACCGGGAGCTGGTCGCGTACGGCCTGCGCGATCGCCTCCATGACTTCGCCCTGCTGGCTGGTGCCGTCGCCAAGGCCGCATAGCACGATCGGGTTGCCGGGCTGGTCCTTGACCTGCATGGCGATGCCGACGGCCTGGAGCGCGTTGTTCCCGACAGGCACGACGGTGCTGGGCAGGTTGAGTGTTTTGTCGGCGAGGAAGCACGACATCTGTCGGCCGGCCGAGTAGTTCGCGGCGTTGCATAGGACGCTGTCGAACCAGGCCTGGGGCTCGACGCCTCGGCCGAGCATGAGCGCTTTATCGCGGTAGTGGCCGTGGAGCCAGTCCTGGGGCTCGAAGAAGAGGTTGAGCGCAGCGGCGGCCTCGTGGCCAGCGCCGCCGACATGGAAAAACGCCTCGCCCGCGGCGCAGAGTTCCTGCTCGATACGATCGACGACACGTGCCAAGCGCATCGCACGGTACACAGCGAGCAGGTCGGCGGTCTTCACCGCCTCCGTCGGCGTCGTCGAAGGCCGGCCGTTGCGCTGCGATTCGAGTAGTTCTTGTGGGACGGCCATCCGAGCCCTTCCGTCGGTATCGCCCGCGTCGGCCGGGCGGGGTTGTCGATCAAACGGGCGCGATGAGGCCCAAAACATACGCCACAGTTTAGCCGATCCCCGGTTGAGCAGGCGCGTCGGCGGGGCCAAATCAGCCGCGATCGAGCTCTTTTGCGTCCACGGCGACCAGGCGGTCCAGCCGGGCACGCGCATCGCGCACAGCTTGCCGCCGCACCTCACCCCGGCCCGAGACCGCCGCGGCCGTCGATGCGATCTCGCACCATTTGCGGTAGTCGCTGGGCGCGGTGGTGTCCGACACCCCCTCCAGCGTCTGGAGATACAGTTCGCGCAGGTCGCGTTGCTCACGGTACCAGCCCGTACGGACCCGGCGGATGAATCGCAGCCGGGCCAGTAGCCGCAGCGCCCGTTCACCGAGCGTGAGGTTAAAGGCGATGTGGCGTTTGAAGAGGTCGAACTCCGGCCGAACCACGTGGCGATAGCTGACTTTGTCGCCGTGTTCGAGCGCGAGGTTGAACCGCCGGCGGTCACGCCGGTAGCGGGCCGGTGAAGTTAGCAACGCAGCGAGATAAACCTCGTCAGGCACGATCATCGCGCGGGCCGCCCCTTCGATCCCGCGCCGCGTCAACTCATACCCACGATCTTCGCGGTCATGGTCAAGCAGCCGACCCACCGTCTCGCAGAATCGCTGGACATACGCAACCCCCCCGCGATTGCCGCCCCACACGGCACAGCGATAGCAGACCTGCACCAGACGGGCGCGGACCGCACGATCCAGCGGAGCGCAGCGGTCGAGCAGCGCCGCCACCAACCCCACGAACTCGCGCGAGACAACCGGACCGCTGCGACCGCCCAACTGCTCGGACAAGTCTTGCGCAATCGCTTCCAATAACTGCGTCGGCTCCTCCAGATCGTGCGACAAGTACCCCTGCGCAAACTCAGGATCGACCGCGAGTTTGCGTCCGACATCCAACGCCTCGTGGCAACGCGGGTCGACCGCCCCGAGTACGCGTTGTGTCGCCTGCTCGATCGCCTCCCGTGTCAGCGGTGCGAGACCGCGTTGCAGGACCACGCCGAGCATGACCCACGCGGAGAACCGGCGGTGTCCCCAGAGATACTCACTCAGCGCACCCGCTGGCACAACGCATCGGCGGTCGGGGTGTGTGCCTTGCTCAAGCGACCCGGTCAGCCCGGGCATCGTGTCGCTATCGGGCTCGCCCTTCAGGAGCTGCTCAAGGGTGGGCAGCGTGATCGGGTCGACCACCGCGCCGGTGCGTTGCGCGCTGCCGACTGCATCGATGGCGTGCTGGGCGTGCGCGCCGTCGATCGCCAGGACAAGGTCCGTCGCGCCGGGCGTCGGCGTCGCCGCGTACATCGGCCGAGTTGAACGGCCCGGCGAACCCGCCACCGTCAGCTCCTGCTCGCGCGGCGGGCTTACAAACATCACATCCATACAACCGGGCGTGCCCGCAGCAAGCGATGTGACATCAAGCGTGCCACGCACCTGATACCCCATCGCCGCACCGGACTCCGTAAGCAAACGCGCAAGCAGGTCGAGCCCCGCGCCGCTGACCCCGGCTACTCTGGCACGCCAGACCTCTTGCGTCGCGTGGATCGGATGTGGCGGCGCTTCAAGCCCTGAAAGCACCGTCGCATCAAGCCGGCTGCGCTCCGGGCCGCTGCGCTGGATCGTCGCCAGCCCCAGGGCCGGGTTCGCCAGCGCGTTGAGCATCGCCTGCCCGGCCCAAGCCCAAGACGACGAAGTCATCCACCCGCCCGGCTCGCTGGGCGCAGGCTCCAGGCCCATCGGCCCAAGCTGCAGACGCTGCGCCGTGTTCAACGACCACACCTCCGGGCAAAGCACCAGCCGCTGCTGCGTCGCGATATAGCCCTCACGTAGCGATGCCTGTTCCCACTTTGCCGCCGCAGCACGCAGCGCCCGCGGCCCCTCGCGCCGACGCGCGAGCACGATGTGGACCCCCTTGCCGATGACCGACTTTTCCAGCAGGCGACGCAGCCGGGGCCGATCCGTCGGGTCGATCACACCGATCCGCACGCCCAGGTCCTGAGTGTCGGACCCCAGCGCCGACAACATCGCGGGCAAGTCAAGCACACCCGGCGCACGTTTTCGCCGGGACCACCACCGACGCCGACGCCGCACCGCCGAGGGCTCTTCGGTGTGGATGATGAATGTGACATCACGCCCGTGCCGCGCGGCGGCCGCGATCGCCGCATACCCATACGCAAACAGCTCGCGTCCGTTCATAAAAACCACGGGCCGATTGCTCGATGACGCGCCCGCCCCTAACGCCCCCGCGCCGGCAGACTCCCCCGCAAGGCACGAACCCCCGGCGATCGGCTGCTCGTGCTCCAACAGCATGCGCGACTGGTCGTCCAACACACCAAACACCGCGATGTCGAACGGCGACGCCCCGTGCTGCTCGGTCATGTACTGCGCATCGCTAAGGTCGTGCCGCAGCCGACCCAACACCGCCGCGACATCGACCAGCGCGCTGCCCGGCGGGGGGAGCCGATCAAATGCTGTATCCCTATTCGACGATCGCGCCACGACAGGAGCTACCTGGGCCTCGAGCCCAGCCAACGCACCCGCAATGACTTCGCGCGGCACGCCCGGGTGCCCGCGCAGATGCGGCGCAAGCCCCGCCAAGATCGCCGCCGGCGAACAGCCCGGCTCATCCAACAACGCCACCGCTTCGCACCCTGCTTGACCGCCGCGATGCGTCCCCGAAAGCGTACGCACAACCGCGCGAAACAGCGCACCCTCTGCGTGATCGACCACAACCAGCCGACGGCAGTCGCGCGCATGACGCTCAACCATCTCGGCATCCACCGGCCCCGTCATCCCCAGCCGCAGGATCGGCAACCGACCTACCAGCCCAAGCTCAGAAACCACCTGCCGAAGACGGGCATACCCCACCCCGCCCACAACAAGTCCCATCGGGAGCGCCTCGTCCCGGCCGGGCGGATTGATGATCGCGTTGGCGCCGCCGTCACGCGCGACCCCCAGCAGTACCTCGGCCCGGCCACCCCCGGCTGGGCGGCCCGTCAGCGTGATCCCCGAGGGATGATTCGCACGCGTCGATCCGCCACAATGCACGGTCGCAAAACCGTCCCACAGCGCACCCGCCAGCCCGAGCACCGCGACACCCCCCGCCGACGCGCTCGCCTGCATGGCCATACCAAACCACGGGATCACCTCCGCGTGATGCGCCGGCTCCAACACCGCCAGCCCCGCCGCCAACCAGTCCGCCGCCACCGACGCGCCGACCGCCGAATCCCAAGGCCCGACCGCAACCACAACGCCTTGCCCCGTGGGCTCGATCGCTTCACCGTCATCCGGCAGCAGCACGCCGCCCGCGTCGGCCGCACCCTGTGCATCGAGCAACACCAGCCCCGGCCGCCCCGCGTCGACCGCGCCACGCGCCGCCGACGCCGCCAGCGCCGCGTCCGGCAGCACCAACGCCTCTACCCCCTGCTCCGCCAGCCAGGCCGTGTGCGACTCGACCAGATCGACCACCGCGTCCGGGCTGCCCAGCCGCGCGACGATCACCGTCCGCACCCCCGCCGCGATCGCCGCACGCAACAGCATCCACGGCGTCCCCATGACCGCGTCGCCATCGGACTGGATCAACCGCGGGTCTGGAGGCATGCTTAGAGTCCGGTGGTATCAGTCTGCGCCAGCATCGCTATCATCGGCCGCACTCCACAAATGAGCAAACCCCACACCCCCGATCCAAACCCGGCAAACACACACCGCCAGGCCCCTGCCGCACCCCCCGCCCGCGTCGTCATCGCCGGGCTCGGGCTGGTCACGCCCCTCGGGCTCAACGCCTGGGCGACATTCCGCGCGCTCCTCCAAGGCCAGTCGATCGCCGACCGTGCAAAAGCACTCCCTGACGCGTTGCCGCCGACCGACCTGGTCCTCGCGCTGGGCGGCGTGAGTATCGCGAGGCACACCGCAACCGACCCCGCCGTCGAACTCGCCGAACGCGCTGCACGCGAGGCCGCCGCGATGGCGGGCCGCCCCACCGACGGGCTCCGGCTCTGGCTGGGCACCAGCAAAGGCGCGATCGCCCGGCTCTCCACACGCCAAGGACTCGGCCACCCACCCGACGAACACGACCAACACAACATCGCACTGGGGCCGCACGCCTTCCTCGCCCACCAACTCGCCCAGCGTTTGGGGACGTCGAACCAACTCCAGAGCGGCGCCGCCTGCGCCTCGGGGCTTGTCGCGCTCGACCGCGCGCGCCGCACGCTGGCCTATGCCGACGACACCGCCGAGCCCTACGCCTTGGTCGCCACCGCCGACGCCGCGCTCACCCCCGCTTTCGTCCACAGCTATCTCCGCCTCGGCGTCCTCGCCGAACCGACCGCCGACGGCTACCGCCAACGCCCACTGGATCAACGCCGACGCGGCTTCATGCTCAGCGAGATCGGCGCCGCCGTCCTCCTTCGCCGCCTCTCACCCGGCGAAACACCCAAGCCCGGCGAGGTCGAACTGCTCCACACCGCCACCGCCTGTGAAGCGTTCGACATGATCCGGACCCCGCCGACCATGCCTGCCCTCACGCATATCGCCGGGCAACTCCGCGACCACTTACCCCAAGGCGAAACCCTCGGCGTCCTCCACCCCCACGCCCCAGGCACACCCGACCACGACCCACACGAACTCAACGTCCTGCGTGAGGTCTTTGGCGATTCGCCCTTGCTCTACGCCTGCAAAGGCGCGCTGGGCCACGGCCTCGGATCGGCCGGACTCGCCGCACTCGTCATCGCCTGCCTCACGCTACGCGCCAACCGGCTCCCCCCCATGCCCTGGCTGGAACGCCCCATCTATCCCCCTCGAAACCCGGAGCCCCAGACACCCGACTCACGCGCAACGCACGCCGTCTTCGCCGCCGGGTTCGGAGGCCACACCGCCGGAGCACTCATCCAAAGACCCCGGACAGGCCCGTAGTGCAGGCGTAAAAAAAAAAACGGCAGGGTGTTCCTCCTTCGGGTGGCATAGCCACCCACACCCTGCCGCGTTAATGTCTAAAGCGGACTCACTCACCCCCGAGACGCATCGCCCAGGTTACTGGTCGGCACGACCCGAGTGGTCCGCTTCCTCCTCCGCGCCTTCTTCTCCGCCGTCCGCCGCGTCGGCCGGATCGGCCTGTCTCGCTTGATCGTCGGACGCCGCACGCCCCGCCGTGGGGTACATGCTCCCTAACTTCACATACCCAAACACCGCCACCGCCACCGCGGCTAACACAGCAAAAAATGTAAATCGGTCTCGCTGGACGGACATGCACCAAACTCCTGAGACAACAAGGGGCTCACCCAAATGGGCAATCAGAAAGGACACGCGCCTGAACCGGCCAGATCGGCCAGCCCTTGTTTCTCCGTCACGCCTATTGTGCAACTTCGCCCCCCCAAGGTCAAGCCTTTTCTCACAGGTAAACCGCTCCAATCCCACGTGTTTTCAAGCCCAACCGGAACCTAGGTAATCTAGACGCCCCAAACCTAACCCCAAGCCCACAGCTTCCCCCCATACAACCCCACAACTCACGCGCGTCCAAGCCCGCAGCTTGCCCGTCTACGGGCACGCTGCGGGATCGCCTGACGCCAGGCTCCCGTCTCTTACAGATCCCAGGAAACACGCGCGCATTGCTCGGGTGCCACATAGCGCAGCTATGTGCTATTGCACCTGTACTCTGCACATAGCTGCGCGATGTGGCACCCACAGGATCACCTGCACGACTGTAGAGTGCTGATCAAAATGGCCAACGTTGATGAGGTTTGGCAAAGCCGAATCGGCTGTAGGACAACCGATGCCCTGCATAGGCCTCGGTGGTGGCGGGATCAACCACTGATCGACGGCGACTCAACGCCTGATTGAATGCCCTTCGATCGGGACTACACCAGCCGGTCCCTCCCGTCCAAGTCGTCAACGAGCGGGTCGCCGCTGTTGATGATGAGCGTGCCCTGATTCAGGATGCGCGGGGCGGATGCGACCCGTGGATCGTCGATAACAGGGGCAGGATCGATCGCCAGGTCGTATTGATCCTTCGCCGGAACCGGCTGTTTAGACGGCGCGAGGGATTGGCTGTCGCGGTACTGCTGCAAGAGTTCTTCGTCGCGCCGGTTGATCTCCTCTTGCCGTTGCCGGACATCCGGTGGGAGGTCATCCAACGATGGGCGTAGGGCTCGCTCGCGTACTTCGGGCAGTCGCCTGTACCTATCTCTATCGAGCGCACGCAGCCGGATATCTTCGCCGAACTCCTCGATGATGGCCTCCGTTACTTTCTGCCGGACGGCTTCGGCTCGGTCTACGAGCAGTTCCGGATTGTCCGTCACGCCCTGATTGATTACGACCGGTAAGGGATCACTGAACAGCCCGGCGCGATTCACGGCGTCGCTGCTCGTTCCGCCGTTGACCTGCTGCCCGCCGATTCGATCGAACGGCCCCACACCCAACGAGACACGTGGCACGCGCTCTGCGATGCGCAGCGCTTCTTCTGGGGAGAGCCCTCGGCCCAGTTGGAAGTCAAACTCGGTCTTGATGCTTTCTGCCAAGTTGGGCGTGATGTTGAAGTCTCCCCCGTTGGGTTTGGCGAGCTCGGCTGCGAGCAATGCCGACAGCCCCGACCGGAATGAGTCGGTCCGTGCGGCCCGCCTGTCGGTGGAGCGGATGTTCTCTTCTTCTACCTCGAATTGTTTGGCTAGCAAGTTCGAGGATTGAATCGAGCCGGGGGTGAAGATGCTGCTCGCAGCCTCCTGCGCGAGACTGCCTTGAAAATCCTCGGCCGCATCGACCCGCTGCACCTTGCCGATGAAGTCTTCGAGCGTTGCCCGGTCCGAGAGAATGGCGAACAGGCCAGCGGCCTCTTTCCCGCCAAGGGTCTCGATGTCGGCAAGGGAAAGCTCACCACGCTCGCGTGCATCGACCAGCTGCTCCAATGCGGTCAGTACGTTCGACCGGTCGATGTTCAGCCGTTGAAGCGTCTCCTGTCCGCCAGGCGTGCCCTGCCCGCGAAGTGCAAAGTTCACCGCATTGAGCGCAGTCGCGGCCGGTCGGCTTTCAAGCCCTACGCCCGTCGCGGCTGCGATCAGGCCCACGGTCTGCCCGGTATCCGTGCCCGCAAAGGCCTGATTGAGTTTGAGGTTTTCGCCGATGACTTGGCCCAGTTGGCCGGGGTCGGCTTCGCCCGCCTCACGGATCGCCGAGATAAACAGGTTCGCGGACAGCTCGGCATCACCGGTCTCACGGAATGCGGGCAGCACGCCGGTCAGCAGTTCAGGCAGCGGCGCAGTACTTGTCCGGGCGATACCCGCAGCCGCCAACACAAGCTCATTGATGTCATCCTTCGATGTGTTGGGCAACTGGCTGGTCGCCAGCGTCAAGGTCTGTGCGACCTCACCGGGGCGACGGCCGGCGAACGACGATATCAGGTTGATCTCGTTGAGTTGTTCCTCTGTCTCGACGCCTTGCAGCGCGATCAGGTCGAGGCGTGACTCCGCGTTCTCCCGAGCGATCGAAGCGTTTTCCTTTAGGCGCTCGCTGGCAGATTCAATCCGCTCGATCCACTGGTCGTATAGGTTCAGCAATCCATCGACACCCACAAACCCGGCGGCCAACCCGCCGAGTGCTCGGGTCGCGGTGCCAACCGCCAAGTTGGCCAACTGTTGTGCCTCGGCCTGCTGGTCGGTTGCACGGCGCTGCTGCTGCACGGCGTCGGTTTGGTCGCGTGTGACGCGCGTCGCATCCTCGGTGACCTCGGCACCGTCCTTGTTGACCCGGTTGAGCTGTTCCATCTCATCGGCGATCCTCCTGACCTCGGGGGAAGCCTGGTCATCGACTTCGATGCGCTGCTTGATGGGTTTGGGGTCTGCCACTGGATTCTCCTAAAGCCCCCGGAGCGGCCGAAACCGAAGCCGGGGGGATCGTTGTGTGTGCCCGTGTCCGGGCCTCGGGTCAGGCGTACTCGGCGAAGAGCAGGCCACGATTGGCGGCGGCGCTGCCCGCTTCCCTCGGCCGGGATGCGATGGCGATCGCCGCCATGAACGTGCCGGCCGTGCCGTCACCGGCGGTGGCCTGGAGCTGGATGTACCGCTTGCGCGACTTGCCCAGATCGATGCCGAACGCGAAGGGCTTGTTGTCGTCGTCGGCCCCGGGTTTGGTCGCCGCGTCCTTGACCAGCGTCGGCGTTCCTCCGAGCGTGGTGGCGTCGGTGAGCGTGTCGCTCTCCATGACTTTGAGCGTGTCCATCGCGATGTCGGTGGCCCCGAGCAGCCCGATGAACTCCAGGTAGTCCGCGCCGTCGAGGTCGTTCTTGTCGATGACGGTGGACACGAAGGGGGCGTCGTCAACAACCGCCGTGGGCGGGATGACGCTGAATACTTTGGTTTCTTGAAGCGGGATCATGGTGGTTTCTCTGTTGTGTGTTGAATGGATCGGGGAAACGCGGCCGGGCCGAAGCCCGGCCGCTCATAGATCGGCCGGTGACTACGACGACTGCGTGATGAGGCCGACGACGGCCCCGGCATTGTCGGCGTCGCCGAGCGAGTGGTTCACGATGTCGTGGCGCTGCGTGCCCAGGACCGCGACCTGCCGTTCCATGAACTTCACGTCGCGGCTCTCCTCGATCATCATCTCGTCACGCACGCCGTGCGTCGTCGAGAGGCGCAGGTCGCCGAACAAGGCGCAGACCTGGCTGTTGCCCTGGGCCTTGGGCAGGCCGAAGTGGCAGACCTCGACAGGGTAGCCCAGGAACATCGGGCGGCGCTTGCCCTCGATCTCGGCGGCGGTGACGCCGCCGCCGTCGAGGATGATGTCGAGCATGACCGTCGCCCAGAACGGCTGGCTCACCAGCCAGCGTGCGCCCGCGTGGGCGTAGCCCGGCAGCGTGCCGATCATGTTTTGGAAGTCGTCGCGGACCAGTTCGGACCAGAGGTTCCCCGAGCCCAAGACCAAGCCGCCGCCGTTATCCACGCCGTTGAGACGCTTGAGCTTGGTCGTGATGCCCTCGATGTCCAAGCTGTCGGGCGTGCCATCACCGCCCAGGCCGTAGGTGTCGAGCGCTTCGCTGTAGGCCTGGACGATCTCGATCAGGACCAGTTCGCCGACGATGCCGGCGGCGTCCGCGTCGAGCGACTTGGGGTAGAGGCAGAGGACGTTCCACTCGTCGGCGTTGAGGTTGATCGTCTCGAAGCCCAACTCGCTCGCGGTCGCGGCGACGTTGCGCCCGGTCTTGTAGACGGTCAGCCCTTGCGTCCGTCGCTGGAACGTGAGCTTGTCGCTCTGCATCGGCATCTTGAACGCCAGGCGGGGAAGCACGCCCGCATCATCGACCAGGCGTTGGACGCGGCGGGCGTACTCGATCGGGACAAGGTTCTCGCCGAGCTCCGACGTGCCACCCAGGGCACGCTCGAAGACCGACTTCATCTCACCCTTGAGCGCGTCCAGGGCGCGCGTGTCGCCGCCGACCTGGTGTTGGACGCAGAGGCCGAAGCACCGGGCGTCGTCTTCGGTCTCGAAGAGTCCGCGGTAGCGGCCTCGGTCGTCGTAGCTGATCGAGCGGACAGCGTTGAGCTTGTTCTCGATGGTGGCGGGCATCCCGCGCATCTGTTCTTCGAGCTGCTCGATCGCGCCCTTCATCTTGTTCTGTTCGCCGAGCGAAGACTTGATCTCATCGAGCAGCGATTTGGTTTCGGGGTCGAGGGTTGAAGGCATGGATCTGGTCCTATGCGGCGCAGCGTTCGTGCGGGGCTACTTGCCCAGCACGTCGCGTAGCGCGGCGTTGAGGTTGTGTTGGGATTCGCCCTGGTCTTCCGTTCCGGGGGCGGGCACGTCGCCCGGGTCGGGGATGTCGCCGTAGGGATCAGCACCTGGACCGACGTGGGCGACGACAAGCTCGGCGACATCTTGAGCAAGGGTCGTCATTAGCCCACCGGGGTCGGTGCTGAATCGTTTTTCAATCGCACGCTCGGCGGCGGCTTCCATCCGCGCGTCGAGGTCGTCTTCGTGACTGCCGCCCGCGCCGCGCGATCGCACGCGGGCGTCGGGGTTGGCGGGGATCGCCACGGCCGAGACTTCGAGCAGGTCCACGTCGGTAAAGACGCGGACGCGCCGCTTGTCCTGGCCGGTTTCAACGTCGCGCATTTTCCAGGCGTTGGCGATGAACCCGACCGACACGGAACGCATGCGCCCCTTGCGGTAGAGGTTCCAGTATCGCTGCGCGAGGGGGTCTTCATCATCGAACTCGGCGATCCCTTCGAGCCCGTCTTTGCTGATCCACAGCTTCACCCACTCGCCGATGATCGTGGGCTCGCCGTTGTTGCCGATGTAGACGTGCCCAGCCGCGAAGACCGGGTTGAGCATGAATGACTCGATCGACCCCGCGTAGGCAGACGGCTCGACGATCTCGCCGTACCGATCGACCGAACCGCTTGAGCAGAGGAAATGAATCTGCCGCTTGTCTTCGTCGATGCTCTTGCGCTGCATCCTGCACGTCCCGAAGTCCCCGGCCTTGGGCTCGACGTGGCGCTGGTTCCAATCCAGGACGCGATCAATCTTCTGCATGAGGTCGGCGGGCATGGTCAGTTCTCCGAAGCGCGTTTGAGGTCGCGCTGCACGAGTTGTTCGTAGGTCAGGAAGCCGCGCTGCAGGTAGCGGGCTAGGACGGCTTTGATCGTGTCGCCCTCGTGGCGTGCCAAAGTGGTACACCCACAAGAAACGCTTTGCTTTGCCGGGAGTGTGATGTCGCGCGGGTGGTCACACTTGATGCCCGTTCCCGCGATGGTGAACTGCTCATCGTTCGGGATCGGGTTTCCGATCGTCGCCCGCTCGGTCGCGGCATGTTCGTCGCGTCCAGTTCGCTTGCGTGACCACAACCACGACTTGAGCGGCACACCCGCCTGCCGCCGCCCGACGTGCCGAGCTTCCTCGACCGCCGCGCCGACCTCGGTGCGGGCGATGGTCCCTGCCCGGTTGCCCGCGATCTTGAATTCGCCCCGGATGCGGTCGGCGAGCTGGGCCGTCGTCTCGCCCGCCGCAACGCCGTCGGCCAGCGACCCGGCCAGGTTGCGGCGTAGCGTCCGGTTCGTCTCGGTGATGCGGATCAGCCGCGTACGCAGCTTCCGCTCGACCAGCGGGTCGTCGATGTTGAACGTCCCCGGCTTGTCGGCACCCTGTGCCTCGGCCGCTTCCTGCATCGACTGCTCGCCGCCCAGGCGGTAGCCGTCGCGGATCAGCTTGCCCACACGGGCCACGAGCTGCCCATTGGCGGCTTCTAAGTTGAAGAGGACCGTACCGACCAGGTCGCGGCGGACGACGCCCACGCCGCCCTCACGGGCCTCCTGCGCGTTCAGGCTGGCCAGGGTCTGCCGACGCAGCTCATCGAAGTGGCGACTCACCTTCTTCTGCACCGCCTTCTCAAGCCCGCGCCACGACAGACGCCACCGCTCCCACAGCTTGGCTTTGGTGGCCTCGGCGGTGCGCTGCTCGACGCCGCGTTCGGCATCGTCGCCCAAGCCGTCGAGGTCGTCTTCCCCGGCTGGCGGCTCATCGAACACCGCCCCGTCTTCCTCCACGTCGATCATCCCGATCGGCTTGTACCAGGTATCGCCCCAGCGCTGCTCTTCCCACGGCATGTCGTAGGCCTGCGTGAGCGCGTTGAGCGGTACGCCCATCTGGTTCCACTTCATCGCCTGGTCTGCAAGCGCAAGGCGTGAGCGTCGGATCGCCGCGACGCCCGACGTGTCCAGCCAGGCGAAGAACCGTCGCGACGACTTCGCCGCTGCCTTGCGCCCGGCCCGGTACACCGAGCATCCCCGCTCCACCCGCGACATCCCACGCACCGGCGAGTTGGCGATCGCCAACGATCGGTCCCCCTCGAAGCGTGACAGGATGCCTACCGTCCACTCTTCGGCGAGACGCTCGGCCAGCGGGATGATGGCATTCTCGTAGAACTGCTGTTTCGCGGCCTCGGCGTGCGCGTAGTTGCTATCGGTGTAGATGCCGACCATCGGCGGCGGCACACGGAACGCGGCGCAGACCTCGACCCAGTTGTGTTTCTTGAGGTCCAGGAACTCCATGTCGGCCAGGTTCGAGCCGGTCGGCTTCCACTCGATCCCGCCGCCCAGCAGCATGTACCGGCGGCGGTTACGCGAGCCCGTGTGCCCCCGGTCGATCGACTCGCGCAGTAGCGCCCGCTGGGCCTCCGTCAGGTTGTCGGGGGTCGTGAACGCGCCGCTCGGCGCAACCCCGTTATCGAGGATCGCTTCGTTCGCGATGTCCGCCTTGTAGAGCTGCGCGATCTGGCGTGTTAGGACGGCGCGTGGGCTCAAACCCTTCCACGGCGCGTTCGTGTCGTCGAAGTCGGTGTCCGTGATCGAGTGGACCAGCTCCGCCGGGATCGTGATCTCGCGGGCCATCGACGCCCCGGCCGGTCGGTAACGCCAGGACGCGACCTTCCCCGTCGCCCGGTCTACGTTGGGCTTCATCTGGAGCGTCGAGACAGGGTAGACCTCGACCGGCTGGCCGATGGCGTTGGGCTCGACAACCCAGTGTACCACGCCGAACAGGTCGAGCAGCGCGGACGTGGTCTGCATGAACCCCCGGCCGGTCATGCCGGGGTTGGGGCACTGCGCCAGCTCCGCGAGCGGGCCGGATTCAATCACCTGGTCGTCGGCCGTCGAGACCATCATCGGCAACCCGCCCAGCGCGTCGGCCTTCACCGACACACACGCGAACACGGCCGGAACCTGCGCGTAGGACCGCGTCGGCCGTCCTGCCTCGGCGCGTTGGCCGAAGTAACGGGCGAAGACATCGCCCCCGCTCCGCATCACGGTCGCGGCCATCTTCAATCGCTGGATGAAGGTGTTTCCATTGGCCATAGATCAAACCCAAGCGACAGAAGGAACGGCGGATGCAAGCGACGCGGAACGCAGGGCCAACGCCGCCGAGTAGGCGATATCACAATGCGACTCGGGGAGCAGCGGGTTCTCCGACTCGATCAGGCGCAGCCGCTTCTCACCCGGCGAGGATTGCCCGCCCGTGGGCTCGGCCTGGATCGCGTAGAGGTCCGTGCCGATGAACTTGTGCACGCCATCCATCGGCGGGATGGCGAGGTCCGCGTCGTCGAACGTCGTGGCCAGCAGACTACCCAGCTCGCTCTTGCGCTTGCCGCCGAAGTCCACCGGCTCCCAGCGATCGCCGAAGCGCTCGTGCAGGGTTTCGTTCGAGTCCATGCCCAGCCCCGTCGCGTCGCCACACCCCACGCCACGCGGGCGGGCCTCGACGGCCGACGCCACGATGTGGCGCTGCAGCTCGAACGGCACGTTCCGCATGAGGACCAGGCAACGCAACGCCTTGGTCTTGCCGGGCCGCGCGTAGTTCACCCACAGCGACGACAGGTGCCCGCGACGCGCGACATCCCAGCCAATCTCCAAGCGCCCCGACATCGTTGCGGCCGGCGGCGCACAGGCGTCGAAGAAGTTGTCCCGCCAGCCGTTGCCGTCCTCGACGCGGAGCAGCTCGAACGGCAGGCCGCGCCCAAGCTCCCCGGCCGTCACGAGCTTGGCCCACTTGATGAGGGTGTCCAGGTCGCCGGTGAACTGGCACTCATACTCGCGCTGCCAGCCCGACTCATCGCCGTAAAGATTCTTGAAGGTTTCAAGAGAACAGGGCTCGCCGTTCTGGTCGCGCAGGACGTAGCCCTCGGCGATCGAGCGGTGGATATCGCAGGTGTGGACGCTGTACGTCTCGGGGCTGCTGACCAGCTCAAAGAACTTAGTGTTCTTGCCGCGCGGCGTGCTAATGACGATGACACGGTGCCCCCGCGTCGTGAGCGGGAACACGACGCGCCAGTGGTCGTAGCCGCCGCCGGGGAATAGGCCGAACTCGGTAAAGATGACGTTGCCCGTGAGCCCCGCCAGCGCGTCGGGGTTGCGGCCGGGAAGCGACACGACACGGCCGCCATTGGGCAGGTGAAGCTCGCGGGCCTTGAACTCGAACGACTCGCCCAACTCGTCGTCGTGCTGCGGGTCGAGCAGGCGGTCGTATTCCTCGAACTTCGCGCGGTAGTGCCGCGCCCACAGCTTGCACTTGGCGAACGTCTCATCGGCCTGGCGCTGCGTGATCGAGACGATGTACCAGGACTCGCCGGTCTTGATCGCGTGGCGGACGGCCTTACGCGCGGACGTGAAGTCCTTGCCCTTCTGCCGGTGCCAGTTCACGACGACGACGCGGCTATCGTCGGCCATGAGACGCTGCTGCGCCGGGTCCATCTGCACGCCTTCAAGCGGGGAAGCAACTGCGACCACTATGCCGCCTCCTTCCGTACCGCTTCAAGGTCCGCGTCGGCGTGGCGCAGGTGTTCCTCGGTGATCGTCTCGCCCCGCGCGGCCCGCTTCTTGAGCGTGTCGATAGACGCTTGAAGCTGGCTCAAACGCTCTTCGATCCGGTCCCGTTTGCGCGCCGCGTCGAGCTGCATCTGCTCGATCCGCTGCTCGGCGACTTCGAGCTTGGCGTCAGTTTCGCGCACGAGCCGCTCGTAGTTGAGCTGGTCCAGTTCGAGCCGGTCCTCGGCGTGCTGCGCCCGCTCGGTGTCGGCCAGGATCGCCGCCATCTTCGCCATGTACCGATCAATCTCGGCCAGGTCGTCGGTCGTCGCCAGCTTGTCGGCGAGCAGTTCGAGCAGGCGCTGCCGGGAGTAGCGCGAGACGTTGCGGATGTTGTCGTCGTTCGTGTTGGCCAACGACATCCCCCAACGCCGCCGCGCGTGTTCGGCCGTGACCTGGGCGAGCAGCGACTTGAAGCGGTCGGCGAAGTTGTAGAACGTGCTGCGCGGCACGTCCCGGTCCCCGCCGAGCAGTGTGTTGACTTCACGCCAGGCGTCGGCGATCGACAGCTCACGGTCGGACAGCAGCATCCCGACCTCGAACAACTCATCATCGCCCAGCGACATCATCGAGCAGGGGCGGGCGCTGCTATGCTCGAAGCGCAGCAGCGTCTGCCGCACACGTTCGGCACGGTCGGGGACGCGCGGGATGTCCGGGGTGGGGTCGGTCATAGCCCGAGTGCTTCCTCCAACTCGTCGATGCGCCCCTGGACCTCGGCGGCGTCCTTCAAGATTCGGTTGAACTCGGTAGCGGCGACGACCACCGCGTGCCCGTTGAGGGCGAGCGGCGACTTGACCACGAACGTCGCCGACTCGATCTCATCCAGGCACAGGCGGGCGCGCTGCTCAAGGTCACGGCGTTGCTGCATGAGGCCAGCGAGCAGGCCCGCTTGTTTCAGGCGGCGGTTATCGTTCATGCTTGTTTTTCCTTTCCGAGCCCGGCGTCTTCCTGGATTTGCGTGACGATCTCATCCAGCCGGGGCAGGACTGCAAACGCCGCGTCGCGGATGACTTCCTGCCACCAGACCGACGCTTCCATGAACGACGACTCGAACGCCGCGAACACGCCGTCACAGCTTTCGCATGCGAGGATGGCATCGCTGATACGCTTGAGGAAGACCCGCTCCAAGTCGGGTTGGAGCCGGATGCTCACGACCTCCTCCACACCCGCCTCCAAAGCGCCACGGATCATCTTTCGAGACCGCAGCGCCTTCGGGTCGGTGCAGACCAACATCACGTGCCGCTTCGCCTCGGCGAGGACTTCGCGCACGAAACCCTCGATGCCGCCAGCGTCGGAGATCGCGGAAATGCCTTGAAAAATAGATGGTTTTGGCGTCCGTGCCAAAGATGCGTCCTTTGAGATTTAGTTGGGTTCGGGTAGGTCGAAATCGCCTAATCCATCCTTGGAGTAGCCGAAGTCGCGGGCGTCACCGTCATCGGTGAGGTAGTTCATCTCGCGCAAGCGTTCGCGGATCGGGTCGTAAAGGTCGATTCCCGCCAACGTGTCATTAGACACAAGCTGCGCCATTAGCCATGCGCGTCGATCGTCCCAATCAGGGGTCGGATGATCCCCATATTTTGTGATCTGCCCGGCGTGCCAGTCTTCATCGAAGCCAAGCAAGTAGTAGCTGAATGCAAGTATTCCAGGGTGCGCTTCACGGATTGCGTCAATGCGCGCGAGTAGCTCGCCGGTGTCGATGATGTCGGGCACGCCACCATTGATAATCCTGACGCGACGCTCGCCGGTAGTAGTGTTCTCGCCGAGAATCCGCAGACGTGCAGACGGGGTCTCGACTCTCTTGTAGAGATCGATACCCGCCAGCACAAGTGACGATGTCGGAATGGGTGGGACGAAGCGTGACAACAACCACGCAGCAACTTGCTCCCAAGGGTACTGCTCAAAACGATCAACCAAGCTGTCTACATTGGCAGCGGCATCCCCAAGTCGCCGTTTGAGCTCACTACTTAGCGCAGCATCTGTGGCATCTTTGAGCAGTGGATTTTTCCCTGCCCACACCGGTTCGATGCGGGTGTCTGACTCATCCATCAGCCAGATTGGGCAGACACCCAATGCCCGAGCGAGCTGGATACATTCAGTCGGAGCAGGGACGTTCCCCCGATGCAAGATTAGGCTGACCGTCCCCTTGCGCAATCGTGCGGCGGCATCTATCTCGGTCTTAACTCGCCCCCCGACAAGCTCTTTCAGCTTGCTAGAAAACTTGCTTGGATACTCGGAAGGGCTCATGCCCTCCATCGTATCGGGGATCGCACTTGCGCTCGACATGATGCATATCGTATCATGTCATTGCAATATGTCAAGCTCTATGCTACCATGAAATATATGCTGGATTGCCACCAGCTCAATCCACTCACTTGGAGGTCAAGCCCGGTGCCAGCCCGGCCGCGATGGGCGCATGAAAAAGCCCCCCGCATGGTGTTTCGCTCGTTCAAAGTTCCACACCACACGAAAGGCATGAAGATGTTACCACAGACCCTTATCCCCCAGGACGACTCACGCGCCATGGACGGTGCCCCCGTACAACCTGCCGCCCCGGCGGGCGAGTTCAACCACGACCGCGAGCGTATCGCGGACATGGACCGACGCTTCGGCGTCCCCGTGCCGGTCGGTGCGCGCGTCTGGTTCGGCGACGACCAGCGCGGCGTCATCATCGGCGGCACCGATGAGCTGGCCATCATCCGCGACGACCAGGGCTACCAGCAGGCCGAGACCTGGGGGACCGTCATGGTTCAGGCCGGTGGCCCGGCGTTCACTGCGTCTATAGATAGAAGCGACCGCCAACTCCCCGCTGGCCTGGTCGGCCTCACCCCCGACGAATACCGGGCGATCACCGACGATCCTTATCGCGCCGCTGCGCTGCGCGCGTTGGACCTCATGGCCCACGTCGATCGGATTCAAGAAAAGTTCCAGTCTCTAGATAGCGACCACGCGGCCGTCGTCGAGCTGTTGAGCCAGGTCGAGATGGCGCTTGGCACGATCGCCGACAACCGCACCCGCCGCATCCTCGACGGCGAAGAGAGCGGGGTGTCGGCATGAGTGCTGCGCTACAACTGACAACGGATGTAGACACCCGACAACACGCGGGGCCGGACCCGCGTGAGTGGATCGCGGTGGATGAAGCGGCCGACCTGCTCGGCATTCATACCAACCACCTGTCCCGCGAGTGCCGAGAAAAGCTCGAACGTGTTGGCCGAGCCAAGAAGGCCAGGCCCGCCGGCGGTGGCGCGGCCAAGTGGTTTGTCGCCCGCCGTCACGACCTCCGGCTCGCGCCGGGCGCGGTCGGCGAGGCGTACCAAGCGCCGGAGCTGTCGGGCTACACTCGGCGGCAGGTCGATGACGCCTACGCCCGCGTCGCGTGTGTCCAGAAGTTCCGCGACGCCCGCTCGCACTGGCCGGGTAAACAAGATAGCTGGTTACCCCGGCTCGTGAAGCAACTGGCCGACGAGCACCCGCAGATCAAGATCAGCCCGCGTTCGCTGCGCCGCTGGTACAAGGATTACCAGCGGCCCGAGGACGTAGTGAAGCTCATCAGCAACGCGGGAGGCAACCGTCGCCAGACAGCGGACCCGTCGTGCTCGCAGGTGTTCAAAGACCTCTACCTCTCCGAGTCCCGTCTGTCGATCGTGTCCTGCTGGCGGCAAGTTGACCTGTACGCCCGGACGCACGACCTAGCGTGGCTGACGGAAGCCGCTTGCCGCAATCAGTTGGATGAGCGTATCCCGCCCGAGGAGCAGGCAAAGTACCGCGACCCCAAGGCGTACCGTAACGGGTTCCAGCCCTACATCGAGCAAGATCCCGAGAAGTACGAAGCTGGTGAGCGATGGGACGGCGACCACTGCGTCCTCGACCTTTTGTGCTGGCACGGCGATGAAAAGACCGGCAAGCTCATCCGCCCGTGGCTCACGGCGTGGATGGACTGGCGGACACGCAAGATCGTCGGCTGGCACCTGTCGGACGGCCCGAACAGCCACACGATCCTCTCCGCGTTCCGGTCGGGCATGTTGGATGAGTCGAACCACGGCGGGCCGCGCATCGTGTGGATCGACAACGGTAAGGACTACGACAGCTACACCCTGCACGGCGAGACGAAGGCCGAGCGGCGTAAGCGGCGGGCCGAGGACAAGTTCCTCAACCGCGAGTTGAACCGCCTGGGCAAGATCGAAGGTGGGCTGCGTGTCGATGAGGATCGCGTGCGCTTCGGCACGTTCAAGCTGCTCGATATCGAGCCGCACTTCTCGATCCCCTACAACCCGACCGGCAAGGCGCGGCTTGAGCGCTGGTTTGGCACGATGCACGACCAGTTCGACAAGTTCTTCCCCACCTACTGCGGGCCGACCGTGGTGGACAAGCCCGAGGACTTGGCGAAGCGGTGCAAAGAGCAGCCGCAGATCGTCCCGCACTTCGACACGGTGTTGAAGGAGCTTCAAGCGTTCATCGACGAATACAACGACGACACCGCGATGCGCAGCGGTGCCGTGGGCTTGAGCCCAAACGAGGCGATGCAGCGATTGCCCCACACGATTCGCACGTTCCACGACAAGAGCGTGCTGAATGACTGTATGGGTATGTGGTCGAAGCCGGTATCGGTCGGGCGCAACGGCGTCCGTATCTGCCCCGGCAACGTGGCGTACACCTTCGGCCGTCACGAGCCAGCGATTCGCGCGTTGATCCGCACCGGCAAGAAGGTTCACGTCCGCTACGACCCCGAGGACATGCGGCAGGTCGAAGTCTACGACGCCAACGGCAGTCACCTCTGCACCGCTCCATCCAACGCGCCGGTCGGCAATGCGCCGGTCAAGCACGACGACATGAAGCGGGTAATGAACGAACGCAAGCGGCGCAGCAAGCAACGCGCGAAGCTAAACCGCACCGCGATCCAGGACATCATGCCGCTCACCGACGCCTACGCGATGGATCAGGCGAAGAAGAAGCGCGGCAAGAAGCCGCCGCTACAGATCGACCCGGCACTGGTCAAGACCGAGCCCCGCGACGTGAAGCTCGAACCCAAACCCAAGAAGTTCGACCTGGCCGAACACCTCCGATCGACCGGCGGGCTTCACGACATCACTAAACTCATGAAGAAGAAAGAGCAGGCCGAGGCCGTCGAGTTGGAAGGCAACGCACTCGACTCGCTCGACCTGCGTGATCCACAGCCCGACGAGGATGACGCCATCGACATCTTCGGCGAGCTGTCGTGGCCGATGCCTATCCCCGATGAAGATGAGGTCGAGTTCGACTTCTTCAACGAACGCCAGGCGGAAGGGGGTGCGGCATGAGCGGCACACACAACACCCGCACCGCCGACATCCTGGCCGCGCTGGCCAACGACGACCGACGCCTGCGCGTCGGCCAGAAGCTGCCCGAGCAGGGCGAGATACCGTGGGAGCTGGTCGAGCGCGTCCGCGACGACCTCAGCTTCATGGTCGAGCAGCCGGGCATCACCGCGAAGATGGTGATGGAAGCGACCGGCATCAGCAAGACGCGCTACTGCCGGTTCGGCCGGGCCACGTCGCGCGACTCGGCGAAGATCGACATCGACCGCATCACCCGGCAGATCAACGTCTTTCTTGAGACCGTCGCCCGCCGCAACGCGGCGAAGCTGCCCGAGGGCTTTGTCCGCACCCAGGTCGCCGAGCGCATGCTCACGATCATCGGGAAGACGATCGAGCTGTCCTCGATCGGCGTGATCTACGCCGACGCGGGGCGCGGCAAGTCGATGACCCTGGAGGCGGCGGTCGAGCTGTACGCCGGCTCGGTCCTGCTGCGCGTCCGCCAGCACACCCGCACGCCGACCGGGCTGGCCAAGGCCATCGGGAAGGCGCTGCAGGTACGCGGCCTACGCGACGGGTTCTCGGCCGCGTCCAACGTGATCCAGGCACTCAAGGGCACGGGCCGCTGCCTGCTGATCGACGAGGCGCACCAGCTCAAGCACGAATCGTTCGAGCTGCTGCGCGATATCCACGACGAGGCGGGCGTGCCGATCATCCTGGCCGGCACGCTGAAGCTCAACGACTCGGTGAACGATCACGACCTGTTCTTCGGACAGATGAGCAGCCGGATCGCGCTGCGCTACAACGTCACCGAGGGGCTCACCGGCACCGGCACCGATGGGCCGGGTGGCAAGCCGCTCCACAGCGTGAGCGAGATCGTGCAGCTCTACGAGCGGGGCAAAGTCCGGCTTACCGGCGACGGGCGGATGCTGCTCACACGCCTGGCGAACCTGCCCGGTCTGGGCGGGCTCCGCCTCTGCGCCAAGGTCGTCCAGGTCGCCTGGGCGGCGGCGATGGGCGAGGGCAAGGACGCCATCGACGCCGAGTTGCTGCTCAAAGTGGTCCGCGCGATGAACGACCAGGCCTTCGCCGTCCACACGATCGAGCCGGCGATCCAGGCCAGCACCGAGCGGATCAAGATCGCATGATGACAAAGGATGACACAGCTTCATGCCGCCCCGACCCGCCGCAAGGCGGGGAGGGGTTTTTCACTTTCAGGGGAGTTTTAGAAGTAAGCGCGGGCGCTTAGCGCTTACTTCTCGGCGGCGTTTTTGAGCCGTCAATGGGGTTTCGATCCCATTTTGATCGCCGCTCGACGCGGTTTTGGCCATTTTGATCGGGGGCGGGCCGTTCTGGCCCGTTGATCCGTAACCCGTTGTTCTGGCCGGGTTTCGGGATAATCCGGGTTCGTCCAGCATAATCCAGCTTTTGGCCATCCTGTTCAGTAGATTACAACGACGCCCCCCCTCTCAACCACTCCCCCAAACGCTCTACCCCAACACCGCCCCTACCCCCGGCGCATCAGGATCGTCGCATCGTGCCCATGCGGGAAGTAGTCCTGGCGAAGCACCACCTGCGACGTCTGGCTAAACGCCCAGCCCAGCAGCTTCAGCGTCGGCAGCCGTCGGGCCGGGTACTTCTGCGGCGGCGCCTTGGGCGAAACCGTGTCCGAAAGGAAATTGAAAACCAACGCCTCCCCCGCCGCGTCCCACGCATGCTCAAGCAGCCCGATCGCCGTGTCGTCCTCCATCGTGTTCAGCGTCCCCGAGATCGCCACCACCTGCGGCTCGCCGATCTTCAACAGCGCCGGCTCCGCCACAAAATCCCCCGCATGAAACGCCGCCGCCTCCAGCCCCCGCCCATTGGCAAAGTCCACCACCTCCGGCACCCCATCCACCCCCACAAACCGCGCGTACCGCTGCTCCCGCTCCAACAGATACGCCGCAAAGTCCCCCCGGCTACACCCCGCATCCAGCACCCGCTTCCCCGTAAAAAACACCATCTCCGAAAACACCTTGAACCGCAGCCGCTGCGTCCGCTCATTCGCCCACAGCGTCACCTTCACATCCGACCCATGCTCCCGCTGGGCGTCAACATACGGACCAAGATACGAGTCGGGGTCTTGCGTAGGCATGGGGGTATCCTAGCGACGGCCCCGCTCCACGCCCAAAGCCACCCGACCCTCCGCGCCTCCAAGTAGGACAAACATTCCTGTCTGTCATTCGGCAAAGCCGAAACGCCCCTACCACTACCGCCATTGCCGCAACCGGCCCCTTCTCCGAGCCCATTGTCTTGGCCGTGTATGACCTAAGCGGCTTGTCTTTCCTGTGCCGCCGACGTTGACCTACGACGCCCAAAAGACAGCCCGGCGAAAATGTCGCCGGGCCGGGGTATCGGGTTGCATCTTTGCTACCTCGATTAGAGCAACTTTCCTCAAGAATCTCCATACCCGCACGCCTTGAAGTAGTTCTCGCACTCCTCGGGGCCGACGGATCGCAGAGCCTCGGCGATCGCGTCGTGTATCGCCTCCACCGTTGACGCCGACACCCGACGTAGC
>JBCCWH010000036.1:0-30179 GCA_039193915.1 Planctomycetota bacterium
CACACAACTGCCCTGCTTGCAGGGCTGCTGTGTGCGGATGAAACGTAAATCGGTGTGTCGGCACACAGCAGGCCCTCGGCCAGTTGTGTGGCACCCGGAAGTGTGCCTATGTTTTTCGCGAGAACCGTACTACTTACGCCCCGCACGCCGAGCTGCTTTGCGGATCGCTTTGAGTTGTTCTTTGTGCGTCTTGGGGTGTTTCTCGGTCGCTGCGCTGTATGCGATCGACGACAGCGATGTCACGTGCTTGTCGATAAACGGGCCGGCCTGCTTGGGGAACGCGTTGTACGACTCACGCAAGGTCCAGCCCACGCCTTTCTGGACGTAGACGTCTTGGTCGTCAAGCAGCGCCTCCACCAGTGGCAGGACTTCGGTGTGTTTCGGCGGCGTGCGCTTCGGCGTGTGGTAGTAGATCAGCGAGACGATCGACTGCCGGCGGTGCCAGGGGTTGCGCGACGTGTTCCACTTCACCAGCGTCGGGTAGACGCGGGAGCGGTCGGTGTCGGCTTCGAGCATGCGCGAGTAGGCGCTGGAGAGCAGGTCGCTGTGTGCCCAGTTGTCGCAGCGTGTGATCCAGCCCTTCGCCGTGGGCCAGCACGCGAGGAGGTCGGCCGGGTCGCGTAGCGCGCTGAGCCAGATCGCGGCCTGGCTCATGGTCTCGAACCACTTCGCGTCGCGCCAGACGCGGTCCCACTGCCTGACTTGTTGGCGGGCCGGGAGGTCAGAGAAGCTGTAGCCTTGCTTGAGTGCTTGGCGTTGGGTGGGGAGGGTGAGGCCGAGGTGGGGGATCGTCGAGCCGTGGTACTCTCGGCGGATTTCGCGGTTTGAGCGGGCTTTACCGCCGACCAGGGCGTCTAAACGGGCGAAAACCTCTTCGACTCTTTCCATCTCAGGGACTATACTTGGTGCGTGGGGTTGAGGCGCGCCTGTGCCCATCCGTAACGCCCCGGGGAAGAGGAGACCGCTCGATGATGAGTCGTTTTTGGATCGCAGGTATCGGTATCGCCACACTGTTCTCCGCGGCAGACGCCCAAGCGATCTACATCCGTCACGATGGCAACGTCTCCGACAACGAGGCCCTCGCCGCCCAGTTCCCGGCCACCGGGTACTTCGGCCGAACGTTTGGCCAGTCCTGCACCGCGACCCTCGTCTCGCCGACCCAGGTCCTCATCGCCGCCCACTGTGTCGATGGCAACTCCAATGGCAGCCCCGACAGCTCGATCAGCGGCTACGCCTTCGGCCTCGGCGCCAATGTGCCCAGCATCCTCGACACCAACGTCGCCTCCATCGCCATCAACCCCGGCTGGGTGTCTTCCAACGGCGACGCCGCCTACGACTTTGCCGTCATCACACTCGACGCCCCGATCACCAGCGTCGCCCCCGCACTCATCACCAGCCAGAACCCCGTCGGCCAGCTCGGTGCAGCGATCGGCTACGGGGCGCAGGGCACCGGCACCAGCCACAACGACCCGCCGGGCGCAGACGACAAGCTCGCCGTCCTCAACATGATCGAACGCTACGGCAGCGACCCGGTCTTTTCCAACAACCCGACCCTCCAGTTCGACTTCGACGCCCCGGCCGGCAACACCAACACCTTTGGCTCCGGCACGCCCCTCGCCCTCGAAGGGGCCACCGCCCCGGGCGACTCGGGCAGCCCGCTCATGGCACAGTTCGGCGATACCTGGTTCGTCACCGGCGTCCTCAACACCGGCTACAACAGCTTCGGCGGGTTCAATAGCGATTCCCAGTACGGCGATGTCTCGCTCTACGCCGCGATCCAGACCCCGTCCAACCTCGCCTGGCTCCAGTCGGAGGGCGTCCGCATCATCGCCGACACCACCCCTGTCCTTGGCGACGCCAACCGTGACTGGTTCGTCGACCAGTCCGACCTCGACATGGTCCTCGCTAACTGGGGCGACGCCGTCACCGCGGGCACCGGCGCGGATGTCAGCGGCGACGGGCTCGTCGGTGTTGCCGACCTCGATCTCCTCCTCGCGCAGTGGGGCGAAGGCACCCCCTTCCCCGGCGTCGCGCTCGCCGCGGCCGTCGTCCCCGAGCCCTCCTCGCTCGCGTTGCTGGCTTCGGGCCTGTTGTTCGCCCGCCGGCGTCGGCGGACAGATGTGTAGGGTGTAGGGTGGGTGGAGCGAGTCCGCGAGCGATACCCACCGCGATGAAACAAAATGAGTTGGCAGCGCCCGGTGGGTATCGCCCGCGGACGGCCTCCACCCACCCTACAGGCTGTGTGGCACCCACAGGCAAGGTGTGGTCGGCACACAGCAGCCCTGAGGACAGGGCAGTTGTGTGGCACCCAGGCTTGCCCTACCGCAGCGGTGTGATCTCAAACTCAAACTGATTGGCCGCATCCGTCCGCCACGGCTCGTCGCCGCGCGCGTCGCGCAGCGGGGAGTAGGTGCGGATCGTCACGGTCTTGCCGTCGGGCTCGAACGTCACCAGCCGTAGCCAGCCGTCCCCGCCGTTGCCGCGTTCGCCCGACCCACCGCCGTCGAACTGGGCGTTGAACAGCATCTGGTGCACCGCGCGTCCCCCGGCGTTGGTGTCGACGCGGTAGCCGATCTGGTCCCCGCCGATGTGGCCGTTGAACACGAATTCGAAGTTGGTTGATGGCCCGACCAGCTCGTCCCAGAGCTCCTGCCCGCCATGCGTGTCGGACGCGATGGGGTAGCTGAACGGGCTGGCGTCGTAGGCGTCGTTGTGGCTGAGGTAGGTGTGCGTCAGGAGGACCGCGGTGTGGTCGGCAAACGCGGGGCGATCGGCGATCCGCTTGGCCCACTGGACCGCCTGCTCGCGTGGGCCGAACTCGACGACGACGATGAGGAAGTCGCGGCCGTCGGGGCCTTCAAGCTCGAAGTATGCGTTCTCCAGCGTGTGCGCCCCGAAGGCGTTAGGCCCCATCCCCCGCAGGATGCCGCCGCCTTGGCCGTCGCTGTTGAGCGGGTTGTCGGCCGCGCCGAAGAAGGTGTTGAAGTGTGTCTGCCGGTCTTCCGCGTTGCGCATGCCGTAGTCGTGGTTGCCCGTGCACAGGATGTAGGGCACGTGCCCGTCCAACACCGAGATTGCTCGCTTCGCCGCGGCCCACTGCTCAAGCCCGGTCTGGTCGCCAAGCCCCTGCCCGCCGCCCTCAAGGATCGCATTTTGTTCAACAAGGTCGCCCTCGTGCAGCACGAGCACGATGTTGTGCTCGTCGAGGTGGTCAACGACCCACTGCGTCATCACGACAAAGTTGTCCTGGTTCTTCTCGTACTTCGTGTAGTTCTGCGTGTCGGGGATGATGACAAAGGAGTACGCCTCGGGCGGGGTCGTGGCGCAGCCAATGATGGTGGCGTTTATGACAAAGAAGGAAACGAATCTACTCGCCCATTTCATTGTTATTGGCTTTCTTTGTTTTTCTGTTGTAGGTATGATTCAGCAGGGGGCCGCACTGAGAGTCTAGACGCATGATCCATTCTTTCTCAGCTTCATCTGGGTTGCGATTTGCCCACCCACCTGGGATCCCGGCTTCTTTGTCGGCTTGGATGTAGTTGCACTGCTCTAAACACATTGGGATCGGATATGACCCCGAGTTGAGCAAGTCGGATATCCATTTCCCCATCGCCTTCGATGTTGGGCGAAAAAGATGCAGCTTGTATCGTCGGTACATTGAGGTGGTTTGCCCTACATATCGTATTCGTTGGTCGTTACCTGCAAGCCCATAGATGTAGCTTGACGCGGGTTCCATTTCGGAGAATCCATGAGATTCTAAGAATTTCCACATGTCTCTCCTAATCAGCGTAGGAAAATTACAAAACGCTGGAGGCTCATGCATTTGACTTTCAATATAATCTGCATCTTCTTTGCATAAGCTAGTGTGTTCCAGTATTGTTGTACTCGCAGGCATCCCGTCGCATTGATCGCATCCATGATCCTCAGAAACAGAAGTCCATTCTCTATTCCCATAGAATGTGCCAATGCGACCAACTCGCCAGCGATTACTGATAGGGCATCTGCATACTGACAATCTTCGACCACAGCGGAACTGATGTAGATATGCCCATCGTGGCCGTTCTCTGTTGCAAGGGTGAGAGACA
Organism: Planctomycetota bacterium; assembly: GCA_039193915.1. Classification (GTDB taxonomy): domain Bacteria; phylum Planctomycetota; class Phycisphaerae; order Phycisphaerales; family Phycisphaeraceae; genus JAHQVV01. The sequence goes on from JBCCWH010000036.1 coordinate 4,086, forward strand.
TAGCTGTGCAGTGTGGCACCGCGGTTGTTTGCCACGGCTCGTGCAATCTCGATCTGATCACGAAAAGAGAAAGCCAGCATGCTTCGCACTACTGGAAGCTCACATTTCGTCCATTTGTCCGGAAATGAGCAGGCTAGCCCTGATGTAGCTGCCAATTCGAATGCCACGCATTTAGCATCTGTAAGGCGCTTGAACAACAGCTTGGGAGATTGCTCAAGACACATAGTACATTACCAAGTAGTTTTGACAGGGGGCAGTGTAGAAATGTGGCCAATCATTCTAGACTCCCCGCGAAGCCCTCGACCTCTTCCTTCGTCACGCCCAGCCATTCGAGCATGTGTTGTTCGTAGACGTCCTGGTGGGCGGGGTTGGAGAAGTCGAGGCGGAGCTCGTTGATGACTTTGGTGCCCATGCCGATCCATTCTTTCCAGGTGTCCTGGCCGAAGTGGGCGTAGATGTACGCGCCGACGGGGCCGCGCATGGGCGGGTCGGGGAGTTTGTTCTGCGGTTGGCCGGTGCGTTTGTCGAGGACCTGGTCGCCGGAGGCTTCGACTTCCTGCTTGCGGGCGTTGTAGTCTTCGACCTCGGGCAGTTCGAGGCCGAGCTTCTGGATCAGCGCGGCCATGGACTTCTGGGGCATGACCTCGCCCAGCTCGGCGGCGACCTCGTAGCCGGTGAGCAGCAGCGGGCCTGCTTCTTCCTCCCGGCCGAGCTTGATGAGGGCCTGGCCCCGGGCGTGGTAGGCGCGTGACATCTGCGGGTTGTGCTCGATCGCCTTGGCGAAGGCCTCGGCCGCGTCTTCGGTCCGGTCGGCTTCTTTATAGACATTGCCCAGCGAGAGGAACGACATGTCGTCGGGTGCCTCACGGCACATCTGTTCCCACTGCGCGATCCGTTCTTCAAGGTTGTTGCTCATAGTGGGATTGTAGCGGGGGCAGGAGTTGGGAGTTGGGAGTTCGGGGTTGGGAGTTGGGGGACACATCAACCGGCTCCGCGCCGCCCGCTTCCGTTTCGTAACCCCTAACCCCAAACCCCTAACTCCCAACTCCTACCGTCTCTCCAGCATCCCCGCTACCTTGTACGGATGGCTGAACGTGTCACGCCAACTCGTCACTTCCTCTCCTGGTCCGGCCCGGCGCTGCCGGCGGCGGCGCGGTGGCTGCTGGATGAGGCCGAGCAGCCGACGCCGGGCGACCTGTCGGGGGTGCTGGTGGTCGTGCCGGGCGGTCGGGCGAAGCGTCGGCTGGTGGAGCTGTTGGCTCAGTTGGCGGTGGAGCGTGGGTTGGCGCTGGTGCCGCCGAGGGTCGTGACGGTCGGTGGGTTGGCGGATCGGCTGATGCCGGGGTCGGGGATGGCGGGGCGGGGGATCGCGGACCGGTCGACATCACTGCTGGTGCGGGCGGGTGCGCTTCGTGATGCGGGGGCGGGGCTGTTGTCGGCGTTGACGCCTTCGCCACCGGGGCGTGACGATTGGCCGGGCTGGTGGGCGCTTGCGGCGCAGTTGGAGTCGCTTGCGGCGGAGCTGGGCACGGTGGGGCTCACGCCGGCGCAGGCGGCGGCCCAGTGCGATGCGCTGTCGGGTGATGCGCGGTGGTCGGCGGTGGGGGAACTGGACGAGCGCTACCACGCAGCGCTGGCGGCGGAAGGGTTGATCGACGCGCACGCCGCGCGGCGTGATGCATCGGACCTCGCCGAGGGTGGCCCCCAGGTGCCGCACGTCGTGCTGGTCGCGACGCCGGACCTGCGGCCGATCCACACACGGCTGCTCGCACGCTACGCGGAGGCGGTGCACGCGCTGGTCTTCGCGCCGCCAGAAGATGCAGCGGGGTTCGATGAATGGGGCGTGCTTGAGCCCGCGTATTGGTTGGGCCGGGCGTTGCCGGTGGGCGATGATGCGATCACGTTTGTGGGGACATCCGAGGACCAGGCGGAGGTTGTGCTCGATGCGCTTGTGCGTTGGAGCGCGGCCGAGCCGTTGGCGGCGGACAGCGTGACGGTGGGGCTGGGCGACGCGGCGCTGTCGGGTGTGGTCGAGCGGACGCTTGGGCTCGCGGGTGTACCGGCCCGGTCGGTGAACGGCCGACCGATCGCGCGGTCGCGGCCGGTGCTGCTGCTTGAAGCGTTGGGCGAGTACGCGGGTGCGTTGCGGTTTGATCGTTTGGCGGGGCTGCTGCGTCACCCCGATGCGCTGGCGTATGTTTCGCGCGAGGCGCGGGAATTGGGGGCTGAGCTTGATCGTGCAGATGGCGGTTGGCTGGGTTTGCTCGACCGCTACGCAAGCGCGCACCTGCAGGGTGAGGTGACGGGTGAGTGGCTGGGTGAGCCTGCGCAGCGTGCGGCGCTGTCTGTGGTGTATGACGCGGTGCATGCGTTGCTGCCGGAGGCCGTGTCTTCCGCGCGGCGGCCGATGTCGCAGTGGGCGAGGCCGATCGGCGAGGCGCTGGCACGGGTGTATGGCGAGACGGCGCTGCGTCGGCACGCGCCCGAGGATCGGCCGGTCGTGTTGGGGCTTGAGGCGGTGGGGGCGTTGCTGGAAGCGATCGGCCAACTGCCGGGGGAAGCGGGTTTCGTGCCGACGACGACGTTTGCGCAGGCGATCCGTTTTGTGCTGCGGCAGGTGGATACGTCGCCGGTGCCCGAGCCGGGCGGGGCGGCGGCGGTCGAGCTGGTGGGTGTGCTGGAGTTGGCATTGGATGATGCGCCGCGTGTGGTGGTCGTGGGTGTCAACGAGGGGGCGGTGCCCGAGCCGATCGCGGAGCACCCGATGCTTCCCCGTCACGTCAGGGAGGCGCTGGGCCTGCACGACGACGACCATCGGCTTGCGCGGGAGCAGTTGATGCTGGCGTCGGTGGCGTCGAGCCGGGTTGCGGGGGACTGTGTCCTGGTGGCGGGTCGTGTGAGTTCGGTGGGAGACCCGCTGATGCCTAGCCGGCTGTTGCTGCGTGGGAGCGACGCGGTGATGTCGCGGCGCGTGGCCGGGTTCTTTGATGACGACGCTGTTGCGGTGCCACGCCCGACGCTGCTGACGCCCGGCGACACGGACCGTTTCCTGATCCCGCCGCCGCTGCTCGATGAGCCTGTGTTGGCCGAGCTGTCGGTGACGGCTTTCCGAGACTACCTGGCGTGCCCGTACCGCTTTTACCTGAAACACATCCGCAAGCTCCGGCTGCTCGACGACCGTGCGGTTGAACTCGACGGCGGGGCGTTTGGCTCGCTGGCGCACGCCGCGCTGCGTGTGTTGGGGGATGAGGCGCTGCAGGGCGAAGCCCGGTCAGACAAGCTGTTCGAACGCCTGAGTGCGGCGCTCGACCAGCGGGTGCGTGAGCAGTACGGCTCCCACCCGCGTGCGGTGGTACGGGTGCAGGTGGAGCAGCTCCGGCGTCGGCTCGAGGCCGCGGCGCGGGTGCAGGCGCAGCACGTCGAAGCTGGCTGGCGTGTGGTGCATGTCGAAGGCGCGGGACGGTCGGGCCGTCTGTCGCAGGCGATCGAGGTCGATGGCGAGGCGTTTACATTGACCGGCAAGATCGACCGCATCGATCGGCACGAAGACGGCCGGTGGATGGTGATCGACTACAAGACGTCAGACCGTGCAAAGACGCCCGAGGCGACGCACCGCGCCGGGCCCAAGAACGACAAGCGTTGGAGCGACTTACAACTCCCGCTGTATCGCGACCTGAGCACGGCGGCGGGTGTGAACGGGGGGCAGATCGATGTCGCGTATTTCAATGTGCCCAAAGCCGCGTCCGAGACGGCGTTGTCGGTCGCGGCTTGGGGGGAGGACGAGATCGTGTCGGCGCGGGCGGAGCGCGACCGGGTGATCCGTGCGCTGCGGGCGCGGTGCTACTGGCCGCCGAGTGAGGAGGTGCCCCGGTTTGATGATGGGTTCACGGGGCTATGCGCGGATGAGGCGGAAGGAAGGGCGCAGATCGTGCAGGACAGCGGGGCGGGATGGGGGGCGGATGATGCCTGACCCGGTGTACGACGATTCGATGCGCGACGCCGACGCGGTGGAGGCGTTCCTGCGGCGCACCTACGGCCGGGCAGATGGCGACGACCCGTCGGCGCACCCGCCTGCCCAGCCGCACCTGCTGATCCGTGCGTCGGCGGGGACGGGGAAGACGTATCGGCTGACCACGCGCTACCTGCGGCTGCTGCACGCGGGGGAGACGGCGGAGCATATTCTCGCGACGACGTTCACGCGAAAGGCGGCGGGCGAGGTGCTGGGCCGGGTGCTGGGTTGGCTGGCGCGCGCGTCGGTCGATCCGCGCGAGCGGGCGGGGCTTGATTTTGCGCTGGGCGGGTTTGGGCTTAGCGAGCATGCGTGCCTGGCGATGCTGCGTCGGCTGGTGGATGGGCTCAACCGTTTGTCGATCGGGACCATCGACAGCTTCTTCAACCGCGCTGCGCGAGCAATGCGTTTCGAGCTTGACCTCCCAGCCGAGCCGCGTCTGATGGACGAGCACCACCCGGCCGCGCGCGAGCTACGCTACGACGCGATCCAGCGAGTACTTGGCGACGCGGCCGCGAGTGATGACGGGTTCCAGACGTTGATCGAGCTGCTACGCCGGGTCCACCACGACACCGCGAGCCGATCGGTCACAGAGGCGATCGACGCGCTGGTGGTTGAACTGCACGATGTGTATCGGCAGTACGACGACCGCGCGTTGTGGTCGACGCTAAGCCCGCCGCCGGTGCTGAGCCGGGAGCTGTTGGAGACTGCGGTGCTGGATGTGGTTGCGTTGAGTGAGCACATCCCGACAACGCAGGCGGGCAAGCCGCGAAAGACCTGGGTGACGGCGTATCAGGCGATCATGTCTGCGGTTCAGCGTCACGATTTTGAGGCGGTGTTGTCGCACGCGTTGTGCCAGAGGATCTTGAAGGATGGGGCGGACGCGGAGTACGGCCGCTGCCCGGTGCCAGAGGTCTGGTCTCGGGCGCTCACGCCGATCCTGTCGCACGCCCGGGCACAGGTGATGCAGCAGCTCGCGCAGATGACCGAGTCGACCTACGACCTGCTCGCCGCGTTTTCATCGCGTTACGACGCGGCGAAACGCTCGGCGGGCGTGCTGCTGTTCAGCGATCTGACGCACCTGCTTGCGCGGGCGATGCCGGAGCTCGGGGCGGACGCGGCGGAGGCGTTTTACTACCGGCTGGATTCGCGCGTGACGCATCTGCTGTTGGATGAGTTTCAGGACACGTCGCTTGTTCAGTGGCAGGTGCTCGAGCCGTTTGCGCACGAAGTCACGGCCGCGGCCGACGGCGGGCGAAGCTTCTTCTGCGTCGGCGACGAGAAGCAGGCGATCTATGGCTGGCGTGGCGGCTGTGCGGAGTTGTTCAGTACGGTCGAGTCGTTGCCCGGTGTGACGCCGTGGACGATGACGCAGAGCCGGCGGTCTTCGCCGATCGTTTTGGAGGCGGTGAACCGTGTGTTTTCGGATCTGCCAGGGAACGCGGCGTTGCAGGACGACCGCAATCGATGGGGCGCTGTAGTAGCTGCTTGGGCCGAGCGGTTCGAGACGCACGCGGCACACGACGCGGCGCTGCCCGGGCATGTCCTGCTCAAGACGACGGCCCCGAGCGATCCCGAAGCGCAGCGCGAGGATGGAGATGACGATAGCGCATCGGGCGGGGGCGCTTCGCCGCACGAGGTGTACTGCGCCGATCATATCGCTCGGCTTGTGCGGGACGCGCCGGGGAAGACGGTGGGTGTTTTGTTGCGTCGCAAGAAGGCGGCGCGGGGGCTATTGCTTCGCCTCCGTGCGATGGGGGTCGCCGTGTCGGAGGAGGGGGGCAACCCAATCGACCACACCCCGGCGGTGAGCGTTGTGCTCGCGGCCATCCGTTTGGCGGACCACCCGGGCGACTCGGTCGCAGCGTTTCATGTGGGCAACTCGCCGCTGGGTGAGGTCCTCGGCGTGGCGTGGCGCGATCGGGCTTCGGTGGTTTCTGCGGCGCAGGGCATCCGCCGTGCACTGCTCGACCGGGGATACGGCGAGACGGTCGCGCAGTGGTGCAGGCAGCTCGCGCCGTCGTGCGATGCGCGTTCGCTGCGTCGGTTGGAGCAGTTGGTCACGCTCGCGCAGCAGTACGACCAGGAGATGTCGGGCGCGGCGTCGGGGGCGGGCGCGTTGCGGGCGAGTGGTTTGGTGGAGGTCGTGCGTCGTGCGCGGGTGGCGTCGCCGACGCCTGCGTCCGTGCGGGTGATGACGCTGCACGCGGCCAAGGGGTTGGAGTTTGATACGGTTGTGCTGCCCGATCTTCACGCGACACTGAGCCAGAATGACAGCAAGGCCTTGGTGATGTTGGACCGCGATTCGCCGCTGGATCGACCGCGCGCGGTGGTCCGACGGGTGCAGCACGGGAAGCTCGAGGCGGTCGGCTTGTCGCACCTCGCGGACCGCGAAGACGCGTGGCAACGCGGCGAGGACCTGTGCCTGCTGTACGTCGGCATGACGCGTGCCAAACACGCGCTGCACATGCTGGTGCCGCCTTTGAAGAAGAAGGCGGGGGGCGGGCTGTCGTCGGTTGGCCAAACAAACCTGAGCTATGCGGCGATCCTGCGGCAGGCCCTCGCGGCGGAGGTGGAGGAGGGCGACGCCGGCGATGAAGTGCTCTACGCACAGGGGGATGCGGGGTGGGCGGTGACGCCTGGGAGTTTGGGGGTGGTCGAGCCGGAAGCCCCGGGCGCATGCGAGCGCGGCGTGGTTCGGCTTGCGACGAATGCGCGGCCGGCGCGTGGGTGGCCCGAGCGACGGCCTAGCGACGCCGCGGGGGAAGGCCGGGTGCGGGCGGCGGACTTGTTGAAACTGAGTTCTTCGGGCGGGCGGGGTTTTGGTAGCGCGATGCACGCGGTGTGCGAGCTGCTGGGTTTTGCCGATGAGGTGCCGTTGCCGGGGCACGATGCGATCGCGGACGCGTTGCAGAAAGCGGGGCAGCCGAGCCCTGCGGATGAGGTGGCCGCGTTTGCGGGTCGGCTGGGTGCGATGCTTGAGGCCGCACCGGTGCGTGCCGCCCTGTCGCGCGCGGGTGCGGCGGAGCTTTGGCGTGAGCGTGCGTTTGCGACGGTGGTGGATGGCCGGCTGTGGCACGGGATGTTCGACCGGGTCCACGTCTGGCGTGATGACGCGGGCCGTGCGACGCGCGCCCGGCTGATCGACTTCAAGACCGACCGGCTTCCCGAGGCCGGGCCGGACGTGCTTGCGGAGGCGTACGGGGGGCAACTCAACGCCTACCGCGATGCGCTGTGTGCGATGCTGTCGCTTCGGCCCGAGCAGGTCGAAGCGGTGTTAGTCCTGACGGGCGAGGCGGCGGTGGTTCCCATGGATGGGCATAAGGCGTAGCCGCATCCGTGTCTTCTTTGCGGCGGCGGGTCATCTGACCGATCATGGGTATGTATGGCTACGTCTTCCGACACACGTGTTTCGCCGGTCGATCTGATCGCTTTGGCGGCGCGGCTGAATCATGACGAGCGGCGGCCGCGCGGCGAGTTGATCGCGCGTGACCGTGCGCTGTCTGCGAAGCTCGCGGACACACCTGACGCTGGCGCGATGGATGATGCGGCGAGGCTGCGTTGGTGGATGGCGCATAGCGATGATGCCGAGGCCGACACACTGGGCGATCAGGTCCACAGCGCGATGTCGCTGGCTGGTTTCGGGCTGGTGGTGCTTGGGCTGCTGGTGGGGGCCGGCGTGGCGATGGGGGTTTTTGTTTTTGACGGCGAACGCCCGGTGAACGTGGTCGCGGCGCTGGGCGTGTTTGTCTTTCTGCAGGCGGCGACGCTGATTCTGGCGGTGCTGGCGGTGTTGCCGGCGGGTTGGGTGGCTTGGCTGCCTGGGTTTGCGGGGGTGCAGGAGGTGCTGCGTCGGCTAAGCCCGGGTCGGCTTTCGTTTTTGCTGGCGCGGCTGATGCCCCAGCCGATGCGTGAGGCGTTGGCGGCGTCCGTGGGGCGGGCGGGGGCGCACCGGCGGGTGTACGGCCGGGTGCAGCTCTGGGCGATCGTGCGTTGGTCGCAGCTCTTCGCGGTGGCGTTCAACGTCGCGGCGGCGGCGGTGTTTGTGTCGCTGGTGGTGTTCACCGACTTGTTGTTTGTTTGGAGCACGACGCTCGATGTCGAGCCCGGTTCGTTCCATTCGCTGACGTCGGCGGTTGCGCTGCCGTGGAGTTTTGTGACCGAAGCGGTGCCATCGCTTGAGCTGGTGACGCAGACGCGGTATCAGCGCGGGACGGGCGACGATCCGAGTCGACTGGGCGGGGCGTGGTGGTCGTTTATTCTGCTGGCGATGCTGGTGTACGGCTTGCTGCCGCGTCTGGTCGCGCTGGTCTGGGCGCAGGTGGCGTTGGGGCGAGCGTCACGCGCGGCGCTGCTGGCGACGCCGGGGGTGTCCACGGTGCTGCATCGCTTGCAGAGCAGAGATATCTCGCAGGACGCAAGCGAAGAGTCCTCTGGCGAAGGCGGTTCGGCCTGGCCCGAGGCGGGGGTCGGTGCGCACCCGGTGGTCGTGGACTGGTCGCGTGCGGCGGGCTCGGTCGGCCGGGCCAGGCGGGTCCTTGCGTTGGAGGTCGATGACATCGTGCCGGCGGGTGGGGCGCGCACGATGGACGAGGATACGGCGGCGGTGGAACACATCGGTACGCTGGTCAAGCAGGGCGGTGCCGGGTCGCCGCGCGGTGTGGTGCTGCTCGTGAAGCTGTGGGAGCCGCCGATGCTCGAGGTGTTGTCGTTCCTGAAGGCGCTGCGGTCGGCGGTGGGTGAGGCGGTGCCTGTGCGTGTCTGCGCGGTTTCGCACGATACCGATGGCCGGCTGGTGTCGGACGACGCCGAGCATTTGGCGCAGTGGCGGCGCCGGGTACAGACGCTGGGCGACCCCTGGCTGAGCGTTGCGATGTCGGAAGAAGGTGGCCGTGATGACGCATGAACTCCCCACTGCGCCTCACGACGACGCGGGCTCCGCGCACGCGCCGCTGCTGGTCGTTGTCGGCCATCCGAACAAGGGCAAGTCGAGCATCGTCGCGACACTCGCCGAGGACGCTTCTGTGAAGATCGCGCCGCGCCCCGGCACAACGGTCCACGCGGACCACTTCCCGATGCGTGTAAACGGCGCGTTGCTCTACACGCTGGTCGACACGCCGGGCTTCGAGAACGCACGGCGGGCGTTGGACTGGATGCGTCGGCACGACGAAGGCGTCGACCGGCGCAACGAGGTCGTGCGGAAGTTCATCGAAGCGCACCGCGATGTGCCGGAGCTTCGCAACGAGGTCGAGCTGCTAACGCCGTTGGTCTCAGACGGCGGTCGGGCGGGTGTCTTGTACGTCGTGGACGGGTCGATCCCGTTCAGCGAGGAGTACGAGGCGGAGATGGAGATCTTGCGGTGGGCGGGGCGGCCGCGCATGGCGTTGATCAATAAGATCGGCGATGCCGACTATACCGCTCCGTGGCGGACGGCGCTGGACCAGTACTTCAGCATCGTGCGTGAGTTCAACGCGGTCACCGCGCCGTTTGAGAAACACCTCGAATTGCTCCGGGGGTTTGGCCAGTTGCGTGAAGGCTGGGCCGACCCGATGCGTGATGCGGCCGCAGCGCTGGCCGAGCAGCGCGCGGGCTACCGCCGGCGGTCGGCGGGTCTGATCGCGGGGTTGCTGGCGGACATGCTGACGCTGACGGAGTCGAAGGTGCTGTCGCGTGAAGACGAGGCAGCGCCGCACAAAGAAGCGCTCCAGAACAGGCTGCGTGGCCGGCTTCGCCAGCTCGAGCGGCGCTGCCGGCAGGAGGTCGAGGCGGTGTACGGCCACGACCGCTTGGAGCGTGAGGAAGGCGATGTCGAGTCGCAAGCGCTGCTTGACGGCGACCTGTTCTCCGAGCACGCCTGGGTGCTGTTTGGCCTGCGGAAGAAACACCTGGTGCTGGCAGGGGTCGCGGGGGGCGCGGCAACGGGCGGGGTGATCGATGCGTCGGTCGGCGCGGTGTCGTTCATGGCCGGTGCGGTGGTCGGCGCGATCGTGGGCGGCGGCTTGGGCTGGTACTCGGCGGGCCGAGTCGCGAACATCCCGACGAAGAGCCGGTGGCTCCCCAGCCCGCTACGCGGCGCGATCGGGGGGAAGAAGCTGACGTGTGGCCCGATCAAGAACGTGAACTTCCCGTTTGTCGTGCTCGGTCGCGCCCGGCATCACCACGGCCTGATCGCCGACCGTAACCATGCGGCGCAGGGTGTACTCAAAGTCGAATACGCCGAGGAAGATGCCGGCAAGCTCAACCCACTCACAGGTGAAGAGACGCGCGCGTTGAGTCGGCTGTTCACAAAGCTGGGGAAGTGTCGCCCCGACAGTGAGCAGGTCCAGCCGTTGATCGACCAGTTGGCGGATCGGATCGCAGCATTGCTGGGGTAGGGTGTTTTGTGAAGCGATGTAGAGGCGGCGCCTGCGACGCACGCGTTGTGGCGGGTTTCGCACTACGCGCGCCTGCCGGTGCCCGGCCCCGTGTTGGGCTGCGAGTCCGGTGCGGCGGGGTCGATCGGCTCTGTCTCGAAAACGGTCCGTGACATCGGGACGGGCGGGCGCTGGCGCGGGAGTCGTCTGGCGAGCATCCGGAGGGTGCGCGGCGAGATCGCCCACCGCAGTGTCGCCGGCTTTTCTGGGAACCGCTTGGCGCGTAGCAGCACGCCCCCGGCTTTTCGGATCGGCGTGAGTTTGCGGACGGGGTCGCGGCCGCAGAGCAGCGAGACGATCTGTTCGAGTTGTGGGTTGTGGCCGACTAATGCGACCGAGGTGTCTTCGCGTTCGAGCACGTGGTCGATGACTTCGTTCGGGTCTCGGCCCGGTGTGAGGGCGTCGAGGATCTCGGGCGTTCTTCGCATCGCGAGGCCGAGGACGGCGGCGGTCTGCTGTGCCCGGGTGTAGGGGCTGGTGAGGATGAGGTCGACGGGCCGCATCAGGCGGGTGAGGCCGATCGCCGCGAGCTGGGTCCGGCTGTAGCCGCGCCGGGTGAGCTGGCGGTGGGGGTCGTCGAGCCCGTCGATGCGGGGCTCGGCGATACCATGTCGGAAGAGCAGGATCTTCATACAGCGCTTATCGGTTAGGCGAAGATCAGACGCAAGACATAGTAGAACACGATGCACAGGCCCGCGCCGGCGGGGATCGTAATGACCCACGACGCGGCGATGTCGCGGACGGTGTTGAGGTTGATCGCGCCGATCCCGCGTGCCATGCCGACGCCGAGGACAGCGCCCACGAGCGTGTGGGTCGTCGAGATCGGCACCTTGGCCCAGCTAAACGGCAGCGACGCGATGAGGATCGTGGTCGCGGCGGCGAGCTCGGCGCAGAAGCCCCGCGTCGGTGTGAGCTCGGTAATCTTCTTGCCGATGGTCTGCATGACGCGCCAGCCCCAGGTCGCGAGGCCGACGATGATGCCCGTGCCGCCCAGCAGCAGTGCCCAGGCCGGGACGGTGGACTTCGCCGCGGCCGCGCCGTCCTGGATCGACTGCACCGCCGCGGACAGTGGGCCGATCGCGTTGGCGACATCGTTGGCGCCGTGGGCGAACGCGACGAAACACGCGCTCAAAATCTGCAGGTACATAAAGATCTTCTCGACCTTGCGGTACACCGAGTGCGTCGCCGCCGGGTCGGTCTGCTTCTGCGCGAGGTCTTCGAGCTTGCGGACCTCGGCGAGGATGGAGTCGGCCTTCTCGCCGACTTCGCCGTGGGCCGACGCCTGGACGCGGGCCATGTGCTTGTGCATCTTGCCCAGCGAGCGTGCGACGTAGGCCGCCTCGAACTGCTTGCGGGTGTCGAGCGGGACGTCGTCGATCTTGCGGACGACCGCCGCCGCCACCGCCGCGCAGACGATGCCGAGGACTGCCGCCGCCCCGAAGACCAGCAACGGGAACAGCGGGTCTTTGCTGCCGATGAGCCCGAGGTCCTTGTAGAAGTCGCTCTTCCAGAAGTGCTTGAGGCCTTTGAACGCGGTCATCCCCGCGAGGATCATGACCATGAAGAACACGATCACCGGCGTCATGCGCTTGGCAGACTTCACCGGGTCGGGCTTGTTGAGCACCCCCTTCTGCACGAAACGGAACAGCAGGTACGCGATCGACCCGGCGAGCAGGGGCGAGACCAGCCAGCTCGCGGCGATCTTCGCGACCCCGCCGAACTCCCCGGGGGACCCGACCCAGTCCACGGCCTTGATCCCCAGCGCGACACAGCCAAACCCGACCACCGCGCCGACGATCGAGTGCGTCGTCGAGACCGGCCAGCCGAAGTACGACGCGATCTGGAGCCAGAGCCCCGCCGCCAGGAGCGCGGCGATCATCCCCATCGCGAGGTTCAGCGAGCCCTTCTGCTGCGCCGGCTCGTAGACCTTGCGGAAGTCGGGGTATTGATCGATGAACGTGCGTGCCTCCAGGAGCAGCTCGGGCGATTCGGCTTCAAGCTCTGCGATGCTCTCGGCGTCTTCCTTGATCAGTGCCGTTAGTGTCGTGACCAATTCGGACGACGGCGGCTCCTCGAGGTCGAAAGCGTCCTGCACCTCGATCGCGGTGACTTGTATCGGGTCGAAGATCCCTTTGCGGACGGTCTCGGAGACGTTGGAGCCGACGAGGTAGGCCCCGCTGAATTCGAAGATGGCGGCGAGGATGATGGCCCACTTGAGTGTGAGTGCGCCCGAGCCGACGGACGTACCCATGGCGTTGGCGACGTCGTTGGCGCCGATGTTCCAGGCCATGTAGAAGCCGAAGGCGACGGCGAGGCAGAGCAGGATTGCCTGGTTGGTGGTCAGGCCGGCAAACGGGTCGAAGGCGAGGAGCAGGGTCATTCCGTGTCGCTTCCGTTAGGGGGCGATAGTGGTGCCGACCAGTGTGTCGGCTGGGCAAACGAACGATGCCGGCGGGGCCGGTGTACCAAACCGATGGACTACTTGAGTTGCAGGATCCCGCGGATGCGGTTGCCCAGGCGGTTGCTGCGGTCGCCCAGGTCGCTGACCTGCTTGAGGACTTTGGTCCAGAGGAAGAAGCTGCCCACGGTCAGGTCAGACTCGTGCGCGAATAGCTGCTTGAGCAGGTCGTGCTGCATCACGTCGGCCTGGGCCTCCAGCTCGCCGACCCGGCGGATCAGCTCGACCGTCGTCTGCGCCTCGCCGCCGGCGAAACCCGCTTCCAGCAGGTTGTCCAGCTCGTCGATGACTTGGCGGATCGCGTCGAACGTGTCGAGGTTGATCTGCACAAAGGCCTTGAACTCTTCGACGAATGGCGGCACGTCGCCGCAGGCCCGCAGCGTCAGCAGCTTGCCGAGGTTCTGCATCTTGTCGGCGATCGAGTCCTGCACGATGATGATCTGGCGGAGCCGGCCCCGGTCGACCGCCATAAACACGCCGCCGCGCAGCTGGTGCTCGATGTCGCGTTTCAGGTGGTCGGCGGTCTCCTCGATCTCGTCGATCTCGGCCGCGAGTTTCTCGACCGTGGCCTGGTCGTTGGCGAGGTAGGCGTCGATCATCGCCTGGGCCTTGGACACGCAGCGGGCGACCCGCTCCATGTGTTGCTGGATCGGGACGAAAGGTGATCGGCCGAAGAGTTTGGCAATCGTACGCATAGCAGTCTCCTTGGGAGTCGCGGGATTCTAACCGATCCTAAACACCGTTGACATCGCTCATGCAAAGCTAACAATCAGCAATAAACGCTCTTTCCGGGCCGAAAAACCTGTTTTTCTTGATTGCAGAGCTGGCGCCGCCGAGCGCGTCTGGCCTATCGGGGGCCGCCTCCGGGCTGAATCACCAACGTGAATCGGCTGCCCTGGCCCACCCGGCTTTCGACCTGGACCCGGCCGCCGTGCGCCTCGGCGATGTGCTTGACGATCGACAGCCCCAGACCCGTCCCGCCCAGCGCTCGGCTGCGGGCTTTGTCCGTCCGGTAGAACCGCTCGAACAGGCGAGGCAGGTGCGCAGGCTCGATGCCTCGGCCATGATCGGTGACCTGGATGACCACCTCGTCGTTCGCCGAACCCGCATCGACCTCGACCACCGTGCCCTCCGGGCTGTACTTGACCGCGTTGTCGATCAGGTTGATCAGCGCCTGTTCGAGGAGCATCCGGTTCATCACAGCCATCAGGCCGGTTTCACATCGCGTGCGGATGGAGATGTTCTTGGCGTCGGCTTTGGCCTGGACGGTTTCGACGGCGGCCGCGATCAGGGGCGACAGCGGCGCGGCGGTCAGTTCGATCGCGCCTTCGCGGTTGCCCTGCTCGATGCTCGCTAGCGAGAGCAGGTCTTCGACGATCGACTGCAGGCGGTCGGACTGGCGTAGGATGATTTTTAGAAAGTTGACATGTGCCGCCGTATCGATCGGCCCGTCCGGCGCGTGTTCATGCTCGTCGAGCAGGGTTTCGGCGGCGGCCTTGACCGCGCTGATCGGGGTGCGCAGCTCGTGCGACACGTTGGCGACAAAATCCTGACGGATGGATTCAAGCCGATCGAGTTCGTGGCGCTGTTCCGCGACTTCGGATAGCCGGCCGTCGAGCTGCTCGGCCATCTGGTTGAGGGTGTCCGCCAGCGCAGCGATGTCGGGCGGGCCGTTCGTCGGGACCCGGGTGGACAGGTCCCCCTGCGCGAGCTTCGCCGCCGAGTCCCCGAGGTCGCGCAGCCACTTGCGGTAGCGGGTCATGACCCAGATCGTGACACCGAGCACGATCAGCGTCGCCAGAAGCAGCCCGACCAGCGGAAGCGACTGCATGTCGGCGATGGCAGTCGGGATGGGGGTAATAACGAAGGACATGGCGAAAGCGTACCGCGCGGGTGTGTTCCGAGATTAGCCGCACCGCTACGCGGTGCCGGAGCATTGCTGAGATCGTTGTACTTGGTGTCGCCCCCGGCGTCGCGTAGCGACGCGGCTATTGGTGGTGTTCCATCGTGGAGTTCAAGTCACAGCCAAACCCCTACTCATCCCGCATCCTGTAGCCCACACCCCGGACGGTCTCGATCAGCCGGCCGGTGTCGCCGAGCTTGCGGCGCAGCGAGACGACCTGCACGTCGACGCTGCGGTCGGTCACGGCGGCGTAGCCCTCGTGGATCGTCTCGATGATCTGCTGGCGGGTGAACACGCGGCCGGGCTTGGAGACGATCAGCGTGAGGAGTTTGAATTCTGTCGCGGTCAGCGCAACGTTCTTGCCGTCGGCGCGGACTTCGTGCCGGCTTGGGTCGATCGTGATCGGCCCGGCCTCGACAAGGTTGTTGGGCTTAGGCCGGTGGTCACGCTCGGCCCGGCGCAGGACCGCGCGGACCCGTGCCAGCAGCACGCGCGGGCTGAACGGCTTGGTGATGTAGTCGTCGGCCCCCTGCTCGAGCCCGCGGACAATATCGTGCTCTTCGCCCTTGGCGGTGAGCATCACGACCGGGATCGACGCGGTGGCGTCATTGGATTTGAGTTGCCGGCAGACTTCGAGCCCGTCGATGCCCGGGAGCATGAGGTCCAGCAGCACCAGCCCGAGGGTGTCGCCCAGCTCGCGGGCGTGTTGGACGCCTTCCTCGCCGGTCTGTGCCGTGACGGCCCGGTAGCCCTCCCGGTCCAGGTTGTAGCGGAGCAGCTCAAGCAGGTCGGGCTCATCCTCGACCAGCAGGATCGTCGTCTCGTTAGGAAGGGCGTTGGCCATCGCGTCGGTGCATCCGGGGTGCTACGTGTGATGAAGGAAGAATAGCACGCGTTTTCACAGTGCTCGCGTTGCTAACACAATTCACACGATGTGCGGCCGCGCTCTCGGGTAGTGTTGGCGCAAAAAACAAGACGCGGGGCGTGTGCCCCGCGTCTTGCGGTTGAATCATGGTTGCCTGAGGGTCAGGCAGCATTTGTCTTAGAACAGCAGCTGGAGCTGAGCACGCCAGGCGAGCTGCTCGTCGTCGTCGGTGACGCCCGACTGCAGGCCGAGGCCTGAGCTGGCTTCGCCGCCGTTGATCGAGCCTGCGGCCGAGGGGTCGTCGCCCGAGAGGGTGTAGATGATGTCGGTGGTGAACTTCACGTTGTCGTTGAAGTGGTAGTTCAGGCCGACGGTGAGCGCGAGCAGTTCGTCGGAAGCGGTGTCGTCGTCGATGTAGTCGAGACGGCCGAAGACGTTCCACTTCTCGTCGAGGATGTAGCTGACCTGGCCGTAGGCACCGTACTGGTCAACATCGGCGAAGCCGGTGTTAGCCGAGGTGTGGTTGCCGAAGACACCGGCCGTGATGCCGAAGCCGCCGGTCTTCCAGAGGGCGTCGATGGTCCACATGAACTGGTCGTCGATCGCTGCTGCGCCGTCGGTCTTTTCGTAGTGGACTGCACCACCGACGAAGAGGGCGTCGGAGTCGCTGCCGAACTCATCCTTGGCGTCGTCCCACTCGCCGTCGAGGCGGACATCCGCACGGACGGTGACGGCGAAGTCGTTGGTGCCGCCACCGGGGAGGGTGGTGAAGCCGGAGTTGGCGCCGTCGCTGAGTGCGACGTGGAACTGCCACTGGTCATCGGCGTAGCTGAACTGCACCTGCTCGGCGCGGCCCAGGGTGAAGAACTCGGTCGCCAGACCGCGGTCGACGGCGACCTGACGGCTGGAGCTGATGAGTTCCTGGCGGGCGAAAGGCAGCTTGAAGTGGCCAGCCTGCATCTTCCAGCCGTCACCGAGGTCGTGACCGATGATGACGTCTTCGGCGATCATGTCGCGTGCCGAGCTGCTGTGGTCGGCGGCGATGCGGATCAGGTAGTCCCAGCCGTCGGCGACGGTGCCCGAGAAGGCAACCTTAGCGCGACGGACGTCGAAGCTCGATGCGGCTTCGTCCGAGACGCCGGCGGTGGAGCGGTCGTCCTGGTAGTTGAACACGTAGCGGAACTGGATCTGTCCCGAGATGTTCATGGTGAACTGGCCGTTGGCCGACTGCAGGAACACGTGGCCGTTGTCGTCGATGCCGGCGGCCATGCCTTCCTGAAGCAGGGTGGCGCGGGTCGCGGAGTCCGCGAGGACGTCCTGGACCAGGCCACGGACTTCGTCGGCGCGGGCTTCGGTCAGCCAGTCACCCTGGGATTGTGCCTGGAGCTGGGCGACCTGGGCCTCCAGCTGGGCAATACGGTCTTCATCTGCCGAGGCGGTACCGGCGAAGCCGGCTGCCATGGCACCTACGAGCGCTGCGGTCGAAATCTTACGTAGCATCAATGCGTCTCCTTGGAAAGATGCATCCAAACGGTCCGGGACAAGTGCCCGGTTTCTAACGGCGTGTCATCCCCTGTGAAACACGTGTTGCACAAGAATGGAGAATGATCCGCTTCGGAGCTTGGTCAGCACCCGCCCCCGAGCGCTGACCAATGTCTTGTATGGGTGGCTCTCCTGTTTGAGCCGCCCGACTAGTTCTCTGACTGTTGCCAATGTCGGTTTGATCCGAATCTACCCTTGAAACTTGAGGGTGTAAGCGGTGTCCGTACACCGCCCGAAATCCATCGTCATTCGTGGGGTTTTGTCATCAGGGGCAGTAGTAATGCGTCCTGTCTTATCGGTCGGTACCTGAAAAACCGTCTTGAGACGTGACCCGGTAATAGAGCCGAGAGGCTTTTGGTCAGGCCGTAGCATATCGGGGATGCCCGCGTGCGTCACCCCGGCGTGGCCTGGGCCTGGCCCGGGTCGATCCCCCGCAGATACGCCCAGGTGAACAGCCCGGTTCCGTGGCCATCCGAAAAAATCAGCCGGATCGCGTAGTTCCCGACGAGTTCCACCGATTCCGCCCGCAGTGGCCCCGACCCGCCCGACCCGGCTGGCAGCACCGCCAGGGGGTTTTTTGCCAGTTCCTCACGCTGCTGTTTCGCGTCGGCGGAGGGGGAGTTTCGCCGGAGGAACGCCACGGGGTAGACCGAGATGCGGCCGTCGGACCAGGTGATGGTCAGAGCCTTGGCGCGGTCTAAGTCGATGTCTTTGGGGAAGATAGCCATGTCTAAAGCGGCGTGATCGGCGTTCACTGGCGTGTGGGGGCGGTCGATCTCACTCCACCGGCCGGTCGTTGAGTTCCCGGAGTTGCCGGGCGTGGTCAAGCAGCATGTCGGTGTCGACATCTTCTGCGGGGACGGCGGGAGTTAGGGTGAAGGTCCATACCCGCTCGACCCGCTTGTCGGGGATCATCTCGGCGAAGAGGTCCGGTCCGGGGTGTTCCCACCAAGGCTGGGCCAACGTCTGTTGGGTATGCAGGGTCTGATACCCCTCTTTCTCCAGGCGGACGTCGTAGGTCCCGTACCACTTGAATTGGACAGTCATGGGTGTCCGTCCCTCCGGCTCATCGTTTAGATAGACCAGGGCCCCGGGCGGCTCGGACTCGATCAGCAGGGTCCGCTTGACGCAGCCTGTCAAGAGCGTTGCAAGGAGTGCGAGTGCCGTGAGGGCGGCGGGGGGGGTGGGTCGTGCCATGGTTGGATTGTAACGCGGGGGAAGCCCACGCTCACTGAGCGTGGGCTTCGGGGTTGTTGCCTTGGACTAGCCGCACCGGTATGTGGTGCCGGGGAGTCGTTGCGATCGTTGTGCTTGGTGTCGTCCCCGGCGTCGCGTAGCGACGCGGCTACTGGGGGTTCGTGTCGTCGTCATCCCAGCCGGCGCGGAGGTCGTCGTGCAGGGCTTCCATGACGTGGCGGAGGGTGTCGCTGTTGAAGCCACGCCGGGCGAGCTGGCCGTAGAGTCGGCGGTAGCGGGTGTCGGGGTCGAGGCGCTGCATGGTGCTGATTTTTTTCTGTGCGAAGGCGAGCGCGCTGTCGCGCTGTTCGTCGGGGTCGTCGGTCGCCTCGGCGATGAGCTTGTCGGCGAGCGGGCCGGCGATGCCCTTGGCGAAGAGCTTCTGTTTAAGAAGCATCGGCCCGGCGGGCTTGCGTGACATCTCGCTGCGGACCAGCATTCGGCCGAACTGCTCGTCGTCGATCAGGTCGAGGTGTTCGAGGCGTTCGAGCACGGCCGCGCGGGTTTGGGCGGGGTGGTCGAGCTGCCGGAGCTTGTCGTCGATCATGCGTCGGCTCATCGGTCGGCGGGCGAGGCGTCGAGTCGCGGCGCGGAAGGCCTTGTCGAAGCCCTTGGCGTCTTCGACCTGCCGGGCGAGCGTGTCGCTCCAGGGCTGGCCTTTGTAGAGCCCGAGGTCGTTGATGAGCCGGGTGTTGAGTGTGGCGACGACCTTGCCCTTGGTGCCGGCGTTGGGGTCGCCCACGCGGATCATGGTCCGGTGGCTGTCGCGCACGGTGGGTGACAGCGAGAGGATCTGCAGGCCGGCGTCGGTGGGGAACAGGGTCACGGTGCTACGATAACATCGCCAGAAGCCGGGGTGCGTGCCGTGGCTGGGTCCTTTTTTGAGTCGTCGCGAAACTCGGCAAGCCCGGCGGGCGTATGGAGCGTAGAGTTGGGTGGGAGAAGGCGGCGGGCAGGTGTGTCTTGGACCCGTCGGAAAAACGCTGGAGAGGCCATGAAGAAGCCAATGCCCCGATTCGTCCGTGTGTTGCCCGCTCTGGTGGGGTTGTTGATGTCTACAGGCTTGACGGCAGCGCTGGACGCGTCGCCCGCGCCCGAGGCGTTGGTCGAACTCAATGAACAGACGACGGCTCTGGCCGAGCCCTGCCGCGCGGCGACGGTCGGGATCATGATGCCCGGCGGGGGGATGGGCAGCGGCGTCATCATCAGCGAAGACGGGCTCGTGCTGACGGCGGCGCACGTACTGCCCGAGGTCGGCGGCGCCATCACGATCGTGCTGCACGACGGCCGGCAGGTCGCGGCCCGCGCGCTGGGCGCTAACCGCGCGGTCGATTCGGGTATGGCCCGCATCACCGAGGAAGGTGTGTACCCCTTCGCCCCCGTCGCCGAGGCGGGCGGGCTGTGGGAGGGCGACTGGTGCATCGCGTTTGGCCACGCGGCGGGGATCCAGACCGATCGGCCCGCACCGATGCGTCTTGGCCGAATCGTCCACGTCTCTTCACGCGCCGCGATGACCGGCGCGATCACGACCGACTGCACGGTCGTCTCGGGCGACTCGGGCGGCCCGCTCTACAACATGCAGGGCGAAGTCATCGGCATCCACAGCAACATCGAGATGAACGTGCTGGTCAACCGGCACGTGCCCATCGACGTCTACCACGCGCAGTGGGATGAGTTGCTTGAGCCCAACGAGATCAGCGCGATGCCGCAGGGCGCGGGCTCGGTTGTGCCCGGTCTCGAGTCCTTACCCGAAAACATCCAACGCGAGATCACACGTCGGATTGAAGGCGGCGACGAGGCGTTGCGCGACGCGATCGAGGCGAGCCGTGACGCGACGGGCAAGGTGGAGCTTGAGCCCGAGGAGTTGGCCGAGCTGCTGGGTCGGGACGACCTGATCGCGGACATCCGTGCGTATGAGGAACGCATCGCCGAGCGTGAGCGTCGGACGCAAGAGCTGAACGCGATGGAGGGTTCGCCGCTGGGTGACGGCCCCGACACGATCGATGAACGGCTGGCGGAGACCCGGCAGTTCCTGCGCCGCGCGGCGCGTCAGCAGGCGCTGGGTGAGATCGCCGACGACCTTCGTCAGACGCACGGCAAGATCGCCGACCACGTGCTCGCGCTCTACGACGGCGTCACGGCCTCGGCGGGTTCGTGCACGGTCGAGGTCATCTGCCAGCGGCGCGTCGTCGCGCTGGGCACCATCGTCCGCGCCGATGGGTACATCATCACCAAGGCCAGCGAGCTCAACGGCCCTGTCACGGTCCGGCTGCACGACATGGACTACGACGCCCGCATCGTCAACGGCGACTGGGCCAACGACATCGCGATGCTGAAGATCGACGCCCAAGGCCTCACGCCCGTGCGGTGGTCGGCTGCGCCGCCCGTGCTCGGCGAGCTCGTCGTCGCGCCGGGGGCGGACGGTATGCCGCTGGCGCTGGGCACGATCGGTGTCGATGCACGCCCGATCCCCGAGCAGGTCAACAACCTGCGCGAGGCGGCCGAGTCTGCGCCGTTCCTTGGGGTGGCCGGCTTATCCAACGCAAGCGGGGCGGGTATCGGCTCTGTGCTTCCCGGTACGCCCGCCGATGAAGCCGGGCTGCTCGCAGGCGACGTGATCACGGCCGTGGGCGAGGAAGAGATCGCAGGCCAACGCGCGCTCGTGCAGGTGCTGGGCGACAAAGCGATCGGCGAAACGCTGACGCTTACCGTCCGACGCGGCGAAGGCGAGGACGCCGAAGTGCTCGAGATCGAAGTCACACTCGGCGACCGCGCGGACTACGCCCCGCAGGACGACCCCCAGCAGCAGGGCGAAAGCGCGGCCCAGACGTACAGCCGACGCGGCGGCAAGCTGTCCGAGCGCAGCACCCGCTTCCCCATGGCCCTGACGCATGACACGATCATCTGGGCCAACGACGTCGGCGGCCCGCTGCTGAACCTCGAGGGCGAAGCGGTCGGCCTCAACATCGCCCGCTACGGCCGGACCGCGACCTACGCCATCCCCGCTGATGCCGCGCAGGGCGTGGTCGAGCGGATGCTGGGTGGGCGGTGAGTAAAATCGAATACGTGAAACGTGTCTCGTAGACAGGCACCCCCGCCTGTCATTCGGCGTAGCCGAACAGATCGTGCAACAATGTTCAGGCCCTCGGCTTGCTGACAGGCAGGAATGCCTGTCCTACCGTTGGTGTTTATGGAGCCCCTTGTGACAGCCACCTTCCGCATGAATCCTCTGGTCCGCTTTGCCCTCACCGCGACCTGCCTGCTCGCCGCTGCATCCCCCGCGCTCGCGCAGCCCGCCGTTGCGGTGGAACAAGACACCTCTCTGGAGCACGTCGAAGAGCGCGCCCGGGCTGTCGCGCCCAATGCCATCGGCGCGGCCGTCGGCATCATCGTCCGGGACGCCAACGGCGCCGGCTCGGGCAACGGCCGCGGCATGGGCAGCGGCGTTATCGTCAGCGAAGACGGCCTCATCCTCTCCGCGGCACACGTCGTGCTCGCGCCCGGGGCAGAACTCATCATCATCCTCGCCGACGGCACACGCGTCGCCGGCGAAACGCTCGGCGTGGACCACGACGTCGACGCCGGCATGGCCCGCATCACCGAGCCCGGCGACTACACCTTCGCGCCGATCGCGCAACAGGGCGGCTTCGCCGTGGGCGACTGGGTCCTGGCCGTGGGCCACGCGGGCGGCATCCAGACCGACCGCCACCCGCCGCTGCGGCTGGGTCGGCTGCTCCACCACATCGACGACGAAGACGAAGAGCTCTTTGGCAACCTCGCCAGCGACTGCACCGTGATCTCCGGCGACTCGGGCGGGCCGCTCTACAACCTCGACGGCGAAGTCATCGGCATCCACAGCAACATCGGCATGCGCGTCATCGAGAACCGGCACGTCGCCATCGACGAGTACCACGAGCGCTGGGACGCCTTTGTCGCCGGCGAAGACCTCAGCACGAACCCCCACCGCGAGCCGGTCGACCCCATCGAAGCCGACGACCTCGAAGAGATGCTCGACGAGGACGGCAACCCGATCAACCCGGCCGACACCGACGGCGACGGCGCGATCTCCGACGAAGAGGCCGCCCGCAATGTCATGCGGATGAATCTTTACCAGCAGTTCTCGCATGTGCTCACGCGCGACGAGATCGAGCTGCTGATGAGTGTCGCCGTCGTCGGGCCGAACGGACAGATGCAGCTCGACATCACGCCGCAGAACTTCGCGGAGGTCTCGGGCGTGCTCGAAAAACTCAACGCCGCGCAGCAGCAGGGCGCACGCATGCCCGGCCCGCTGCCGCGCCGGGCGCTCCGCTACACCCGTACCGGCGAGCAGGTCCGGCCGATGCTTGACCCGGTCGCCGCGCAGGGCGGCGAGAGCGTCGTGGCCGTCCGCAGCGGCACGCAGTACGTCGCGCTGGGCACGGTCGTCGGCGACGGGCTGATCCTGACCAAGGCCAGCGAACTCCACAGCGACACCCTCGCGATCCGCGTCGGCCGGGTCCGGCGGGAAGTGGCGTTGGTCGGCATCGATGAGGCGACCGACCTCGCGCTGCTCCGTGTCGAGCGCTCCAACGGAACGACACCCGTGCGCTGGGCGGACGGTGATGCCCAGGGCGATCGGCTGGGCACCGTGCTTGTCTCGCCCAATGCGGAGGGTGAGCCGCTCGCGCTGGGCGTGGTCAGTGTCGGCACACGCGCGATCCCCGAAACGATCCAGAGCATCGGCAACGGCAACACCGCGTTCCTCGGCGTGTCGGGGCTCGGGGGCAGCGGCTCGGCCGTGATCCAGGAAGTCATCGAAGGCGGCGCGGCCGAGGCCGCGGGCATGCTCGACGGCGACGCCATCATCCGCATCCAGGACATGACGATCGCGAACCACACCGACCTGGTCGAGGCGATCGGCCGGTTCGAGCCGGGCACGACGATCGAGATCGAGGTGCTGCGCAACGGCGCGTCGGTCGTGATGCACGCGACGCTGCAGGACGCGACGGGCAAGTTCGACATGGAGGCCAACGACGACCTCCCGACCGCACAGCTCAGCCGACAGGCCGGCGCGATCAGCACCCGCCGCACAAACTTCCCCGCGGCGTTCACGCACGACGGCGTGATCTGGGCCGGCGACATGGGCGGCCCGCTGCTGGGGCTCGACGGCTCGTGCGTCGGCATCAACATCGCCCGCTACGGCCGAACCGCGACCTACGCGATCCCCGCGGACGAGGCCCAACGCGTGATCGCGGAGCTGCTGGCCTCGGAAAGTAATGAGTAAACACCCGCCCGGACTGGTTGCTTAAGCAACCAGTCCAAGCCCCCAGCAAGTCCAAGCTTGCTCCGCCCCCCATACACGCCTATCCTGCAACACACTCGCCAGGGGTGCCCCCCGGATAAGCCGGCGCGGCTGAGACAGTCCCTTGGAACCTGATCGACCCCCGGAAGTGTGCGAGCACGGCAGGGGCAATCGCGTAGGGAGGCGAGCCACAGCCGAACACGCGCCAACCCCCGGCACGTCTCATCGGCCACGGCAACCGCTTCCCGCCACGTCGAACACCGACGAAGGAAGCCAAGCCATGACCACCAACAACACCACCCCGCTCAACCCCGACGGCACCCGCACCATCGACCCGGCGGACTTTATGCTCCCCCCCGTCGGCGGCGACCCGGGCACCGAGAAGACCACCACCCCCGGCTCCTTCGCCAACCCCGCCGTGATCCTTCCGGGTGTCCGCGGCGCAAAAACCTACAGCTCCCCCGACACCCCCGGAATGCCCGCGCCGTCCACCAAGACCGCGTGGGACTTCCTGCCAGAAGGGTGGAGAACGCACGATCATACCGATGGCATAGTTCGTTGGAAGACGCCTGCGAACTACAAGCTGATTACGTTCAAGCAGGCAGATGGGTCTCAACGCGATGTGGTGTATCCCCGCGACTTCACCCCCATCACCCAGCTCGAAAGCGCGCGCCTCGGGATTGTCACCCCGCAGATGCAGCGCGTCGCCGAGCGCGAGCCGCACCTCACCGCCGAGCAGATCCGTGACGAGGTCGCCGCCGGGCGGATGGTCATCCCCGCCAACACCGTGGCGCTGGGCTACCAGCTCGACCCGATGTGTATCGGCCGGGCGAGCAAGACGAAGATCAACGCGAACATGGGCGCGAGCCCGGTGTCGTCGTCGCTTGATGAGGAAGTCGAGAAGCTCAAGTGGGCCGAGCAGTGGGGGGCCGACACCGTCATGGACCTGTCGACCGGCGGGGACCTGGACGCGACGCGCGACGCCATCATCCGCAACTCGACCGTCCCCATCGGCACGGTCCCGATCTACTCGATGATCATCGGCAAGAAGATCGAGGAGTTAGATAAGCAGATCATCATGGACGCCGTGAAGCTCCAGGCCGAGCAGGGCGTCAGCTACTTCACCATCCACGCCGGCATCCTCCGCGAGCACGTCCGCTACGCCAAGGACCGCCTCATCGGCCTGGTCTCCCGCGGCGGGTCGCTGCTGGCCAAGTGGATGCTCCACCACAGCAAGGAAAACCCGTTCAACACCGCGTGGGAAGACATCTGCGAAGTCATGCGCGGCTACGACATCACGTTCTCCATCGGCGATGGCTGCCGGCCCGGCGGTTTGTCCGATGCGACCGACACGCTCCAGCTCGCCGAGCTCGTCGAGATCGGCCGACTCACCGAACGTGCCTGGCGCTGCGGCGTGCAGGTCATGGTCGAAGGCCCCGGCCACGTCCCGCTCGACCAGATCGAATACAACATGAAGGTCGAACGCACGCTCTGCCACGGCGCGCCGTTCTACGTCCTCGGCCCCCTTGTCACTGACGTCTTCCCCGGCTACGACCACCTCACCTCCGCGATCGGCGCGACCAACGCTGCCTACCACGGCGCGTCCATGCTCTGCTACGTCACGCCCAAGGAACACCTCGGGCTGCCCAAGAAGAGCGACGTGAAGGAAGGCTGCATCGCCTACAAGATCGCGGCGCATTCGGCCGACATCGCCCTGGGCATCCCCGGCACGCGTGACTGGGACGACGAACTCACCAAGGCCCGCGCCGCGCTCAACTGGGAAAAGCACTTCGAGCTCGCGTTCGACACCGACACCGCCCGCGCCTACCACGACGAGGACATGGATGTCGACACCGACTTCTGCGCCATGGGTGGCCACGACTGGTGCAGCGTCCGCATCTCGAAGGAGATCCAGGACTGGGCCAGCGGCAACGCCGAGGGCTTTGCGCGCAACGGCGACGGCCGGACCGTGAAGTCCGACGCGCTGACCCCCGAGCAGCAGAAGATCCTCGAGCAGCGCGGCTACCTCTCGCCCGAAGAGATCCACAAGCTCGCGGCCAAGAAGAAGAAAAAAGTCGCGGCCGACAAGGGCGAAGAGGAGGCCCCGAGCTGCCACAGCGACTATGTCGACCCCGAACAGGCCGAGCGGCTCAAGCAGCAGGAGCTCGTCCAGCTCAACACCGCCGAGGCCCACGGGCTGAGCAAGCAGGACAACGTGATCTGACCCGGATCGGATCGGTCGGTTGGTCGGGCGCGAATATGATCTTTCATGGGGAACTAGATGCCGAGCATCAGTATCTGGCGTAGCAATATGATGGCGGCGCGGGCGCGTTGTGTCCTCAACGACGAGGAGAACGCGCTGCTGGACGACATCCTCTCGATCGAGG